>NZ_BAABKN010000014.1:0-420979 GCF_039543845.1 Nocardioides endophyticus | reverse complement strand
CGGCGGGTTTCCCCGGCCGACCGGGGAAACCCGCCGCAGAGAGGCCAGCGCTAACCTCGGCTCGTGAGCCGTGTCCACGCCTTCGCAGGCGACGCCCTCGGTGACCTCGACGCGGTGGGCCTGGTCGCCGCGATCCAGGACGGCGAGGTCTCCATCCCCGAGGTCGTCGAGGCGGCGATCAGCCGGACCGAGCGGCTCCAGCCCGAGCTCAACGCGGTCGCGTACGTCGCATACGACCGCGCTCGTGCCGCGGCTCGCGACCCGCGCGGCGGGTTCTTCGCCGGCGTGCCGACCTTCGTCAAGGACAACGTCGACGTCGCGCTGATGCCGACGCAGCAGGGTTGCGACGCCTACCGGGGCACCCCGCTGGCCGCGGACGGCGACTTCGCCCGGATGTACCTCTCCACGGGTCTGGTGCCGCTGGGCAAGACGCAGCTCTCGGAGTTCGGGTTCAGCCCGTCGGCCGAGCATCCGAGGCTCGGCGCGGTGCGGTCCCCGTGGGACACCGCCAGGACCGCAGGGGCGTCGTCGGCGGGCTCGGCGGCGCTGGTGGCCGCAGGCGCCGTCCCCATCGCCCATGCCAACGACGGCGGCGGCTCGATCCGGATCCCGGCCGCCGTCAACGGGCTGGTCGGCCTCAAGCCGACCCGGGACCGGATCGCCCAGGACAAGGTGAGCCGACAGCTGCCGGTCCGGATCATCGCCGACGGAGTCGTGACCCGCTCCGTCCGCGACACAGCCGCGTTCCTGCGCGAGGCCGAGAGCGTCTACCGCGAGCTCCGGCTCCCGCCGATCGGCGACGTCACTCGGCCCGGCCGCAAGCGGCTCCGCATCGCCGTCCACACCGGCGGGCTCGGCCGGGCCTGCGCGCCGGAGGTCACCGAGCTCACCGTGAAGACCGCGCACCTGCTCGAGGAGCTCGGGCACGAGGTCGAGGAGGCCGCGCACCCGGCCCCGGCGTACGTCCCCGACGACTTCCTCCTCTACTGGGCGATGCTCGCGATGATGATCGTGCGCACCGGTCGCCGTGCGGCCGGCCCGACCTGGGACCGCACCCACCTCGACAACCTGACCCTCGGGCTGGACCGGCACGCGCGCCGCAACCTCCACCGCATCCCCGGGGCGATCCGTCGGCTGCGTCGTCTGCAGGCCGTCTCCGCGGGCTTCCACCGGACGTACGACGTCGTGCTGACGCCCACCCTCGCGCTCGAGACGCCGCTCGTCGGGCATCTCGACCCGACCGCGCCGTACGACGTCGTGATGGAGCGGATCCTGGAGTGGGTGACCTTCACGCCGTGGCAGAACGCGACTGGCGATCCTGCCGTCTCCCTGCCCCTCGCGACCACCTCCGCGGGCCTGCCGCAGGGGATGATGTTCTCGGCCGGATCGGGTGGAGAAGCCACGCTACTGGAGCTCGCGTTCGAGCTCGAGGAGGCCTCTCCGTGGGCCTCGATCAGGGGTCCAGAACCGCTCTGTTGAGCGTGGTTCGAGGGCGATTTCTCGTTCCCCCGTACCTCTGTGTACAGTTCTCCGTCGTTGCCCCTTTAGCTCAGTCGGCAGAGCGTCTCCATGGTAAGGAGAAGGTCTACGGTTCGATTCCGTAAAGGGGCTCTGGGAGAGGATTTGGCACCATCCGGGTTACCCTGGAGGTGCTTGCCTCGGCCCGTTTGGCGGGGTAGCTCAGGCGGTTAGAGCACACGACTCATAATCGTGGTGTCGCGGGTTCGAGTCCCGCTCCCGCTACCAGACAGACCCCAGCGACACCCAGCACCGACCAAAGGATTTCCCGTGGCCAGCAAGAGCTCCGACGTTCGCCCCAAGATCACGCTTGCGTGCGTGGACTGCAAGGAGCGCAACTACATCACCAAGAAGAACCGTCGCAACGATCCCGACCGCATGGAGCTCATGAAGTTCTGCCCCCGGGACCGCAAGCACACGATGCACCGCGAGACCCGCTGACCGAGCTCCCGCTCCCGCTTCTTCGACGTCGACCCGCCCGAGTCTCTCGGACGGGTCGACGTCTATGTTGAGGCTCATGCCAGTCGACCAGTCCCTCGTCGGCCGGGCGTTCCCGCCCACGCAGCCCCACGAGGTCACCGAGGCCAAAGTCCGCGAGTTCGCCGCCGCGACCGCCGGTGAGTACGCCGGGGGCGCGGCGCCCGCGACGTACCCGATCGTGCTGGCCTTCGACGCCATGAACGCCTTCCTCGAGGCGGAGTCGGTCGACCTCTTCCGGATCGTGCACGGCGAGCAGAAGTTCGCCTACGAGCGCCCGGTCGTCCCCGGCGACGTGCTCACCGCGACCCTCACGGTCACCTCCCTGCGTCAAATCGCCGGCAACGACATCCTCGGCACCAGGAGCGAGATCACCGACGTGACCGGGGCCCTGGTCTGCACGACCAGCGCAACCCTCGTCCACCGGGGAGCAGATGCATGACGCTGGAGACGCACACCTTCACCATCACTCGCGCCGACCTGGTCAGGTACGCCGAGGCCAGCGGCGACCACAACCCGATCCACCAGGACGAGGCGGTCGCCACGAGCGTCGGGCTGCCGGGGGTGATCGCGCACGGGATGTACACGATGGCGCTGGCCGCCCGGGCGGTGTCGCTCTGGTACCCCGGCGCCGAGGTCGTCAGCTTCGGCTGCAAGTTCACCAACCCGGTCGTCGTACCCGCCGAGGGCGGTGTCGACATCGAGGTCGCCGGCGAGACCAAGTCGACGGAGGACGGACTCACCACGATCGCCCTCACCGTCACCTGCGACGGGCAGAAGGTCCTGGGCATGCCCAAGGCAGTCCTGCGTGCCTGACCTGAAAGACCACACCACGCTCCGGCTCGGCGGCCCGGCCGAGCGGTGGATCCGAGCCACCACCGAGGCCGAGCTGACGGAGGCCCTGGTCGCCGCCGACACCGCCGGTGAACCCGTGCTCGTGCTCGGCGGCGGCAGCAACCTGGTGGTGGCCGACAGCGGCTATCCGGGGACCGTCATCGAGGTCGCGACGAGTGGTGCCGAGATCGACGCCACCGACGAGGCCAGCTGCGGGGGAGCGATGGTCACCGTCGCCGCCGGCGAGAGCTGGGACGAGGTGGTCGCCCTCGCCGTCGAGCGCGACTGGGTGGGCGTCGAGGCCCTCTCCGGGATCCCCGGATCGGTCGGGGCCACCCCGATCCAGAACGTCGGCGCCTACGGCCAGGAGGTCAGCCAGACCATCGCGCGGGTGCGGGTCTGGGACCGCACCCTGCGCGGTGTGCGCACCTTCGCCAGCGCCGACTGCCACTTCGGCTACCGGACCTCCCGCTTCAAGGCCGACCCCGGCCGGCACGTCGTCCTGTCCGTCACCTTCCAGCTCCGCCAGGGCGACCTCGGCGCCCCGGTGGCGTACGCCGAGCTCGCCCGGGCGCTCGGCATCGAGCAGGGCGAGCGGGCGCCCCTGGCCGCCGTACGACAGGCGGTGCTCGGTCTGCGCGGCGGCAAGGGCATGGTCCTCGACCCGGACGACCACGACACGTGGAGCGCCGGGTCGTTCTTCACCAACCCGGTGGTCGACGCGACGGCGGTGCCCGACGGCGCTCCCGCGTGGCCGCAGTCGGACGGGCGGGTCAAGACCAGCGCCGCCTGGCTGATCGACCACGCCGGCTTCGGCAAGGGCTACGGCACCGGCAGCGTCGCGCTCTCGAGCAAGCACACGCTGGCGCTCACCAACCGCGGCGGCGCAACGACCGACGAGCTGCTCGCGCTCGCCCGCGAGGTGCGCGACGGGGTCGCCGAGCGCTTCGGGATCGTGCTGGTCAACGAGCCCGTGCTCGTCGGCTGCGAGCTCTGAGGGACGGGCTAGTAGTCGCCGTACGTCGTCGAGCTGCTGCCGTCGAAGGCGACGACCAGGCCGATCACCGCGATCACCGCGATGATCCCGAGGACCAGGAGGACCGTCCCGATGATGCCCGTGATGCGGCCGGCGTTGGCCTGGTCGCGGCCCGAGTAGGTGCCGGGCGGGGCGGCGTCGATCTCCTTGACCGCCTTGCTGCCGATCGCCCACGCGAACGGCGACAGGACCAGCGTGACACCGCCGCAGGTGAGGATCCCGGCCAGTCCGATGATGCCGAGCACCAGCGCGGTCATCGCCGACGGATGGTTGGGCGCCGGCGGTTGGTACGGCTGGCCGTACCCGTAGGGCGGCGGCGGTTGCTGCGGAGGCTGGTACGGCGGCTGCTGCGGCCCGCCGTACGGGTTCTCGGGGCCCGTCGTCATGGCCTCATCCTGACAGGCTGCTGGTGCTGTCGTTGAACGCATCCGGGTCGTTGATCGCGACCACGATGACGATCACCACGGCGATGATGGCCAGGACCAGCAGCACGGTCCCGACGATCCCCAGGATGAAGCCGGTGAGGGCGAAGCCATGGCCGCCGAGCTGCCCCTGGGACCGCTTGATGCGGTTCAGCGAGACCTTGCCGAGGATGAGTGCGACCGGTGAGGCGAGCAGCCCGACGCCGTACGCGCACGAGAGCACGAGGGCCGCGATGCCGGTGATCATCGAGCCCAGGGCGAGCCCGTCGGTGGGCGGAGCCGCGGCATAGGGGTACGCCGGCTGGCCGTAGCCCGGCTGCTGGTATCCCTGCTGGGGAGCGCCATACGGCGCCTGGGGAGTGCCGTACGGCGGCGGTGTCCCGTACGGCGGCGTGGGCGGTGGCGGGCTGCCGTACGGCTGGTGCGTCGGCGGGGTGCCGGGCTCCTGCTCGCCGTACGGGTTCTCGGGGCCGGTCGTCATGGCGACCATCCTGTCAGGGCCGGGCCGTCAGTGCTGGACCGTCAGGTCGTGGCGAGCCACCCGTCGATGTCCGCGAGGGTGGCGGCCCGGACGTCGTCGGGGGCGCGGGAGGCGCGTACGGACATCCGGGCCAGCTCGGCCAGCTGCGCGTCGTCGAGCTCGTGGGCGGCACGCATCGTGGCGTACTGACCGGCCAGCTGCGAGCCGAAGAGCAGCGGGTCGTCGGCGCCGAGCGCGACGGTCGCGCCGGCGGCGAGCAGCGTCGGCAGCGGCACCGACGTCAGGTCGGAGTAGACGCCGAGCGCGACGTTGGAGACCGGGCAGACCTCGAGGGCGACCCCCGCCTCGACGATCCGGTCGAGGAGCGCCGGGTCCTCGGCGGCCCGGACGCCGTGACCGAGCCGGTCCGCGCCGAGTGAGTCGAGGCAGACCCGGATGTGCTCCGGACCGCGCAGCTCGCCGCCGTGCGGGGCGAGCAGCAGCCCGGCGCGGTCGGCGATCCGGAAGGCGGACGCGAAGTCGGCGGTGCTGCCGCGACGCTCGTCGTTCGAGAGCCCGAAGCCGACCACGCCGCGCCCGGCGTACTGACCGGCGAGGCGGGCGAGGGTGCGGGCGTCGAGCGGGTGCCGGGTGCGGTTGGCGGCGATGACCACGGCCATCCCGAGGCCGGTCGCTGCCGACGCGTCGCGGACCGCGTCGAGCACCAGGTCGGTGAACTCGGTGATGCCGCCGAAGCGCGCGCCGTACCCGCTCGGGTCGACCTGGATCTCCAGCCAACGGCCGCCGTCGCGGACGTCGTCCTCGGCGGCCTCGCGCACCAGTCGGCGCACGTCGTCCTCGGTGCGCAGCACCGACCGGGCCACGTCGTAGAGGCGTTGGAAGCGGAACCAGCCCTTCTCGTCGGCAGCGGAGAGCGTCGGCGGCCACTGCTCGACCAGCTGGTCGGGGAGAGCGATGCCGTCGCGGGCCGCGAGCTCGAGCAGCGTCGCGTGCCGCATCGACCCCGTGAAGTGCAGGTGCAGGTGCGCCTTGGGCAGCTTCAGGAGGTCACGCATCGTGGTGACGCCGAGCAAGTCGGGGAGTCACCCGAGCAGCTTCTCCGCGGCCGCCAGCAGGACGCAGGTGGCGACAGCCTCCATCGACCCGGTCACCTCGGCGAGGGTCGGGAAGGACGGCGCCAGCCGGATGTTGGTGTCGTCGGGGTCGCGTCGGTAGGGGTACGCCGACCCGGCGGGGGTCAGCGCGACGCCGGCCGTCTTCGCCAGCTCGATCACCCGGCTGGCGGTGCCGGGCAGGACGTCGAGGCTGACGAAGTAGCCGCCGCGCGGGTGGGTCCAGGTCGCGACGCCGAGTCCCCCGAGGCGCTCGTCGAGGATCCGCTCGACCTCGGCGAACTTCGGAGCCAGCAGCTCGCGGTGCTTGTCCATGTGGTCACGCACGCCCTGCGGCGTCCCGAAGAACTCCAGGTGCCGCAGGTGGTTGACCTTGTCCGGGCCGATCGAGCCCAGGCCCAGGTTGGCGTGGAACCAGGTGACGGTCTCGCGAGAGCCACCGACGAACGCGACGCCGGCGCCGGCGTACGTGATCTTCGACGTCGACGCGAAGAGGACCGGCCGGTGCGGGTGCCCGGAGACGGCCGCGAGCGACACGATGTCGGCGGTCTTGGTCTCCTCGGCGGTCAGGTGGTGCAACGCGTAGGCGTTGTCCCAGAAGATCTTGAAGTCCGGGGCGGCGGTCGGCATCGACGCGAGCCGCTCGGCGACCTCCTGGGTGGTGACCTGGCCGGTCGGGTTCGCGTACGTCGGGACCAGCCACATGCCCTTGAACGACGGGTCGTCGGCGACGAGCGCGGTGACCGCGTCGACGTCCGGGCCGTCGTCGGTCATCGGGACCGGCACCATCTCGATGCCGAACCACTCGAGCAGCGTGAAGTGCCGGTCGTAGCCGGGCACCGGGCAGACGAAGCGGACCTTCTCCTCCGCGCCCCACGGGCGCTCGGAGTCGACGCCGCCCTTGAGCCACAGGTAGGAGAGGACGTCCTTCATCAGGGTGAGGCTCGAGGTGCCCTGGGCGGAGAGCTGGTCGAGCTCGAGCCCGAGCAGCTCGGCGAACATCGCCCGGAGCTCCGTCACGCCCGCGAGGCCGCCGTAGTTGCGGGCGTCCACGCCGTCGGGGGTCGTGGTCGTCGCCGGGAGCGAGAGCAGCCCATCGGACAGGTCGAGCTGCTCGGCCGAGGGCTTGCCGCGAGTCAGGTCCAGCTTCAGGCCCGACGCGACCAGGGCGTCGTACGCCGTCTGCTGGGCGTCGCGGAAGGCGGCCAGATCCGTGGGGGACAGCTCGGACAGGGGCTGGGTCTCGCTCACCGTCCCATCGTGTCAGAGGTGGACTAGGTTGGGACCTACCGGGCCGTGCACGAAACCTGGCGGCAGACCTGATTGGTGCTGCGACCACGGGGACCGTAGACTCCCGGATTGGTGAATCAGCCAGATGCTCGGCCGCGCCCTGAACTGGGGCGAGGCGGGGTGGGGTCCACCGGAGGGCACTAGCTCAACTGGCAGAGCATCGGTCTCCAAAACCGAAGGTTGGGGGTTCAAGTCCCTCGTGCCCTGCAGGATCAACCAGATCTAGCTCAACCAGGTCAACCGGCCAGTCAGGTCGAACGAGGCAGTACGTACGAGAGGGTGTGACCGGAGTGCCGGACAGCAAGGCGGTCCACGGTGAGCGGGGCGGCAGCGCCCACAAGCGCACCAGCATCCCGACGTTCTACCGCCAGGTGGTGGCCGAGCTTCGCAAGGTCGTCTACCCGACGCAGGAGCAGCTGGTCACCTACTTCATCGTCGTGATGGTGTTCGTGATCGTGATGATGACGATCGTGTCGTCGCTCGACCTGGCCTTCGGCAAGCTCGCCTTCGAGATCTTCTCGGGCGGCTCGTCGTCTTGATCGGCTGGCGGATCGACCACAGCAGCACCCAACGTGATGGAGCAGGACGTGTCTGAGCAGGAGCCCACCCTCGAGGACCAGTACGGCGAGCCGAACGACGGCCCCGAGGTGGAGGACGACCCGCGTCTCGACGCCGAGGTCAGCGATGAGGACAGCGACGAGGCCATGGGCCTCGACGATCACGAGGCCGCCGGCTCCAGCGCGGAGCTCTCCGAGGCCGAGGGCGACGAAGGCCCGGCCCCCGAGGATGGCGCTGAGCACGACGAAGAGGGCGACGACAACGACCCGCTCGAGGTCTTCCGCCGCGAGCTGTGGGCGAAGCCCGGCGACTGGTTCGTCGTGCACACCTACTCCGGCATGGAGAACAGGGTGAAGTCGAACCTCGAGAACCGCATCATCTCCCTCAACATGGAGGACTACATCCACGAGATCGTGGTCCCCACCGAGGAGGTCGCGGAGATCAAGAACGGCCAGCGCAAGATGGTCAAGCGCACCGTTCTCCCCGGTTACGTCCTGGTCCGCATGGACCTCACCGACGAGTCCTGGGCCGCAGTCCGCCACACCCCGTCCGTGACCGGCTTCGTCGGGCACAGCCACCAGCCGGTCCCGCTGTCGATGTCCGAGGTCGAGAGCATGCTCGCCCCCGCGGTCGTCGCCCGCGCCGAGGCCGAGGCGGCTGCCGCCGGCACCTCGACCTCCTCGTCCGGTGCCGTCGCCAAGAAGCCCGTCGAGGTCGCCGACTTCGACGTCTCTGACTCGGTCATGGTGGTCGACGGTCCGTTCGCCACACTGCACGCGACGATCACGGAGATCAACGCCGAGTCGCAGCGCGTCAAGGCGCTCGTCGAGATCTTCGGCCGGGAGACTCCGGTCGAGCTCAGCTTCAGTCAGATTCAGCGCGTCTGATCGGACGGAGCCTGCTCCGACCGGTCAGAAGCCCGCGCTGAGATCGAGGAGCGGGGGGCGCGCGACGCGTCTCGAAATCCAGAGGATCGGGATTTCGCAGATCACGAGAACCGCAGCACAATAGACAGGTTGCCCGAGCACGAGGGGCGACAGCAGGTGGCAGAGGCGTACGACGTACACCTCGTCATGACCACGAGATCAGAAAGAGAAGCACGATGCCTCCCAAGAAGAAGATCGCCGCGCTCGTTAAGGTGCAGCTGCAGGCCGGCGCCGCGACTCCCGCTCCGCCCGTCGGTACCGCGCTCGGTCCGCACGGCGTGAACATCATGGAGTTCTGCAAGGCCTACAACGCGCAGACCGAGTCCATGCGCGGCAACGTGATCCCGGTCGAGATCACCATCTACGAAGACCGTTCGTTCACGTTCATCACCAAGACCCCGCCGGCCGCCGAGCTGATCAAGAAGGCTGCCGGTCTCAAGAAGGGCTCGGGCACCCCGCACACGGAGAAGGTCGGCAAGCTGACCAAGGACCAGGTGCGCGAGATCGCCCAGACCAAGCTGCCCGACCTGAACGCGAACGACATCGACGCAGCAATGAAGATCGTCGAGGGCACCGCCCGCTCGATGGGCGTCACCACCGACTGAACGTGGGAGAGCCGCGCTGGCTCGCTAACCACATCTCCTGAAAGAAGAGGAACACCATGCAGCGCAGCAAGACCTACCGCGCGGCGGCGGACACGTTCGACAAGGACGAGCTCCACGCCCCGTTGGCCGCGATCAAGATCGCGAAGACCACCAGCAAGAAGAAGTTCGACGAGACCGTTGACGTCGTCATGCGCCTCGGCGTCGACCCGCGCAAGGCGGACCAGATGGTCCGTGGCACCGTCAACCTGCCGCACGGCACGGGCAAGACCGCCCGAGTCCTCGTGTTCGCGAACGGCGACAAGGCGCAGGCCGCCCTGGACGCCGGTGCGGACGAGGTCGGTGGCGACGAGCTCGTCGACAAGGTGGCCGGTGGCTACCTCGACTTCGACGCCGTCGTCGCGACCCCCGACATGATGGGCAAGGTCGGCCGCCTCGGCCGCGTGCTCGGCCCGCGTGGCCTGATGCCGAACCCGAAGACGGGCACCGTGACGCCGGACGTGGCCAAGGCCGTGACCGACATCAAGGGCGGCAAGATCGAGTTCCGCGTGGACCGTCACGCCAACCTGCACTTCATCATCGGCAAGGCGTCCTTCTCCGAGACCCAGCTCGCGGAGAACTACGCCTCGGCGCTCGACGAGGTGCTCCGGCTGAAGCCGGCCAGCTCCAAGGGCCGCTACATCAAGAAGGTCACCGTCTCCACGACCATGGGCCCCGGTGTCCAGGTCGACCCCAACCGCACCAAGAACGTCGCGGCCGAGGACGAGGCCGGCGCCTGAGCTGACGTACGACGTCCGAACGCCCCGGTCCGCTCTCGAGCGGGCCGGGGCGTTTGCTATCGGCGCACCTTCCAGATCCGTGTCGGCGACGAGCCGTGGAAGACCAGGGCTGTCGGCACGTAGACCGCGGTGAGGACGTGTCGGCCCTTCCCCAGCCGGAGCGTCACCGAGGCCCGCCCCTTCTTGAGCTGCAGTGTCCGGAGCACCTTCCAGCCGTCGAGGATCCGGACCCGGCCGGCGCTCGGCGAGCCGAGCACCCGGGCGGTGACCGCGATCGTGGTCCGCGGCTGGGGAGCCCGGCGAGGCCGCTTCGCCTTGGACACCTTCAGGCCGAGCGCCGCCGGCGCGCGGACCGCGGCGGTCGCCGCGGAGAAGACCGCGGCCGGGGCGGCGAACTCGGAGCCGTCGACGTTGAGGTAGTCGGCCGTGACCCGGACCTGCAGCCGGGCACCGAAGTCGGCCGCGGTGGCGACGTACAGCCGGTTCGTCGCCCCGGTGATCGGGCTGTCCCCCCGGAACCACTGGTAGGTGTGGGTGTAGGCCGACGTGCCGTCCGGTTTCGTCAGGGTCGGCGTCCACCTGCCGGGCGAGGCGAGCAGTGCGCGACCCACGACCGCGTCCCCGGCCACCGGCGGGAGGACCCGGTTGAACGGGGTGGTGTTCTCGACCGTCACGGACGCCGACTCGATCGGGACCTCGACGGCCCAGTGGCCGGTCGGCACCGCCCGCACGGAGAACTGGGTCTCGAAGCCGTCCTCAATGGTGTCTAGGTCGTACGTCGCAGCGGTGGCCCCGTCGACGGCCTGGCCGTTGCGGTACCACTGGAAGCCGGTGCTCACCGAAGGCTTGTCCCACGTCACGTCGGTGACCGCGGTGAGGGTGCGTCCCCACTCGGCACGGGTGGGGTCTCCGGGCATGGTGCCCGCGATGGCGACGGTGCCGGTCCCGTCTATCGGCAGCTTCAGCTGGTGCGAGCCGAGCTCGACGTCGGTGTTGGTGGCGGGGACCCGGATGAGCCCGGCCGCGCCGGCGCCGAAGTCCCCCGAGGTACCGGGGGTGCTCGCGTCGATGCCTCCGTTGGCGAACGAGAACGCGTAGGTGTGGCTCGGGTCCACCACTCGCAGGGCGTAGCTCTCGAACGTCCAGTAGCCGCGCAGGACGTCGAACGAGTACGCACCGTCCGGCCCAACGACGTGCGACGGGATACCGGGGACGCGGTTCCAGCCGCCCCACCGGTTGTAGGCGCCGTCGCTGAAGTACCAGAGCTCGACCTCGGTGCCCGTCGACTGGTGGCCAGGCGGGGGGATCAGGGTGCCGGAGACGGAGTGGATCGGCAGGTGCGTGAGGAGCGGAGACGACCCGAGGTCGTGGTCGGTGCTGGACTCGACAGTCACGATGCCGGTGGAGCTCAGACCGGCGTCGGCGCAGCAGGTCCCCGTGACCACGCCGGGGGAGGTCCACCAGGCCGGCTGTCCCTGCCAGACGTTGAGGTCGCGCTCGTAGGTGCCGAAGAAGACGTGGTAGTCGCCGACCGGGACGTCGGGCAGGAGGAAGTGCCCGTCGACGTCCGCCCATGCGGTCGCAAGCCTCTGGAATGGCGCCCCGGCGTGGGTGATCCCGACCTGGACGTCTCGGGGGTCGTAGCCAGGAGGTACGACGACCGTGCCGCTGATCGACCCGGGCGCCAGGGTGGCCTGCGCGGCTGGCAGTGAAGCGGTCATCGCGGCCACCAGGGCGGTCGCGAGGAGCGTCGCGAGAAGGGTCCGGAGGTGTCGCACGGCACGACCGTAGGGATGAGCGGGCCGGGCGTCCTGAGTGTCGACTACTCAAACGGACCAGCCCGGACGGGTAGTCACCCTAGTATCTGGTCATGGTCGCTGCAACGGTCGGGAGGGGCCGCGACCTGGCGTTGGTTCGCGCCCGGCTGAGGGACGCCTCCGCCCGGGTCGTCCTCGTCGTCGGTGACGCCGGCGTCGGCAAGTCGCACCTCCTCGACGTCCTCGCTGCGGAGCGCACCGCGGTGCGGGCCTGGGGTGCCCGCGGGCTGGCGTCGGTCCCGCTCGGGGCGCTGGCGCACCTGGTCACGTCGGGGGAGTCCCTCACCACCATGGTCGCCGGCGTGCTCGAGGCCGTGCCCGCAGGTGGGGTGCTGGTCGTCGACGACCTGGACCAGCTCGACGAGGTCTCGCTCGCGGTCGCCGTACGGGTGGCGCGCGACCGCGACCGGATGCTGCTGGCCTCCGTGCGGACCGAGGACGGTGAGCTGCCGGCGGCCGTCGCCGCGGTCACGCACGACGCCGGGACGACCACGCACCTGATCCGTCCGTTCGACCCCGCCGAGACCGAGCAGCTGCTCGAGGAGCTCCTCGGCGACGCCGTCGACCCGGCGCTCGTGGACCAGGTGTGGCGACGATCGCGTGGCAACGCGCTGCTGGTGAGTCAGCTGGTCGGGGAGGCTCGGACCCGCGGTGACCTGGTCCGCACGGACGCCGGCTGGCTGGCGCCGGGCCGGCTGCGGTTGCCGGCTGAACCGCGGCGGCTCCTGCTCGCCCGCCTCGACGGGCTGTCCGGGGAGGCCGTCGCAGCGGCGCACCTGCTCGCCGTCGCCGAGCGGATGCCGTTGGCGGAGGTGACGCTCTCCGGCCGCGGCCGGTGCTTCGACGAGCTGGTCGAGGCCGAGGTCGCCGATTGGTCCGGTGACGTCCTGCGCTTCGCGCACCCGCTGCTGGCCGAGGTCGTCTGGGACACCCTGACCCCCCTGCAGCGCCAGGATCTCCATCGTGACCATGCCACCCTGGTCCGCGCGGTCCCCGGTCACGACGTCGTCCGGGCCGCCGCCCTCGCCCTGGAGGCGGGGGACGTCCCGGACCTCGACGGCCTGCTGGTCGCCGCCCGGCTCGCGATGGCGGGTGGGAGCCCGGGCACGGCGCTGCGTCTCGCCCTGGGTGCGGTCGCAGCGGTCGACGTCGAGGTGTCCGGGCAGGCGACGCTGGTCGCCGCCACGGCGTACGCCGAGCTGGGCCAGCTCGACGACGCGGGGTCGCTGATCCGTCGGGTGCTGCCGCAGCAGCCGATCGGTGCCCTGGCGGCGGCTCTCGCCGTGGCCCTGCACAACCTGGTCGTGTGGGGGAGCTTCGACCTGCCCGGCGCCGCCGAGGTGCTGCGGACGGAAGCGCAGCGCTACCCCGAGGGCACCCCGCTCATCGTCGAGGTGTTCGCCGTCGCCCAGGCGGACGGGCTCGTCTACGGCGGCCGTGCCGAGGAGGCCCTGGCCCTCGTAGGCGACATCGATCCGGCAGTGCTGCCCTCGGACCTGCGCTACCTGCACCTGGGGACGCTCACCCACGCCAACACCCAGCTGGGCCGGACGGCCGAGGCGATCGCGGTGGCCAAGGGCGCGCTGGCGGCTGCGGCCGATGATCCAGCCAGCGCGGACGCGGCCACCCGCTACAAGCACCTGACCAACCTCTCCAACGCCCTGCGGGAGCACGGCCGGCTGGAGGAGGCGGCGGCCTGCGCGGAGCAGGCGCACCAGGGTGCGCTCGCGGACGGCCGGGTCCTCGAGCGGGCCTGGGCCGCGCTGAACGCCGGCGCCGCCTGGATGCAGATCGGCGACACCGCGACGGCGGCGACCTGGGCGCGGCGCAGCCTGCTCGCCTCGGCGCCCGCCGCGATGGTCGACTGCCAGCGGCTGGCCCTCGCGGTCCTGATCGCGGCCCAGGGGATGCAGGGTGTCGCCGACGGGCCGTCGCTGCGGCGTCTGGACGAGCTACCCGACGGCGTCGGCTTCCTGCGGCACCACGTGCCGATCGCCCGGGCCTGGACGGCCGCGGCCCAGGGCCGCCCGGGTCTGGCCCTCGGTCACCTGGAGGCCGGTCTCCGGTCGGCGAAGGTGAGCGGGGCCGTGGTCTCCCAGGCGTGGATCCTGCACGAACAGCTGCGTCTGGGGGCACGCTCGGGGGTCTGGCGGCACCTGGTCGACCTCGGCCTGGCGTCGCCGATGGCCCAGGCGCGTGAGGCACTGGCGCGCGGCATCGAGCTCCGGGACCCGGCCGCACTGGCTGAGGCCGCCCTCGCCTTCGAGGAGACAGGGGCGGTGCTCTTCGCCGCCGAGGCCCACGCCGAGCTGGCCCGCTCGACGACCGGGCGGGAGGCGGCTCGGGCGCGGCACCGGGCGGGGGAGCTGGCAGCCAGGGTGGGCGCCCCACGGACCCCGCTCCTCCTGGGAGTGCCCGCCGACCCGCTCAGTCCTCGCGAGCGGGTGGTGGCCGAGCGCGCCGCGTCGGGCGCATCCAACGCCGAGATCGCGGCGGCCCTGCATCTGTCGGTGCGGACGGTCGAGAACCATCTCGCCCGCTGCTACGCCAAGCTCGGCATCCAGTCGCGCACCGAGCTCGGGAGCGTGGTCGGGGTCATCGGGGCGGTTTGAGTAGTCGCCACTCAGGCGCGGTGCGGCACGGCTCCGTAGCGTCCGAGCACCACTACCTCTCCTCAGGAGCATCATGTTTCGGTTCGATCGGGCGATGAGCCCGGCTGCGCTCCTCATCTCGGTCCTCGCGCTGATCGTCGCGACCGGAGCCGGGTCGGCGTACGCCGCAGCCAAGGTCACCACCGGGCAGATCAAGAACGGCGCGGTCACGACGCCCAAGATCGCCAACGGTGATGTCACCGGCGCGAAGGTCGCCAACGGTGCCGTGACCGGCGCCAAGATCCAGGACGGAGCTGTGTCGGCGGCCGACATCGCGGGCAACGCGGTGAGTGGCGCGAAGATCCTGGACGGAGCTGTGTCGGCGGCCGACATCGCGGGCAACGCGGTGAGTGGCGCGAAGATCCTGGACGGCTCGATCGACACCTCCGACCTGTCGGCCGCCACTGTCGACGCGCTCAAGGGCACCGCGACGTACTGGGCCTTCGTCTCCCAGGCGGGCACCGTCAGCCGAGGCAGCGCCGGCGTGACGTCGGAGGCGCAGCTCAACGGCGGGTTCTGGCAGTACCGGGTGACCTTCCCCAGGGACGTGTCGCAGTGCGGCTACCAGGTCTCGTCCGGCGACGGCAACGCCATCGGGTCAAATGAGTACGTCATCCCGGCGATGATCGGCGTGGCCCGGTCGACCCAGGGCCCTGCGGTGCTGGCCGTGAACCTCTTCCAGTGGGACACCGGGACCTCGATCCAGGACACCTTCTTCATCGCTGTCACCTGCTGATCCCCTCCCGTCGGCTCCCAAGTTTGGGAGGGTGGGGTGGTGCACTGCGTGATCCTCGACGACTACCAGGGCGTCGCGACGTCGTACGCCGACTGGTCGGTGCTCGACGGAGTGACGGTCGCGTCCGTGCGGGACCACGTCGACGACGAGGACGTGCTGGCCGAGATCCTCGATGGGGCCGCGGTCGTCGTGGTGATGCGTGAGCGCACCCCGCTGACCCGGTCGCTGATCGGCCGGCTGCCCGACCTGCGCCTCGTGGTGACCACCGGTCGGCGCAACGCGTCGATCGACCTCGATGCCTGCCGGGACTACGAGGTGACGGTCTGCGGGACCGGTTCGTCCGCGGCTGCGCCGGCCGAGCTGACCTGGGCGTTGGTCCTCGGCCTGGCCCGGCACTTGGTCGCCGAGTCCGAGCTGCTCGCGTCGCCGGAGTCGCCGTGGCAGTCGACCGTCGGCAGCGACCTGGCCGGCGCGACACTGGGCCTGGTGGGCCTGGGCCGCATCGGTGCCCGGGTCGCGCGGGTCGCGCGGGCCTTCGAGATGGACGTGATCGCCTGGAGCCCGCACCTCACCGAGGAGCGCGCTGCCGCCGAGGGCGCGCGACTCGTCGGGAAGTCCGAGCTGTTCGCGGAGTCCGACTTCGTGTCGCTCCACCTCGTCCTCGCCGACAGCACGCGCGGCATCGTCGCCGCTCCCGAGCTGGCCGCGATGCGTCCGACGGCGTACCTCGTCAACACGGCACGGGCGGGGCTGGTCGACACGAACGCACTGCTGGATGCGCTGCGGTCCGGGTGGATCGCGGGCGCCGGGCTGGACGTGTACGACGTCGAGCCGCTGCCCGGGGACCACCCGCTGCTGGAGCTGACCAACCTGCTCGCAGTGCCGCACCTCGGCTACGTCACCGAGGCCAACTACCGGACCTTCTTCACCGAGGCGGTCGAGGACATCACCGCCTGGCGGGCGGGGTCGCCTGTGCGCAGCCTCACCGATTTGTCCTGACCAGGACCGCGCCCGTACTGTTCTCCACGAAACCAATGACCGCCGGTTGTCATCCTGTGCACTGCAGGCTGACCGAAGGGTTCGCGAAGCGGACGGCCTGCGCAGGGGACAGAGCAGAACCGCGGAGCGATCCGCGAATTCCACGCCCTGAGCCTTGCGCTCGGGGCGTTCGTCATTCCGGGGCCGAGACGCTGGTGGTCGACCACCGGAAGGAGACCCATGGCGCGGGCAGACAAGCAGGCAGCCGTCGCGGAGATCGTTGACTCGTTCAACGGTGCCGCCGGTGCTGTGCTGACCGAGTACCGCGGTCTCACCGTGAAGCAGCTGCAGGACCTGCGGCGCTCCCTCGGCGAGAACGCCAGCTACGCCGTGGTCAAGAACACGCTCGCCAAGATCGCCGCCTCCGAGGCCGGCATCGAAGGCGTCGACGACCTGCTGACCGGCCCGACCGCGATCGCCTTCATCAATGGCGACGTCGTCGAGGCGGCCAAGGGTCTGCGTGACTTTGCCAAGGCCAACCCCACCCTTGTCATCAAGGGTGGCGTCCTGGACGGCAAGCCCCTCGACGCCTCCGAGATCGCCAAGCTGGCGGACCTCGAGTCGCGTGAGGTGCTGATGGGCAAGCTGGCCGGCGCGATGCTCGCGTCGCTCAGCCAGGCCGTCTACCTGCTCAACGCTCCTCTCGCCCAGGCCGCCCGTCTCGCGGGTGCGCTGCAGGCGAAGGCCGAGCAGGACCCCTCGATCCTCGCAGGTGGTGCCGGCACTGCGCCGGTCGCCGCCGAGGAGGCCCCGGCCGAGGAGACCGCCCCCGAGGCGGCCGCCGAGACCGAGGCCCCCGCCGACGAGACCCCTGCGGTGGAGGCTGACGCCCCCGCCGCCGAGGCCTCCGACGAGGGCGAAGCCACCGAGGCCTGATCTTCGGATCAGCCCGGTACACACCACCTGAAACCCGGTCCGGACGACCACCACGTCCCCCGGACCACCGAATGGAAGGAAACGCCACCATGGCGAAGCTCACCACCGACGAGCTGCTCGACGCGTTCAAGGAAATGACCCTCATCGAGCTCAGCGAGTTCGTGAAGCAGTTCGAGGAGACCTTCGGCGTCACCGCTGCTGCTCCCGTCGCCGTTGCTGCTGCTCCCGCCGCCGGCGGTGGCGCGGGTGCCGCTGACGCTGCTGCCGACCAGGACGAGTTCGACGTCATTCTCGAGTCCGCTGGCGAGAAGAAGATCAACGTCATCAAGGAGGTGCGCGGCCTCACCTCACTCGGTCTGAAGGAGGCCAAGGACCTCGTTGAGTCCGCCCCGAAGGCCATCCTCGAGAAGGTCGACAAGGCTGCCGCTGACAAGGCGAAGGAGGCCCTCGAGGCCGCCGGAGCCACCGTCACCGTCAAGTGACGTTGCACTAACTGCACCTCCGCGAGGGGCGGTCACCGACATCGGTGATCGCCCCTTGTGGCATTTTCCCTCGACTTTCTACCTAGGGTGACGGGTGGAGATCGCCGTGCTCGGACCCGTCGAGGCGCGCCTCGGGGAACAGCCGGTGGATCTCGGGTCGCCGCGGCAGCGGGCGATCGTCGCTCGCGCTCTCGGGCGGGCGCACCGTCCCCGTCGACACGGTGATCGCCCGGGTCTGGGCGGCCACCCGACCGGGCGGCCGCCCCTCACGAGATTCTGCCGTCGTACGACGACGAACGGTCCAGACGTGCGGCGCGCCTAGGTGTAGCCGGGTGGAGGTGGGGAAGGAAACCCGCGCGTAACTTCGCCGGCCGGTCCGCGTTGGTACAGGTCAGGGAGATGGGGGATCGGTTCGGACGTGCTTGCGCGTGCAGCGATGGAGGGACAGGACGCTCATGGGTGTGGAGATCAAGGTCGACAACCTCAGCAAGTCGTTCGGCAAGCAGGTGATCTGGGGCAACGTCTCGTTGGCCATCCCCGCGGGCGAGGTCTCCGTGATGCTCGGCCCCTCCGGGACCGGCAAGTCCGTCTTCCTCAAGGCGCTGGTCGGCCTGCTCAAGCCCGACGAGGGCTCGATCATGATCGAGGGCACCGACATCGCGAGCTGCTCCGAGAAGGACCTCTACGAGATCCGCAAGCTCTTCGGTGTGCTGTTCCAGGACGGCGCCATGTTCGGCTCGATGAACCTCTTCGACAACGTCGCCTTCCCGCTGCGCGAGCACACCAAGAAGTCCGAGTCCGAGGTCCGTGACGTGGTCATGGAGAAGATGGACCTGGTCGGCCTCATCGGCGCCGAGGACAAGCTGCCCGGCGAGATCTCCGGTGGGATGCGCAAGCGCGCCGGCCTCGCCCGTGCCCTGGTGCTGGACCCCGAGATCCTGCTCATCGACGAGCCCGACTCCGGGCTCGATCCGGTGCGCACGTCGTTCATCAACCAGCTCTTCATCGACCTCAACGCGCAGATCGACGCGACCTTCCTGATCGTCACCCACGACATCAACACGGCCCGCACCGTCCCCGACAACATCGGGCTGCTCTACCACAAGCACCTGGCGATGTTCGGTCCCCGCGAGATGCTCCTCTCGTCCGAGGAGCCCGTGGTGCGGCAGTTCCTGAACGCGCAGACGGTCGGCCCGATCGGCATGTCCGAGGAGAAGGACGCCGACGAGCTCGCGGCCGAAGAGGGCTTCGCGATGCCGCCGCTGCCGCCGATCCCGCTCCAGCTCGAGCCCTCCAACGGCATGCCCCGTCGCAGCCAGCGTGAGCCCGGCGGATGGTGCCGCGACAACGGGGTGACTCCGCCTCCTGGCTCCTTCCAGGAGAACATGTCGATGGTCATCGGCGGGTGACGAAAGTCGTGACCTGATGTCCTCATCCACCGCCCAGCGGGTCCTCGCGCCCGTCGGCACCGCCGGCAAGCTGTTCGCCTTCGGTCTCGACGTCGCCCGTGGACTCTTCCGGAGACCGTTCCAGACCCGCGAGTTCATCCAGCAGGCCTGGTTCATCGCCTCGGTGACGATCATCCCCACCGCCCTGGTCGCCATCCCGTTCGGCGCGGTCATCGCGCTGCAGGTCGGTGGCCTGATCAAGCAGTTCGGTGCCCAGTCCTTCACCGGCTCGGCAGCGGTCCTGGCCGTGGTCCGCGAGGCCGGCCCGATCGCGACGTCCCTGCTGATCGCGGGCGCCGCCGGCTCGGCCATCGCCGCCGACCTCGGCGCGCGCAAGATCCGCGAAGAGCTCGACGCGATGATGGTGCTGGGCATCGACCCGATCCAGCGTCTCGTCGTCCCGCGCGTCCTCGCCTGCATGCTGGTCGCGGTCTTCCTCAACGGCCTCGTCAGCGTCGTCGGCGTGGCCGGCGGCTACGTCTTCAACGTCGTGCTCCAGGACGGCACCCCAGGCTCCTACATAGCCAGCTTCACCGCGCTCGCCCAGCTCCCGGACCTGTGGCAGGGCATGGCCAAGGCGCTCGTGTTCGGCCTGATCGCCGCCGTCGTCGCCTGCTACAAGGGCATGAACGCCAAGGGCGGCCCGAAGGGTGTCGGCGACGCCGTCAACGAGTCGGTCGTCGTCACCTTCATGCTGCTCTTCATCGTCAACTTCGTGATGAGCGCGATCTACATCCAGCTCGTCCCACCGAAGACCGGGTAGAGGCGATGGCAAACATCAAGGCCGTCTACGACCGCCCGGCCAAGGCGCTCGACAACCTCGGCAACGAGCTGCTGTTCTTCGTCCGCGCGCTCGCGTGGACCCCGCGCACGATCCGCCGCTACAAGAAGGAGATCCTGCGCATCCTGGCCGAGGTCACCCTCGGGTCCGGGGCGCTCGCCGTCATCGGCGGCACCGTCGGTGTCATCACCGCGATGTGCTTCTTCACCGGCACCGAGGTCGGGCTGCAGGGGTACGCCGCGCTCAACCAGCTCGGCACCTCGGCGTTCGCCGGCTTCGTCTCGGCGTACTTCAACACCCGTGAGATCGCGCCTCTGGTCGCCGGCATCGCGCTCGCGGCGACCGTCGGGTGCGGGTTCACCGCGCAGCTCGGGGCGATGCGGATCTCCGAGGAGATCGACGCGCTCGAGGTGATGGCGATCCCGTCGTTGCCGTTCCTGGTGACCACCCGGATCATCGGCGGCCTGATCGCGATCGTCCCGCTCTACGTCGTCGGCCTGCTGTCGTCGTACTTCGCGACCCGCTTGACCGTGACCCAGTTCTTCGGCCAGAGCACGGGCACCTACGACCACTACTTCAACCAGTTCCTGCCGCCCGGGGACGTGCTGTGGTCCTTCGGCAAGGTGCTGGTCTTCGCGGTGACGGTCATCCTGATCCACTGCTACCACGGCTACAACGCCTCCGGCGGTCCTGCCGGCGTGGGCGTGGCCGTCGGCCGCGCGGTGCGCACGAGCATCGTCGCGATCAACGTCATCGACCTCTTCCTGTCGATGGCGATCTGGGGGGCGTCCACCACCGTCCGGATCGGTGGTTGACGCGATGGCCCGCACCTCCCGCGTCAGCACGGCGAAGCCCAAGGTCATGGGCATCGTCTTCCTCTGCCTGCTCCTGGCCGGCGTCTACCTGACCTACTCGATCTTCACCAAGAAGTTCACGGCGTACGACGAGGTCAAGCTGCAGACCTCGTCGATCGGCCTGCAGCTGCCCGAGCGCGCGGACGTGAAGATCCGTGGTGTCATCGTCGGCGAGGTGCTGGGCTTCGAGACCAACGGAGCGGGTGACGGCGCCGACCTGACGCTGGGGATCTACCCCAGCGAGCTGGACACCATCCCCGCCAACGTGACCGGCTCGATCGTGCCGAAGACGCTCTTCGGCGAGAAGTACGTGTCGCTGGTGGTGCCGGACGATCCCGACGCTGACCACATCGAGGCCGGCGCCACGATCGAGCGGACCGTCGTCGCGACCGAGGTCGAGCAGGTGCTGTCGGACCTCTACCCGCTGCTGCGGACCGTCCAGCCCGCGCAGATCAACCAGACGCTCAGCGCCCTGGCGACCGCGCTCGACGGCCGAGGCGACCAGCTCGGCGACAACATCGAGACCCTCGACAGCTACCTCAAGCGGATCAACCCGCAGATCCCGAAGCTGGTCGAGGACCTCCGCCTCACTTCCGAGGTGTCCGACAACTACGCCGACGTGATGCCGCAGATCGCGCAGATCCTCGACGACACCGTGGTCACGGCCGGCACCCTCGAGGGTCGCGAGGAGAAGCTGCATGCCCTCTTCGACGACGTGTCCGCCTTCTCCGACACGGCCACCGACTTCCTCGATGACAACGGTGACAACCTGATCCGGCTCAGTGACGTCGGGGTCAAGCAGCTGCGGGTCTTCGCGAAGTACGCCCCGGAGCTCAACTGCCTGACCCGCGGCATCGTCAACGTCGGCAAGCTCCAGGCCGAGGCGTTCCGCGGCTTCACGCTCCACATCGTGCTGGAGACGCTGCCGCACCAGCCGCGGCCGTACGGCGCTGGCGACACCCCTCGCTTCGGCGAGGACCGCGGCCCCAACTGCCTGCACCTGCCGAACCCGCCCTGGAACCAGAAGAACCCGGTGCGGCACCAGCCGAACTTCGACGACGGCGTGGACGAGCCGACCGGCAAGGGCACCAGCCGGGTCGCGCCCAACGCGAACTTCCGCACCGGCACACCCGGCAGTCCCGAGGAGACCGCGCTGCTGCGGTCGCTGCTGGCCCCGACCCTCGGCGTGAGCGACGCCGATGTCCCCGATCTCGGCGTACTGCTGGTCGGCCCGATGGCCCGGGGAGCGGAGGTGTCGCTGCGATGAAGATCCTCGACCGCCGTACGACCTCCGACCTGGTCAAGCTGCTCGTGTTCATCGTCGTCACGACGATGGCGACGTCCGTGCTGGTCGTGCTGATCGGCAACATCTCGTTCCAGCCCAAGCACGAGTACCGCGCCGTGTTCGTCGACGCCACCGGTGTGGTGAAGGGCGACGACATCCGGATCGCGGGCGTGAAGGTCGGCAGCGTCAAGGACGTCGACGTCGTCGACCGCACCCGCGCCCGGGTCACCTTCACGGTCGAGGAGACCGAGACGCTGAGCAAGGCCACCCACGCCGCAATCCGCTACCGCAACCTCGTCGGCCAGCGCTACATCTCGCTCTCCGACCAGATCGGCGACACCGGCGAGCTCGAGCCCGGCGACACGATCCCGGTCGCGCAGACCACGCCGGCGCTCGACCTCACGGTCCTCTTCAACGGCTTCAAGCCGCTCTTCCAGGCGCTGTCGCCCACGGACATCAACCAGCTGTCCTACGAGATCATCCAGGTCTTCCAGGGCGAGGGCGGCACCCTCGAGGGACTGCTCGCCCACACGGCCTCGGTGACTTCGACCCTGGCCAGCCGGGACCAGGTGATCGGCGAGCTGATCGACAACCTCAACGAGGTGCTCGACCACGTCGGCGACCGGGACGACCAGCTCAGCAAGCTGATCAGGACGTTCCGGACGTTCGTCGGTGGACTGAAGGACGACCGCGAGGCGATCCTCGGCTCCCTGGACGACGTCTCCGAGCTCTCCGTGCAGACCGCCGACCTGGTCTCCGGGATCCGCGAGCCGTTCGTCGGGGACATCAAGCAGCTGCGCCGCCTGGCCGGCAACCTCGACAGTGGCAAGGCCGAGCTCGACCGCGCGCTCCAGGTGCTGCCGATCAAGCTCAACAAGGTCGGCCGTACGGCGACGTACGGCTCCTGGTTCAACTTCTACCTCTGTCACTTCCAGGGCCGGGTCCGCCTGCCGGGCGGCCAGTCCGTGCCCGTGGACTACAACACCGGCAGCGACAGGTGTGATCTCGGATGAAGCCCTTCCGCGAGCGCAACCCCGTGGTGATCGGGGCCGCGAGCCTCGCCGTCGTCGCCCTGCTGGTGATGGCCGCGTTCCGGGCTCAGGACCTGCCGGTCATCGGTGGCGGTGACACCTATTCCGCCGCCTTCACCGAGGCCGGCGGTCTCAAGGCCAACGACGAGGTCCGGATCGCCGGCGTCCGCGTCGGCAAGGTCGACTCGGTCGAGCTCGACGGCAACCACGTGAAGGTGTCCTTCCGGGTCGAGTCCGACTCCGGCTTCGGCAAGGAGACCAACGCCGCGATCAAGGTGAAGACGCTGCTCGGCGCGATGTACCTCTCGCTCGAGCCCGCGGGCACCGGCCAGCTCCCGGAGGGAGCCGAGATCCCGGTCGAGCGCACCAGCTCGCCGTACGACGTCGTGGATGCGTTCTCCGGCCTGGCCGAGACGTCCGACAAGATCGACACCGACCAGCTCGCGGAGTCGCTCGGCACCCTGGCCGACCTGACCCGCAACACTCCCGAGGAGTTCCGCGATGCCCTCGACGGGGTCTCCCGGCTGTCCGCCAACATCGCCGCACGCGACGGCCAGATCAACACCCTGCTCAAGAACCTCGACCGCGTCTCGACCGTCCTCGACGACCGCGACGAGGACATCGTCGGGCTGATGAAGGACTCCGACGTGCTGTTCCGGGCGCTCGTCGCCCGTCGGGAGGCGGTCCACAAGCTGCTCGTCTCCACGAGCGGGCTGTCGAAGGAGCTCACCACCCTGATCCGGCAGAGCCGAGCCGACCTCAAGCCGGCGCTCGAGCACCTCGAGAACGTCCTCGCGGTGCTGAACAAGAACGAGGACAACCTCGACAACAGCCTGCGCCTGATGGCGCCGTTCTATCGGGTCTTCGCCAGCACCCTCGGCAACGGACCGTGGTTCGACACCTACATCCAGAACCTGCCCCCGGTCCCGAAGGTGGGTGGCTGACGTGGCGACGCTCAAGCGCGTGGTCGTCCCGGCCGTGATCGTGCTGCTGCTGGTCGCGGCGGCGTTCACGATGTTCCGCGGCGATGAGTCCAAGACGCTGACCGCCCACTTCCCGCGCACGATCTCGATCTACGAGGGCAGTGACGTCCGGGTGCTCGGCGTGCCGGTCGGCACCGTCGACAAGGTGACGCCGTCCGGCACCGACGTGGTCGTGACGATGCACTACGACGCCGACGTGCAGGTGCCCGACGACGCCAAGGCCGTGATCGTCGCGCCGTCGGTCGTCGGCGACCGGTTCGTCCAGCTCACGCCCGTCTACGACGGCGGCGCCGTACTGGCCGACGGCGCGACGCTCAGCGAGGACCGCACCGCCGTACCTCTCGAGCTCGACCAGATCTACACGAGCATCGACGACCTGACGGTCGCGCTCGGCCCGACCGGGGCCAACAAGGAGGGTGCGCTCACCGACCTCCTCGAGAGCACCGCCGCCAACTTCGGCGGTCAGGGCGCGAAGTTCAACACGACCATCAAGGACTTCAGCAAGCTCAGCAACACCCTCGACAACAACAAGGAAGAGCTCTTCGGCTCTGCCCGCAAGCTGGAGGGCTTCATCGGCACGCTGGCCACCAATGACAAGACCGTACGCCGCTTCAACGACTCGCTCTCCAACGTGTCGGAGATGCTGTCGGGTGAGCGCGACGAGCTGTCCCAGGCAGTGGCCAACCTCTCGACGGCGCTCGGTGAGGTCTCGAGCTTCGTCAAGGAGAACCGCGACGTCCTGGGCCGCAACATCTCGGGGCTCAACCGGGTCTCCAAGGTCCTGGTGAAGCGCCGCGGTGAGCTCGACCAGATCCTCGACTCGGCGCCCCTCGCGCTCAACAACCTCGCGCTGACCTACAACCCCGAGGCCGGCACGCTCGACACCAACGCCAACATCGGTGAGCTGGTCAACCAGATCACCGGCGACCCGTCGACGCTGCTGTGCGGGATCGTCGGACAGGCCGACAGCTCGGGCGCGCTGTGCAACCTCGTGAAGCAGGCGCTCGGCCGGTCCGCGCCCAACGGGAAGAGCTCCGCCGAACGCTTCGACCCGACACTCGGCGGCATCCTGGGGTCCGGGCCCGCGGGGGAGGACCGATGACCCGGCGACGCCAGGCCCTGCGCGCGGTCGTGGCCACCCTCGCCGGTGTCCTGCTGCTCACCGGCTGCGACTTCGACGTCTTCAAGCTGCCGTTGCCCGGTGGCACCGACGTGGGCGACGACGCGATCACCGTGAAGGCCGACTTCCGCGACGTCCTCGACCTCGTGCCGAAGTCCACGGTCAAGGTCAACGAGGTCAGCGTCGGCCAGGTGACCGACATCGACCTCGACGGCGGCCACGCCGTGGTCACCATGGACGTCCGCAAGGACGTCGAGCTCCCCGCCAACGCGATCGCCGAGATCCGCCAGACCAGCCTGCTCGGCGAGAAGTTCGTGTCCCTCGGCTCGCCGACCGACGAGTCGCCCGAGGGCCTGCTCGCCGACGGCGCGGAGCTGTCCCTCGACCAGACGGGCCGCAACCCCGAGGTCGAGGAGGTGCTCGGTGCCCTGAGCCTGATCCTCAACGGCGGCGGCGTCGCCCAGCTCAAGACGATCGCGACCGAGGTCAACAACGCCCTCGACGGACGCGAGGGTGCGACCCGCTCGGTGCTCGAGCAGATCCGTCAGTTCATGACCCAGCTCGACGACAACAAGGCCGACATCGTCACCGCGATCGACTCGGTCAACAACCTGGCCAAGTCGGTGCGCCGGCAGCAGGGCTCGATCGACGCCGCGCTCGACGAGCTGCCCAGCGCGTTGACCTCCCTCGACCAGCAGCGCGGCGACCTGGTGAAGATGCTGCGGTCGCTCCGGAACCTCAGCGACGTCGGCGTCCGGGTCATCGACGCCTCCAAGGAGGGCACCACCGAGGCCCTGCGGCAGCTCAACCCGGTGCTGACCGAGCTGGCCAACTCCGGCGACGCGTTCGTGAAGTCCTTCAACGTGTTCCTCACCTACCCCTTCGTCGACGAGGTCGTCGGCCGCGACCCGCAGGTCGCGCGCAACCTGCACATGGGCGACTACACCAACCTCTCCATCGAGCTGGACGTCGACCTGTCCGGTGGCATCACCGGTGTCCCGACCAACCTGCCGACGCTGCTGCCGAGCGAGCTCGACCCCACCAAGGTGGTCGACCTGCTCACCCGCTGTCTGAGCAGCGGAGCTCTCACCAGCGCGGCCTGCCAGCGGCTCATCGGGACCGTTCAGGGCCTCACCAAGCTGCGCGAAGCCTGCCTCAAGCCCGGCAACCGCGACTCCGTCGTGTGCCAGGCCCTCGCCCAGGTGCCGGGCCTGCCGCACGTGCCCGGGTTGCCGTCGGGCCTGCCCTCCGTCCCGGTGTTGGGCGAACTGCTCGGCCTCGGCCGGGCGGCGGCCGGGCCCACCAGGACGGCGTCCTCCGGCCGGGGACCCACGATGCGGGACCTCAGCCGGACCTTCGACCCGGCCCTGGTCCGCCTGCTCGTCCCGGGGATGGTGAGCCAGAGATGATCACCCGCCGCGTCCGCCTCCAGCTGCTCGTCTTCGTGGCGATCACCCTGCTCGGGGTGAGCTACGTCGGAGCGCGCTACGCGCGGCTCGACCGGGTGTTCTTCGACGACCACTACACGGTCGTCGCCCACCTCGAGCGCTCCGGCGGCATCTACGAGGGCGGTGAGGTCTCCTACCGCGGCGTCCGGGTCGGCGCGGTCGGCAAGCTGGTGCTCACCGACGACGGTGTGGACGCCTACCTCGACATCGACAACAGTGACGACACCATCCCGGCGGACACTCTCGCGGTGGTGGGCAACCGGTCGGCGGTGGGGGAGCAGTACGTCGAGCTCCAGCCCCGGACCGACGCGGCGCCGTACCTCGGGGAGAAGTCGGAGATCGCGATGGCGGACACCCGCACCCCGATCGCGACCGAGAAGTTCCTGGCCGACATCTCCGACACCGTCCAGTCGGTCGACAAGGACTCGCTGGCCACCACCGTCGACGAGCTCGGGCAGGCCTTCGCCGGCACCGGCGCGGATCTCCAGCGGATCATCGACACCGGCAACTCGTTCATCAACGAGGCCGACGCCAACTTCGACGTCACCACGGCCCTGATCCGCGACGCCAACACCGTGCTGAAGACGCAGGCCGACAAGGACAGCGCGATCCGGACCTTCGCCCAGCAGCTCAGCCTCTTCAGCGGCTCGCTCGCCGGATCCGACAAGGACCTGCGCGAGGTGATCGACCAGGGCTCGGCGACCGCGACCCAGCTGCGCACCTTCCTCGAGCAGAACCGCGTCGACCTGGCCGAGCTGCTCAACAACCTGGTCACCACCGGCGACGTGATCGTCAAGCACCTTCCCGGTATCGAGCAGATCCTGGTGATCTACCCCTACGTCGTCGAGGGCGGCTTCACGGTCGTCTCGAAGTCGCCCGACACGGGCCGGTACGACGCCCACTTCGGGCTGATCCTGACCACCAACCCGGTCTGCCACGGCGGCTACGAGGGCACCGACACCCGCCTGCCGCAGGACGGCAGCAACCGACCCATGAACACGAAGGCCGGCTGCACCGAGCCGGCCTCGCAGAGCAACGCCCGCGGCATCCAGAACCTGCAGCGCGCCGCGCCGTCGCACCGGGCGCCGGTCGTCGGCTCCTACGACCCCGACAACGGTCGGCTCCGCTGGGGCGACCACGTCGGGGCGGACCGCGCCCAGCCCGGGACGCTCGCACCGAAGAGCTTCGGAGAGGACACGTGGAAATGGCTATTTCTCCAGCCGTTGACCGAGAACCAGAGGTGACCGCCCCCGGCTCGGCCCCTGAGGAGCCCAGCAGCCGCGCCGACGGCCCAGTCGACAACAGGGCCAGGGTGGTCCTGCTCGGAGTCCTGGTCATCGCCCTGCTGGCGTCGGCCGGTGCCCTGGTCTGGCTGCTGGCCGAGCGCCGCGGCGAGGCCGACGGGGTCCAGTCCGAGCGCGACGCGGTGCTGCGGCAGACCGAGCAGTTCGTGCTCCGCCTCAACACCTACGGACCCGACGAGCTCGACGCCCAGGGCCACCTGCCGGACTACCAGCAGCAGGTCGCCGCGGTGATCACGCCGAAGTTCGCCGCCGACTTCGAGAAGTCCGGGCTGCCGATCGCCGAGCAGACCGTCGCCCAGGCCGGCTACAGCCGTGCCGTGAAGGTGTACGGCGTCGGGGTCGAGTCCATGGACGGCGACTCCGCGAAGGCGATCGTCGCCGCCGGCTTCACCGGGAGCTACCCCGACCCGCAACATCCGAAGGACGACGCGAAGCGGGTCGAGTCCGACCCCGACGTCCTGCGCTGGGAGGTCGACCTGGTCCGCTCCGACGGCGCCTGGCTGGTCGACGACTACGCCCCGGTGAACGCGGAGGAGGGCCGATGAACACCCCTCAGAACACCCCGAGCTGGTACGACCTTCTCGGTGTCGCCCCGGACGCGTCGGCCGATGAGGTCCGGGCCGCGTGGCGCCTCGCGATCGCCGAGCTCGACCCGACCGACCGACGCTTCGGTCCCCTCAACCGGGCCGCCGAGGTGCTCCTCGACCCCGAGCGCCGCGCGGCGTACGACGCCGAGCTCGCGCCGCCCGAGGCAGAGCCTGAGCCTGAGCGAGCGCCGGAGGCCGCCGTCGTCACGGAGGCGCCCGCCCGAGAGCCCGCCCGCGAGCACTGGGCCGTGCCCGGGTGGCTGCTCGTGGGTGTCGGGGTGGTGGCGTTGCTGATGGCCGGAGCCGCCGCGGTGGTCGCGGCCACGGTCCCGTCCGACGAGTCCGTCGATCAGGCCTCCGGGGCTGCGCGGGCGGCCGCGGAGCGGGCGATCGTGCCGATCCTCTCGTACGACGCCGCCCGTCTCGACGAGTCGAAGGCCGCGGCCGAGGGCTACCTCACCGGTGGCTACCGCAAGGAGTACGCCAAGCTCTTCGACGGCGTCATCGCCGCCAACGCGCCGTCGACCGGCACGGTGGTCGAGGCGGACCTCGTCAGCTCCGGTGTCGTGCGAGCCGACGACGACCGGGTCCAGGTGTTCCTGCTGGTCGACCAGTCGCGCACCAACAAGGCGGAGAAAGAGCCGGTCGTCTACAAGAACTGGGTCACGGTGACGATGGAGAAGGTCGACGGAGACTGGCTGGTCTCCGGCCTCGACACGTGACCGGTGCTTGACCTGACCGCCGCGGGAGTTCATGATCGTCGCCAACGCCGCTCCGGTCATCTGAACCCCGGGGTTTGTGGCGGCTGCCTGCGTGCGGTAGCCTGTTTCTTTGCGTCCGCTCTCAAATGCTCTCCAGCCTGCCCGGTGGCTGGTCCAGTGGTTTGCCGACGCCGATCTCAAGCGTAACCGTCGAAGGACACCTCTTGGCCGCGCGCACCACCTCTGGTAACCCCCGCCGCATCTCTTTCGCAAAGATCTCCGAGCCACTCGAAGTCCCGCAGCTTCTCTCTCTCCAGACCGACAGTTTCGACTGGTTGGTCGGAAACGACGCCTGGCAGGCTGTCGTCGAGCGTCGTCTCGAGGCCGGCGAGGACGTCTCTCGGAAGTCCGGTCTGACCGAGATCTTCGAGGAGATCTCGCCGATCGAGGACTTCTCCGAGACGATGTCGCTCTCGTTCGAGAACCCGGTCTTCTACGACCCGAAGTACACGGTCGACGAGTGCAAGGAGAAGGACTTCACCTACTCCGCTCCGCTCTACGTGTCTGCGGAGTTCACCAACAACGACACCGGTGAGATCAAGGGCCAGACGGTCTTCATGGGCGACTTCCCGCTCATGACGCCCAAGGGCACCTTCGTCATCAACGGCACCGAGCGCGTCGTCGTCTCGCAGCTCGTCCGGTCCCCGGGCGTCTACTTCGAGCGCACCGCCGACAAGACGTCCGACAAGGACATCTACACGGCGAAGCTGATCCCGTCGCGCGGCGCCTGGCTCGAGTTCGAGATCGACAAGCGCGATCTGGTCGGCGTCCGGCTCGACCGCAAGCGCAAGCAGAACGTCACGGTGCTCCTCAAGGCCCTCGGCCTGACCATCGAGGACATCCGTCGCGAGTTCGCGGACCCCAACAGCACCGACGGCCGTGCGTACGAGTCGATCGAGCTGACCCTGGAGAAGGACCACACCCAGGGCGAGGACGACGCGCTGCTCGACATCTACCGCAAGCTGCGTCCCGGCGAACCGCCGACGCGTGAGGCCGCGCAGACGCTGCTGAACAACTACTACTTCAACCCGAAGCGCTACGACCTCGCGAAGGTCGGCCGCTACAAGGTCAACAAGAAGCTGGGCCTCGTCGAGGCGTTCGACCACCAGACGCTGACCGTCGACGACATCGTGGCCGCGATCCGCTACATCGTCGCGCTCCACGACGGCCAGACCGAGGTCGAGTCGCCGCAGGGCGCGCTCGAGGTCGCCGCAGACGACATCGACCACTTCGGCAACCGGCGCATGCGCACGGTGGGCGAGCTGATCCAGAACCAGCTCCGCACGGGCCTCGCCCGGATGGAGCGGGTGGTCCGCGAGCGGATGACGACCCAGGACGTCGAGGCCATCACGCCGCAGTCCCTGATCAACATCCGCCCGGTCGTCGCGGCGCTGAAGGAGTTCTTCGGCACCTCGCAGCTCTCGCAGTTCATGGACCAGACCAACCCGATCGCCGGCCTGACGCACAAGCGTCGTCTCTCGGCGCTCGGCCCGGGTGGTCTCTCCCGTGACCGCGCCGGCATGGAGGTCCGTGACGTCCACCCGTCGCACTACGGCCGCATGTGCCCGATCGAGACCCCGGAAGGCCCGAACATCGGCCTGATCGGCTCGCTCGCGTCGTACGGACGGATCAACCCGTTCGGCTTCGTCGAGACGCCGTACCGCAAGGTCGAGAAGGGTCGGGTCACCGACAAGATCGACTACCTGACCGCCGACGACGAGGACAAGTTCGTCATCGCGCAGGCCAACGCCGTCATCGACGACAAGGGCAAGTTCCTCGAGGAGCGCGTCCTGGTCCGTCAGCGCGACGGTGAGGTCTCCGAGGTCCTGGCCGACGAGGTCGACTACATGGACGTCTCGCCGCGCCAGATGGTGTCGGTCGCGACCGCCCTGATCCCGTTCCTCGAGCACGACGACGCCAACCGCGCACTCATGGGTGCCAACATGCAGCGCCAGGCCGTGCCGCTCATCACGAGCGACTCGCCCCTGGTCGGCACCGGCATCGAGTACCGCGCCGCGGTGGACGCCGGCGACGTGGTCGTGGCGACGGACGCCGGTGTCGTCAAGGAGGTGTCCGCCGAGGTCATCGAGACGATGAACGACGACGGCACCTACACGACGTACAAGCTGGCCAAGTTCAAGCGCTCCAACCAAGGCACCTGCATCAACCAGCGTCCGCTGGTCTCCGAGGGTGACCGGGTCGAGGTCGGCAGCCCCGTCGCCGACGGTCCGTGCACCGACGACGCCGAGATGGCCCTGGGCACCAACCTGCTCGTGGCGTTCATGCCGTGGCAGGGCCACAACTACGAGGACGCGATCATCCTCAGCCAGCGCCTCGTGCAGGAGGACGTCCTCACCTCGATCCACATCGAGGAGCACGAGGTCGACGCCCGCGACACCAAGCTCGGCCCCGAGGAGATCACCCGGGACATCCCGAACGTCTCCGAGGAGATGCTGGCCGACCTCGACGAGCGCGGCATCATCCGCATCGGCGCGGAGGTCAACACCGGCGACGTCCTGGTCGGCAAGGTGACGCCGAAGGGCGAGACCGAGCTGACCCCCGAGGAGCGCCTGCTCCGCGCGATCTTCGGTGAGAAGGCGCGCGAGGTGCGCGACACCTCGATGAAGGTCCCGCACGGCGAGTCCGGCACGGTCATCGGCGTGCGCGTCTTCGACCGTGAGGACGGCGACGAGCTGCCGCCGGGCGTGAACCAGCTGGTCCGCGTCTACGTCGCGCAGAAGCGCAAGATCTCCGTGGGTGACAAGCTCGCCGGCCGTCACGGCAACAAGGGCGTCATCGCGAAGATCCTGCCGATCGAGGACATGCCGTTCATGGAGGACGGCACCCCGGTCGACGTGATCCTCAACCCGCTGGGTGTCCCGCGACGGATGAACATCGGTCAGATCCTCGAGCTCCACCTCGGTTGGCTGGCGAAGCAGGGTTGGGACCTCAACCTGCACGACGGTCCGAAGGACGAGGACTGGAAGAAGCGCCTGATCAAGATCCACGCGGACAAGGCCGAGCCGAACTCCCGGGTTGCGACCCCGGTGTTCGACGGCGCCCGCGAGGACGAGATCACCGGTCTGCTCGGTGCCACCAACCCCAACCGGGATGGTGTGCGGATGATCGACGCCACCGGCAAGGCGGACCTCTTCGACGGCCGCTCCGGCGAGCCGTTCCCGGAGCCCGTCTCGGTCGGCTACATGTACATCCTGAAGCTGCACCACCTCGTCGACGACAAGATCCACGCGCGCAGCACCGGCCCCTACTCGATGATCACGCAGCAGCCCCTGGGCGGTAAGGCCCAGTTCGGCGGCCAGCGGTTCGGCGAGATGGAGGTCTGGGCGATGGAGGCGTACGGCGCCGCCTACGCCCTGCAGGAGCTGCTCACGATCAAGTCCGACGACGTGCCCGGTCGCGTCAAGGTCTACGAGGCCATCGTGAAGGGCGAGAACATCCCCGACTCCGGCATCCCCGAGTCGTTCAAGGTTCTCGTCAAGGAGATGCAGTCGCTCTGTCTCAACGTGGAGGTGCTGTCGCAGGACGGCACGGCCATCGAGATGCGCGACGCGGAGGAAGACGTCTTCCGCGCCGCCGAAGAGCTCGGCATCGATCTGTCCCGTCGCGAGCCCAGCTCCGTCGAAGAAGTCTGACCAGTGACGGCGGCCCGCTGCGAACCAGCGGGCCGCCGCCCCACCTCAGTCCACACAGCTTGATTCACCAGTACTAACGAAGGACAACAGCCATCGTGCTTGATGTGAACTTCTTCGACCAGCTTCGGATCGGCCTGGCCACTGCGGATGACATCCGCACGTGGAGCCACGGCGAGGTCAAGAAGCCGGAGACGATCAACTACCGCACGCTCAAGCCTGAGCGTGACGGCCTCTTCTGCGAGAAGATCTTCGGTCCCACCCGGGACTGGGAGTGCTACTGCGGCAAGTACAAGCGGGTGCGCTTCAAGGGCATCATCTGCGAGCGGTGTGGCGTCGAGGTCACCCGTTCCAAGGTGCGCCGTGAGCGGATGGGCCACATCGAGCTCGCCGCCCCGGTCACCCACATCTGGTACTTCAAGGGTGTCCCGAGCCGTCTCGGCTACCTGCTCGACCTCGCGCCGAAGGACCTCGAGAAGGTCATCTACTTCGCCGCCTACATGATCACCTCCGTCGACGAGGACGCGCGTCACCGCGACCTGTCCTCGCTCGAGGGCAAGGTCGGGCTGGAGCGCGAGCGTCTCGAGAAGCGTCGCGACGGAGCCGTCGACGACCGCGCGAAGAAGCTCGAGGAGGACCTCGCCGCCCTGGAGGCGGAGGGTGCCAAGGCCGACCAGCGCCGCAAGGTCAAGGACGGCGCCGAGCGCGAGATGAAGCAGCTCCGTGACCGCGCCCAGCGCGAGATCGACCGCCTCAACGAGGTCTGGGACACGTTCAAGAGCCTCAAGGTCCAGGACCTGATGGGCGACGAGATGCTGTACCGGGAGATGAAGAACTGGTTCGGCAAGTACTTCGAGGGCTACATGGGCGCCACGGCGATCCAGAAGCGCCTCCAGGACTTCGACACCGAGGCCGAGGTCGAGTCGCTGCGCGAGACCATCGCCACCGGCAAGGGTCAGCGCAAGGTCCGCGCCCTCAAGCGCCTCAAGGTCGTCGACGCCTTCCGCAAGACGGGCAACAAGCCTCAGGGCATGGTGCTCGACGCCGTTCCGGTCATCCCGCCGGACCTGCGTCCGATGGTGCAGCTCGACGGTGGCCGCTTCGCGACCTCCGACCTGAACGACCTGTACCGCCGCGTCATCAACCGCAACAACCGCCTCAAGCGACTGCTCGACCTCGGCGCGCCCGAGATCATCGTCAACAACGAGAAGCGGATGCTGCAGGAGGCCGTCGACTCGCTGTTCGACAACGGCCGTCGTGGTCGCCCGGTCACCGGGCCGGGCAACCGCCCGCTGAAGTCGCTCTCCGACATGCTCAAGGGCAAGCAGGGTCGCTTCCGTCAGAACCTCCTCGGCAAGCGCGTGGACTACTCGGGCCGTTCGGTCATCGTGTCGGGTCCGCAGCTGAAGCTGCACCAGTGCGGTCTGCCCAAGCAGATGGCGCTCGAGCTCTTCAAGCCGTTCGTGATGAAGCGCCTCGTCGACCTGTCGCACGCGCAGAACATCAAGTCCGCCAAGCGGATGGTCGAGCGGGCGACGTCCGGTGCCCGGTACGCCGTGGTGTGGGACGTCCTCGAAGAGGTCATCACCGAGCACCCGGTGCTGCTCAACCGTGCGCCCACCCTGCACCGCCTCGGCATCCAGGCCTTCGAGCCCCAGCTGATCGAGGGCAAGGCCATCCAGATCCACCCGCTCGTCTGCTCGGCGTTCAACGCCGACTTCGACGGTGACCAGATGGCGGTGCACCTGCCGCTGTCGGCCGAGGCCCAGGCCGAGGCCCGGATCCTGATGCTCTCGACCAACAACATCCTGAAGCCGTCGGACGGCCGTCCGGTGACCATGCCTACCCAGGACATGATCATCGGCCTGTTCTTCCTCACCACCGACCGGGAGAACACCCCCGGCGAGGGTCGCGCGTTCGCGTCCCAGGCCGAGGCGATCATGGCCTTCGACCGTGGCGAGATCGCGCTCCAGAGCAACGTCAAGATCCGGTTCGACGACGTCGTCCCGCCGCTCGAGCTCGGTCTCGAGCCGCTGGCCCCCGGTGAGCAGATCACGCTGGAGACCACCCTCGGACGGGCGATCTTCAACGAGACCCTGCCCGCGGACTACCCGTACGTGAACTACGAGGTCGGCAAGAAGGCCCTCGGCGCGATCGTCAACGACCTGGCCGAGCGCTACACCAAGGTCGAGGTCGCCGCGTCGCTGGACGCGCTGAAGGACGCCGGCTTCCGCTGGGCCACCTTCTCGGGTGTCACGGTGTCGATCGACGACGTCACGACGCCGCCGGAGAAGATCCAGATCCTGTCGGGCTTCGAGGCCCAGGCCGCGAAGGTCCAGACGCAGTTCGAGCGTGGTCTGGTCACCGACGAGGAGCGTCGTCAGGAGCTCATCGAGATCTGGACCCAGGCGGCCAACGAGGTCGGCAAGGCGATGGAGCTCACGTTCGACCGCGCCAACCCGATCTACATGATGGTCGAGTCGGGTGCCTCCGGAAACATGAACCAGATCCGGCAGGTCGCGGCCATGCGTGGCCTCGTGGCCAACCCGAAGGGCGAGATCATCCCGCGCCCGATCAAGTCCAACTTCCGTGAGGGCCTGACCGTCCTCGAGTACTTCATCGCGACGCACGGTGCCCGCAAGGGTCTGGCGGACACCGCTCTGCGGACCGCCGACTCGGGCTACCTGACCCGTCGTCTGGTGGACGTGTCGCAGGACGTCATCATCCGTGAGGACGACTGCGGCACCGAGCGCGGTCTGCCCAAGCGGATCGGTGAGCGCCTCGAGGACGGCACCGTGGTCAAGGCGGAGAACGCCGAGACCGCGGCGTACGCCCGCTCGGCTGCCACCGAGGTCACCCACCCGACGACCGGCGACGTGCTCGCCGGCGCCGGCGAGGACCTGGGCGACGTCAAGATCGGCGAGCTGATCGCGGCCGGCATCGAGGAGGTCAAGGTCCGCTCCGTGCTGACCTGTGACGCCAAGACCGGCACCTGCGCGAAGTGCTACGGCCGTTCGCTGGCCACCGGCAAGCTCGTCGACATCGGCGAGGCCGTCGGGATCATCGCGGCCCAGTCGATCGGTGAGCCCGGCACGCAGCTGACGATGCGTACCTTCCACACCGGTGGTGTGGCCTCGGCCGACGACATCACGCAGGGTCTGCCCCGCGTGGTCGAGCTCTTCGAGGCGCGTTCGCCCAAGGGTCGTTCGCCGATCGCCGAGGCCGCTGGCCGGGTGGAGATCGACGAGACCGACAAGACTCGGAAGATCCTCATCACGCCGGACGACGGCTCCGAGGTCCAGGAGTACCCGGTCTCGAAGCGGTCGCGGCTGCTGGTCGCGGACGGCGAGCACATCGAGGTCGGCCAGATGCTCACCGTCGGTACCCCCGACCCGCAGGACGTCCTGCGGATCCTGGGTGTCCGTCGGGCGCAGGAGCACCTGGTGGACGAGGTCCAGGCCGTGTACCGCAGCCAGGGCGTGTCGATCCACGACAAGCACATCGAGATCATCGTCCGGCAGATGCTGCGCCGGGTCACGGTGATCGAGTCTGGTGAGACCGTGCTGCTCCCGTCCGACCTCGTCGATCGGGGTCGCTTCGAGGAGGAGAACCGTCGCGTCGTCTCCGAGGGCGGCAAGCCGGCCTCGGGTCGTCCGGTGCTGATGGGCATCACCAAGGCCTCGCTGGCGACCGAGTCGTGGCTCTCGGCGGCCTCCTTCCAGGAGACGACCCGCGTCCTCACCGACGCGGCGATCCACGGCCGCTCGGACTCGTTGCGCGGTCTGAAGGAGAACGTGATCATCGGCAAGCTGATCCCGGCTGGTACCGGCCTCGAGCGGTACCGCAACATCCGGGTGGAGCCCACCGAGGAGGCCCGCGCCGCGGCGTACTCCGTCACCGGTTACGACTCCTACGACTACGAGTTCGGCAACGGCGGCCAGGCCGTGGCTCTCGACGACTTCGACTTTGGGTCCTACCAGAATTAACACCAAGATCCAGACGCAAAGGTTGAGGAGCGTCGACGCAGACCGCGCGCCAGCGCGGGATGCGTGACGCGTCTCGCAACCGAGTCGTACCGAGGCCCCATCGCCCCCTGGGCGGTGGGACCTCGGTCATTTCCGCGTTACGGTCGCCGCATGACTCGGGTCCTGCTTCCACTAGCCCTCGTGCTCACCCTGCTGGGTCTCGCGCCCCCCTCGTCCGCCGACGGCGTGCAGCGGGTCCCCGTGCCTCGCGAGGGTCGGGCGGTGGACACGTCCCACCCGGACCGGGTGATCGGGCGGGGTAGCCCAGCGAGCTGCACGTCGGCCGCGGTGGTCCGCGCGGTCGCGCGGGGCGGCGTCATCACGTTCGACTGCGGGCCGGACCCGGTGACGATCCGGATGGCGCAGACCGCGAAGGTCGTCAACGAGTCGCGGCGGGTGGTCATCGACGGCGGCGGCCTGGTGACGCTGGACGGCGGGGGAGTGCGCCGCATCCTCTACCAGGACACCTGCGACCCGAAGCAGGGCTGGACCACCTCTCACTGCGACGACCAGGCATCCCCGAGGCTCGTCGTCCAGCACCTCACGCTCGCCCATGGCAATGCGAGGAGCAAACGGTACGAGGGTGGTGGCGGCGGTGCGATGTTCGTTCGCGGCGGACGCCTCAAGATCGTCGACACCCGGTTCCTGGGCAACCGGTGCTACCGAACCGGGGCGGACCTCGGGGGCGCCGCGGTCCGCGTGCTCGACCAGCACCGGGACCGCCCGGTGTACGTCGTGGACAGCGAGTTCCGTGGCGGCCGGTGCAGCAATGGCGGCGCGCTCAGCAGCATCGGTGTCTCGTGGCGGGTCCTCAACAGCACCTTCGTCGGCAACCGCGCGACCGGTCGCGGCGCCAACCCACCGAACCCCGGCACGCCGGGCGGTGGCAGCGGCGGCGCGATCTACCTCGACGGCAATCTGTTCACGCTCGACCTCGGTGGCACCTTGCTGCGACGCAACGTCGCGAAGGAGGGCGGGGGAGCGGTGTTCTTCGTGAGCAACGACCGCCGCGGCACGATGCGGGTCCGGAGCTCGACCCTGGAGCGGAACCCGAGCCAGGGGTTCGAGACCCAGGGCCTCCCCGGGATCTTCTTCCTGGGCAAGGAGCGTCCTGTGGTGACCGACTCCGTGCTGCGCTGACGAGCAGTCGACCGACCCCGTCGTCGGTCGCCGAGAGGCTCTCGTCTACCTTGTTGCACATTGTTCGCAACAAGCTAGAACTGGCAGGAGGGCCGAGTGGCGCAGGCAGCTGTCGAGGTCATGCGCCGCGACCTGGAGCAGAACCCCGGTGACTCGCTCGGCCTCGGGCCGACGCGCCGTCGTACGACGGGGTGGCTGATCGGCCTCGTGCTGGCACTGCTCGGCACGGTCGTCGTCGGCCTCGGCGTCGGCGCGTTCGCGGTGCCGGCCGGGACGGTCGCCCAGATCATCGGCCATCACCTGCTCGGCTGGCCGGGCGAGCGCGCCTGGAGTGGGCCGGTCGACGCGATCATCTGGCAGGTCCGGATGCCGCGGGTGCTGCTCGGGATCCTGGTCGGTGCCGGCCTGGCCGTGTGCGGCGTCGCGCTCCAGGCGATGGTGCGCAACGTCCTCGCCGATCCCTACCTGCTGGGCGTCAACTCCGGAGCCTCGACGGGTGCCGCGGCGGCCATCCTCTTCGGGGTCGGCGTGGGGGCCTTCGAGTACACCCTGCAGGCCACGGCGTTCCTGGGCGCGCTCACCGCCTCCCTGCTCGTGTTCCTGGTTGCCCGCACCGCCGGTCGCGTCACGTCGGTGCGCTTGCTGCTCGCCGGCGTCGCGGTCGGCTACGCGCTCTATGCGACGACCAGCTTCCTGATCTTCGCCTCCGGTTCGGCCGAGGGCGCACGGTCGGTGCTGTTCTGGCTTCTCGGCTCGCTCGGTCTCGCCCAGTGGAACCTGCCCCTCGCGATCACGGCACTCGTCGTGATCGGTTCGGCAGCGGTCCTCACCTGCTGGGGTCGCCACCTGGACGTGCTGGCGATCGGCGACGAGACGGCCCACACCCTGGGTGTCTGCCCGGAGCGGCTGCGCCTGCGGCTGCTCGTCGTCGTCGCCCTCTGCGTCGGGGTGGTCGTGTCGGCAGCGGGCAGCATCGGCTTCGTCGGGCTCGTGGTGCCGCACCTCGCCCGTCGAGCGGTCGGTGCGACCCATGCCCGCGTCGTCCCGGTTGCGGCCCTGATGGGAGCGATCCTCCTGGTCTGGGCCGACATCCTGGCGCGGACGCTCTTCCAACCCCAGGAGATCCCGATCGGGATCATCACCTCCCTCGTCGGAGCGCCGTTCCTGCTCGTGCTCATCCGTCGGCTGCATGCCACCACCGCCTGAAGGAGCCCCTGTGCCCGTCACTCCCCGATTGGTCCTCGCCTGCGCGCTGCTCGCCGGAGGACTCTCCGCCTGCGGCAGTGAGGCCGACGAGGACAAGCCGACCTCCGCGACGTCCGGGTCGTTCCCCATCACCGTCGAGAACTGCGGCACCGTTGTCACCTTCGAGTCAGCGCCCGAACGGATCGTGCTGCTCAAGAGTGCGGCGGTGCCCTACCTCCACGAGCTGGGAGTGATGGACCGGGTCACCGCACGGGCCGGCCAGTACCCAGCGGAGTACTACGACGACGAGACCCTCGCCGAGCTCGACGACATCGAGCTGCTCACCGACGAGACCGGCGCCAGCGGCCACCTGCAGATCTCCAAGGAGGTCGTGATCAGCCAGGAGCCCGACCTGGTCCTGGGGCAAGTCGACAACCTGTCGCGCGAGACCCTGGCCGCGGTCGACATCCCGCTGCTCGAGGAGCCCGCGATGTGCGAGGAGGGGATCGACGATCCCGGCTTCGACGACGTCTACACGCAGCTGGAGGCGTACGGCCGCGTCTTCGGCCGAGAGGCAGAGGCGTCGGCGGCGGTCGCCGAGCTGAAGGATCGTACGGCCGAGGTCCAGGCCGGGGTGGGTCAGGCATCAGGGCGGACGGCGGCCGTGCTCTACCCGACGGTCGGCGGCGGCACGACGTACGCCTACGGGGCCAAGAGCATGGCCGATCCGCAGCTGCGCACGGCCGGGTTCGAGAACGCCTTCGGCGACGTCGACGACCGGGTCTTCGAGGTGACCCTCGAGGAGCTGCTCGGGCGGGACCCCGACGTCCTGATCCTCCTGTACGGCGACGGTGACCCGGCCGAGGTCGAGAAGGCGGTCACTGACCTGCCCGGCGCCGAGGAGCTGACGGCCGTCCGCAACGGTGACCTCATGACGCAGCTGTTCAACTTCACCGAGCCGCCGACCCCGCTGTCGATCGACGGCGTCGAGCGGATCGTCGAACGGTTCGGATCGGGCGAGTGATCGAGGCCGAGGACCTGTCCTGGTCCTACGGTACGGAGCCGGTGCTCCAGGCGGTGGGGCTGGCCGCCGTGCCGGGACGGGTGCTGGGCCTGATCGGTCCGAACGGAAGCGGCAAGACCACGCTGCTGCGGCTCCTGTACGGCGCACTCGCGGGGCCGATCGGCACGGTCACCATCGACGGCGTGCCGCTCTCGGACCTCCGGCCTCGCGACGCGGCACGCCGGTTGGCGGTGGTGGTCCAGGAGACGGGGGCCGAGAGCTCGCTGACGGTGGCGGAGATGGTGCTGCTGGGGAGGGCGCCGCACCTGTCGGCCTTCCAACGCGCCGGAGCGGTGGACCACGCGATCGCGAGCCAGGCGCTGCGCCGAGTCGGCGCGGAACAGCTGGCCGCGCGGGCCTACACAGGAATCTCCGGTGGCGAGCGGCAGCGGGTACTGATCGCCCGCGCGCTCACCCAGCAAGCGAGCCACCTGCTGCTCGACGAGCCGACCAACCACCTCGACATCCGCTACCAGCACGAGGTCCTGGGGTTGGTCGCTGACCTCGCTGCCGACCTCGGGACGACGGCGGTCGTGGTGCTCCACGACCTCAACCTGGCGGCGCGCTACTGCGATGATCTGGTCCTCCTCGGTCGCCGGGAGGTCGCCGCCGTCGGCCGCGTCGACGACGTGCTCAGGCCGGAGACCCTCGAGCCCGTCTACGGCATCGGCGTGCAACGCGTCGAGATGGCCGGCCAGCTCCACCTGCTCTTCCGCCCCTTCGAGACAGCCCGCGAGGAGATCGCATGAGCCACCTGCAGGACAGCATCAACGAGTACTGGACCGACCGCGCCCCGGCGTACGACGACTACCAGCAGCGCCCCGAGCGCAGGGCGGACGACATCGGCGCGTGGGCGCGGATCTGGGCAGCGGCGCTGCCGTCGGCGCCGGCCGACGTCTTGGACGTGGGGACCGGCAGCGGCCACGTGGCCTTCGTGCTCGCCGGTCTGGGGCACCGGGTCACCGGGATCGACTTGTCAGAGGGCATGATCGCGCGAGCGCGCGAGCACGCGGTGCTCCTGGCCGAGCCGCCGGCGATCCGCGTCGGCGACGCGGTCGCACCCGACTTCGCCGACCGCTCGTTCGACGCCGTGGTCGGCCGCTACGTCATGTGGACGCTGCGCGACCCGGCGGCTGCCGTGCCCAACTGGGTGCGGCTGCTTCGGCCAGGCGGCGTCGTCGCCATGGTCGACAGCACCTGGTTCGCCGACGGCCTGGGCAACCTGTACGGCGACCGGCCGGATGCGACGCTGCCGCTGGCCGATGCCCGGTCGATCGACGAGACCGCGTCGGTGCTCGAGCAAGGTGGGCTCGTCGACGTCCGCGTCACCCCGTTGGAGTCGATCCTCGAGCTGGACCGACAGCACGGCGTCGCGCCCGGACACGACGTGCAGCTGCAGTACCTCGTGACGGGTCGGGCGCCCCAGGTCTGAGACAATCGGCCGGTGAACACCCCTGCGCAGACCGACGTCCTGGTCGTGGGCGCCGGCCCCGCGGGGTCGGCGGCCGCCGCCTGGGCGGCGCGCTCCGGCGCCGAGGTCGTGCTCGCCGACGCCGCGGTCTTCCCGCGGGACAAGACCTGTGGCGACGGGCTCACCCCGCGCGCGATCGGTGAGCTGCAGCGCCTGGGCCTCGAGGACTGGTTGCGTGCCCACACCGTCAACCAGGGCCTCCGCGCCCACGGGTTCGGCCAGACCCTGCTGCTGCCCTGGCCCGGCGGGAGCCTGCCCGACTGGGGCTCGGCCGTGGCGCGCACCGAGCTCGACGACCACCTCCGCACGACGGCCATCAAGTCCGGCGCGACGGCCGTCGACGGACACCGCGCCGTCGACGTCAGGCTTGAGGGCGATCGCGTCGCGGCGGTCGTCTTCCGCACCGACGCCGGCCCGGTCGAGATCGCCTGCCGCCGGCTGATCGTGGCCGACGGCGTACGGTCTCCGCTCGGCAAGGTGCTCGGCCGCGAGTGGCACCGCGAGACCGTGTACGGCGTCGCCGGCCGGTCGTACGTCGTCTCCGGGATGTCCGACGACCCGTGGATCAGCTCCCACCTCGAGCTCCGCGGCCCTGCGACGGGCTCAGGAACCAAGGGGTCCATCCTGTCGGGCTACGGCTGGATCTTCCCGCTGGGCACCGGCGAGGTGAACCTCGGCGTCGGCACCCTGGCCACCGCCAAGCGACCCGCTGACCTCGCGATCAAGCCGTTGATGGCGCACTACGCGAGCGAGCTGCGAGACGAGTTCCAGCTCGGCGACGAGCTGCGGATGCCGACCTCCGCACTGCTGCCGATGGGCGGTGCCGTCTCGAACGTCGCCGGTCGCAACTGGGCGCTGATCGGCGACGCCGCCGCCTGCGTGAACCCGCTCAACGGCGAGGGCATCGACTACGGCCTCGAGACCGGACGGCTGGTCGCCGAGATGATGGGTGAGCGCCCCGGCGACGACCTGGACCTCACACAGGCCTGGCCGGCCCTGCTGCGCGAGCACTACGGCGAGTCGTTCTCGATCGCCCGCCGGCTCGCCGGACTGGTCACCGTGCCGCGGCTGCTGCCGGCCCTGGGACCGGTCGGCATGCGCTCCGACTGGCTGATGACGCTGGCCCTGCGTTGGATGGGCAACCTCGTCACCGACGAGGACCGCGACCGTGCGGCCAGGGTCTGGCGCTGGGCCGGCCGACGCTCGATCGCCCGCGACCACCGACCGCCCTTCGTATGAGCGGGTTGCCGAAGCGTCAGCGCGTCGCGGCGTACGCCGTCATCCTCCGCGACGGCGCCATGCTGCTCAGTCGCCTGGCGCCGACCGTCACGCCCGACGAGCTGTGGACCCTGCCCGGTGGTGGCCTCGACCACGGCGAGGACCCCCGGGACGCGGTGATCCGCGAGATCCGCGAGGAGACCGGGCTCGACGCCGTGGTCGGTGAGACCGCGCGGGTCTACTCGGCCCACCTGCCTGGAGTGTGGCGCGACGGTCGTCGGGTCGACGCCCATGCGCTGCGCATCGTCTACGAAGGCTGGGTCTCGCCCGACGCCCCGGCTCCGCAGGTCCTCGAGGTGGGCGGCTCGACGATGGCCGCCGCCTGGCAACCGGTCGAGGCCGTGCTCGACGGCACCGTGCCGGCGGCGCCGATGGTGCTCGAGGCGCTGGCCGACCACCGGCCGTTCCGGCACCAGCGGCTCGGCGCGTATGCGTTGGTGCGTCGAGGCGATGCGGTGCTGCTGACCCGCATCTCCGAGCGCGGTTTCCACACCGGCTCCTGGACGCTGCCGGGTGGCGGCGTCGGCCACGGCGAGTCTCCGCGCAGCGCGGTGCTCCGTGAGCTGCGGGAGGAGTGCGGGGTCGACGGGACGATCGGCGAGCTGGTCGCGGTCCACGACGACCACTTCAGCGGTACGGCGCCCTCGGGCCGCTACGAGGACTTCCACGCGGTCGCGCTGGCCTTCGGGGTCAGCATCGATGACGCCGTGGAGCCCGCGCTCGCGGAGGTCGGCGGCACCACCGACGCCGTCGCGTGGGTGCCCGTCGCCGAGATCGAGTCCGGCGAGCGGCCGGTGCTCGACCTGGTGCGCGAGGCGCTCAGGCGGCCCTAGCGCAGCGGGGCTGCCGCGATCTCACACACGTTGACGGCCGGGTTCTGGTCGTTGTTCACGACGAAGTAGGAGCTCAGCACGTAGGCCTGCTTGACACCGTTGACCGACACCCAGAGCCGCATCATGCCGTTGCGGGGGAGGTCGATCGGACCGAGGAGGCCGGTGACGGGGTCGTACTCGAGGTCGTCGATGTGCTCGACCTGGTCGTCGACGTCGCCCTCGCCCTGGATGTACTCGTAGTCGATGAACGACCTTGCGGCGTTGACCCCGGTCGGCCGGAACGCCACCGTCTGGTCGTACGCGTTGCTGCCGGGCTCGCACGTCACGATCGCGTCGCCGATGCCCGGGATCGCCGTGGTGCTCGAGGTCTGCCGCGCGCCTTCTGTGCTGCCGTGCCAGCTGAGCCCGAACTGGCGCGCGGAGTCGGTGTGCAGCGTCAACGCCATGTTGCAGTACTGGTGACCCGGGTGGTCGAACCGCTCCCACCACCAAGTGAGCTTGAACGACGTCGCCGGCGTCGCCAGTGCGCCCTGCCCGTCCCGGTTGCGGCCCGGGCGCTGGCTGATCACGCCGTACGCGTTGCCGGACTGGAAGTCCTCGATGCGGGGCTTCTGGTTCAGACCCTCGTGGGCGCGCGGGCCGGTGCCGCCCCGGCCGTTGTCGGCCGCGGTGGCGTAGGTGTAGACGCGGACGTTCTTGACCGCGACGACGTCACGGCTGCCTTTGTCCTCGAACTTGGCCATCCACATCTGGGTCTCGGGGGTGCGGCTGTTGGGCCGGATCCGGACCTCGGTGCTGTTGGGCCGGCAGACCAGGCCGACGGTGCCGATGCCTGGCACGTTCGCGGTCTTCTGGTAGACGCGGCGCTTCCGCTCGCCCTTCCAGCTGACCACGATCCGCTTGTCCTTGCGGACCGTCTTCTGAGCCGTTGTCTGAGCCGTCTTCTGGGCAGCCGCGCGAGCCGTCGCGCCATCGCCATACGACGGCACGGCGCCGACCCCGGCCACCAGGCTCACGAGGAGCAGCAGGCTGGTACCGATGCCGGCGAGGCGGCGAGACGGTGCGGTCATCGTGCCGGTGCGCCCGGTTCGGTCGCGTCGCGGTCGGCGTCAGCCTTGGGCTTGTCCTCGGGAGGAATCACCAGCGTCGGCTGACTGGTCCCGTCGAGCCACGCGAGCTCTTGGCGCAGCGTGTCGTCGGTCAGGCCGATCATGGACGCCTCGGTGGCCGCGTCCTGCGCGGACATGAGGTAGTCCTTGAGGAAGCCGGTGACCTCGTCGCGCTCCAGCGAGCGCGTCGTGGTCGTGAGCAGGACCTGCGTCGACAGCGGGTAGATGCCGCTGGCGATCGTGGTCTGGCTGGGGAAGACACAGTTGCGGTGACCGTCGGGCAGGGTGATCTCGAAGGGCCGCAGCTCCTCCTCGAACAGCTCGTAGTTGCCGAAGCGCGCGTAGATCACGTGCCCGTTGCTGCGCTCGATCGTGCGGCGGGCGTCGGCGGCTGTCTCGGCCAGGCGCTTGGCGCGCTCGAACCTCGCGCGGGCGGTGACGACGGCGCCGCGCGCCTTGTCCACCGCGACCCGGGCCGCCACCACCCGAGCCTCGTCCTTGGCCTGGTCGGCCGCGCTGCGCTTGTCCCGGATGCCCTTCGCGCGCTCCGCCTTCGCGGTCTGCAGCTCGTTGGCAGCGTCGGCGAGCACCTGGCGGGCCGTCACCAGCTCCGACTTGCGCAGTCCGAGTTGGCGGGCCCGGTCGGGGTAGGTCTGGGCGACCTTCGCCTTGCGGGTGCCGCCGTTGAGGAACTTCCGGGCCTGGTCGAACCGGTCGTAGCTGAAGTAGTCGGACCTGAGGTCGGTCTGGCTGGGGCCCTGCGATCCCAGCACGGTCTTGCCGAACTCGTCGAAGCCGACCTGGAAGCTGCCCACCGACGGACCGCCGACCGCCATGGGGACGTCATCGAGGCCGAGCTGGCTCCAGTCGGTGATCGGCGACCCGGCCCGCCAGACCTCCTTCACCTGGTCGGTGCTCAGACAGTCGCCGCCCACGTCGGACTCGGACTTGATCGCGATGACGATGCCGTCGGACGCGATCTGGAACTGCACGACGTCGAGCCCGACGGCCTGGCAGGCCTCCCACTCGCTGCGCGTGATGGAGCGCTCCGAGTTGACCAGGTCGATCTTGCCGGAGCACAGCTCTTGGAAAGCCTGGTCCTGGGTGTTGTCGCCCACCTTGATCGTCGTCGAGGCGCCGGTCGCCGTGTAGCGCTCGACCCCTTCGCGGGTGAGCGTGAAGGTCGTCGTACCGTCGATGGCAAGCTGGCCCGACGGCCGCACGGGGAGCGCCTTGTTGGCCTTGGTGACCGCGGTCTGCGCGGCCTGCTGGGCCGCGTAGTCCTGGGCCTGGGCGTCGGCGACGAGGTCGCTCGCGTCGGGGTCCTCGTTCTGGGAGCACGCCGACATCAGTAGTGCGCCGGACAGCGCCAAGGCGACCAGCGCCGGGCGCGCGGTCCTGCGGTGGATGGCCATCAGTTGTCCTTCGTGCTGGCCGAGGCCGACGGTGAGGGGCTGGACGACGCGCTGGGCGGCGCGCTGCTTCCCGGAGTGAACCGGTGCTTCCCGCCCAGCTCCACGACCTCGAAGTCATCGAGGTGCAGACCGGCGAGCTCGTTGCCGGCGATCATGTCGGAGGTGACGTCGCGCTGGGCGTAGAGCGTCGGGACGGCGGCGCGGTCCACCACGATGGCGCCGTAGGTGCGCAGCGCGGCCACGATCGCGTCGGACATCCGCTGCTGCTGAGGCGTCATCCGGATCGGCTTGCCGGTCTTGGGATCAGTCGGGCGGGCCACGTTGACGTTGGCCTTGAGCCGGATCCTGGCGCCCTCGGGGAGCGAGTTCACCCGGCCGTTGCCGTCGGTCGACGACGCCGGCTCGACGAAGACGCTCTGGGCGGGGCCCGGCACGCTGATCGCGAGCGCGTGGTTGATCAGCCCGGCCTCGAGCTCCTTCGGCCGGATCAGGCCGGCAAAGAGGGGCAGGCCGGAGCCTCGGGCGCTCACGGACTGCGGCGGCTGGAAGCCGGGACCGTCGAGGTCCCACTGCCGCATGAAGTTGTAGGAGATCGTGTCGTCGTCCTCGCGGCGCGCGCGCCACAGGTCGTAGGCGATCGGCTTGCTGACGTCGAACACCGTGAACCACCCGTCGTAGCGGGGGTCGGGGTCGACGTCGGACGGGATGCTGAGGGTCGTGGTGTCCGCACCGTCGCCACAGACGATCTGGCGGCACACCAGCTTGGTGGGCTGGCCACCGGCGACGACCGCGGTCGTCCACCGCTCGGTGTTGATGTAGACGCCGTCGTTGACGATGCGCCGCTGCGTCACGAGCTCCTCGGTGCCGTTGCGCTGCACCACGCCGACCCGCTCGCGCGCCAGGCCGATCATCTGCGCGGACCGGTCATCGACACCGGCGCCGTCGATGCGGGTGTTCCACGGTGAGTCGGCCGCGAAGAACCGGCGCTCCGGCACGGCTACGCCCTCGACCGAGGACTCGTCAGGGTTGACGACGACCTCGAGATCGGACTTCTTGGACGCGGGGTCGTCGTCGCCGCCGCAACCGGCCAGCGTGAGGGCGCCGATCGTGACGAGGACGAGGGCGGCACGGGTCCCGCGACGTCGCGTGGTCATGCCTGGTCTCCCTGGCTCGCGTGCGAGTGCATCGGAGTCAGGGTCGACTCGATGGACTCGGCGAAGCGCGACACGGCGTCGCTGATCTCGGTCAGCTGGCGGGCGTCGCGGCTGCTCGGAGCACCGAGGCCCGCCTCGGAGCGCGCTGCACTGATGATTGCGTGGGCCTCACGGCGCGCGGTGATCCTGATCAGCTCGGCGTCGAGCTCTGCCTGGGCGGTGAGCAGCTCGGCGCGCCGGGCGGCCTCTGCCTCGAGTGCTGCCAGGTGCTGCAGGGTGGCGTTCTCCGCGTCGCGGAGCCGCTCGATCGCGGCGTCGGCGATCTCCTGCACGGTGTCACCGAAGTCCGCCGAGGCCTCGACGACCGGTGCCGGCACCGACTCCACCGGAATCCGCAGCGTGGCCGCGGTGTCGGCGACGACGCGCGTGGCCGGGACCTGGTGGCCGGAGAACTCGTCGTCGTAGGCGGCGCTGGCAGACACGGCATCTCCAGACAGGTTGGCGATCGGCAGGATCGCGGGAATGACGGGCTCGACGGCCGGCCCGGCGGCCGCTTCCACGACCGGCTCGACGACCGGCTGGGCGGATTGGGGCGACCGCGCCGGCTTCCGCTTGGTGTCGGGTGCTGGCTTCGCCTTCGATGCGGGCTTGGCCGCCTTCGCCGCCGGTTTGGGCCGGCTCCGGGGAGCGGGCTTGGTCTTGGGAGCGGGATCCGGCTCGACGAGGGCCTCGACCTCAGGGTCGACGACAGCCTCCGCCACCTCCGGCGCCGCGGCGACGGGCCGCCGGCGCGGAGGCACCGAGGTCACGGTCGCCATGCCGGCGCCGGCGCCGGCGTCGGCCGACGCCGGCGCGGGGGTGGGGTGCGCGTCGTCGCTCGTGGGAACGAGCCGGTTCGCGAAGTCGACCTGGCCCAGGCGGGCCTCCGCGCCGAGGGCCAGCAGGTCTTCGACCGACGGCGGTGGTTGGATCGGGTTCGCCTTCTGGTCCATCACTGGCCGGCCCCATCTGCGCTGGCGGCCTGTCCCGCGGTGTCGTCGGGGTCGAAGTTCGCCGGCACCCCGAGCAGGACGTAGCGGTCGGTCCGGTAGATCACCAGAAGGCGCCCGTCGGACCCGGCGGCAGCGTCGGGGTACATCTGGTTGAGCAGGTCGTCGCCGTCGGTGCTCATCAGCATGTAGTTGACGTACCGGCCCGGGTCGCGCGCGATGTCCTTCCAGGGGCCGTCGCTCTTGTCGACGCGGTCGACGAACAGGTCGGGCTTGCCGGTCAGCAGCATCACGGCGTACGTCTTCGAGTTGTCGGTGAGGATCGTGTTGCGGCCGGTGATGTTGGCGGTGATGTAGTCGGCCGTCGCCTGCTCGTCCCTGGTGCCCACGGTGGCTCCGCTGAGCGTCTGCGCGCCCTCCTGCGACTCACGGGTCGACACGGCGGCGGCGAAGTTGGACTCGAGGTTCTGGTAGCGGTAGGTCTTCATGGCCTGGAAGGTCCACGGGATGCTCGCCACCAGCAGCACGATCAGCGCGACGCTGACGATCATGTTGTTGGTGTCCGCCGACCGGGCGGCCCAGATGGCGCCGACGACCGACAGGAGCAGGATCGGGAGCGCGTTGCGCATCTGCATGGGAGCGTCGGTCAGGCCGAGCGCGACCGACAGGGCCGGCGAGACGATGGCCGCGCCGAGCAGCACCCCCAGCCAGAGAGCCATCGGGTTGCTGCGCGCGATCCCCATGAAGATCAGGACGGGTAGCACCACGATCGCGATCGGTGCACCGTAGATCACCAGGTCGACCGTGTCCTGGAACAGCTCCACGCCGGTGGAGCCCCCGGGGTCGATGCCGCCCGCTTCGCTGGCGGCGGTGATCCAGTAGAACGGCTTGGAGAGCAGGAGCAGATTGAAGACGGTCCAGATCGCGATGACGTATGCCGTGGGCACGGTGAAGCCGATGGTCGTGCCCTCGACCTCGCTGCCGTCGGCGCCGAGCTTGGCCAGGATGGCGCCGATCATCACCGCGGTGAGCACGAACCAGAGCAGGCTGGCGTAGCCCGAGAGAGCGGCGACTGAGAAGGCCAGGCCGGCGAGCATCACGTAGCGGACGTCGGCGGTGACGTACCAGGCGACCAGCGCGCCCATGGCGACCACGACGAACGCGAGCCAGATGAACTGGCGCGCGCCACCGGCGGCGTACAGCAGGAAGAGCGGGTTGAGGCCGAGGGCGATCAGGACGGCGTACCGCAGCGGGCCGACCATCTGGGCACGACGCATCATGGTGTTCAGGGACATCATCGTCAGGCCGGCGAACGCGGCCGAGGCGATGGGGACCGCGATTAACGAGGACGTGACGGCCGGGAAGATCGCCAGCGGCGAGATGAGAAGCGTCGCCAGCGGCGGGTAGTCGAACCCGAGCGCGGAGAGCTTCGCCGGGTCGTTGTGCCAGATCATCAGCGCGCGGTTGAGCCGGTCGAGGGTCTCGAAGCCGACCACGTGCATCTTGACGACCAGCCAGTAGCCGAACCAGATGTAGAAGCCGGTGAACGCGGCGAACACGGCGAGGTTCTCCCACGGACGGCGTGTGATGTCGCCCGCTCGTCCGTGGACCCACTGGACGAGCGACTCCTTGCGCTCCTGCGACTCGCGGATGTGGCTGGCCGCGGCGTCCTCGATGACGACGGAGGTCGGGGCGGCGGGCTCGTGGGTGGTGGTCATCACTCGTGCTCCCCGCCGTCGAGACCGTGCTCGGTCTTCTCCCAGTAGAACGGGTTGGTGAAGAGCTGGATGGCGCCCTTCCAGGCGGCCCAGCTCATCAGTCCCCAGTACAGCGGCGACAGCAGCGCCGTCCGGGTGATGCCGAACTCGCCGCGCTGCAGGCTGCCGGCGACGTTGAGGTAGACGAACGTGAAGTTGCCGACGAAGAGCAAGGTGCTCGCGGCGTAGAAGACGAAGCCGGGGAACATCTGCTGGATGAACCCGGCCTGGGTGAGGACGTAGAGCGTGGACAGGCCCCAGAAGATGGGATTCATCAGGAGCACGAACGCGCTGCCCATCGTCAGGTTGAAGCTGATGAACCCACGGGGACCGGTCTCCCGCAGCAGTCGGCCGGGGCTGCGCATGTGCACGAGCCAGGTCTGCAGGTAGCCCTTGATCCAGCGGCTGCGCTGACGGATCCAGTTCGGGACGTTGGAGTTGGCCTCCTCGAGCGTGGTCGAGTCGATCATCGCGGTCCGATAGCCCTGGCGGTGCAGGCGGATGCCCAGGTCGGCGTCCTCCGTCACGTTGAAGGGGTCCCAGGCACCGAGCTCGCGCAGCACCGAGGTGATGAAGTGGTTCGAGGTCCCGCCGAGCGGGATCGGCGCCCCGGCCGACCCCATCGCCGGCAGCACCAGCTCGAAGTGCATCGAGTACTCGTTGGCGAACCACGCCGTCAGCAGGTTCTGGTTCTGGTTGAAGTGGTTCAGCTTGGCCTGGACGCAGGCGACGTTCGGGGCGACGTGCTGGAAGGCGAGGTACGCCTTCTTCAGCTCGTCCGGGTCGGGCCGGTCCTCGGCGTCGAAGATGACGCAGAAGGTGCCGGTCGCGAGCTGGAGACCGTAGTTGCAGGCCTTCGGCTTGGTCTTCGGCTGGCTGTCCGGCACGACGACGAGGTGGAAGTGCGGCGGGAGGTTGAGCGACTTGATCATGTCGATCGTCTCGGTGTCGTCCTCCTCGCACAGGAGCTTCACGTCGAGGCGGGTCCGCGGCCAGTCCAGCTCGTTGATGCCGCGCACCAGGCGGCGGACGATGCCGGCCTCCTTGTAGAGCGGCACCAGGATCGTGTACATCGGGAGGGTCCGCTCGTCGAGCGCGAGGACCTGCTCGTCGGTGACCTCGGTCTCGAGGTGCGCGCCGAGCGCCCGGAAGGTGAGCTGGAGCTTGTAGCAGGACACCAGCAGGTAGATCAGCGACGCCAGTGCGACCAGGCCGACGAGCGTGCCCATCGGCCAGACGATGCCGCACAGCAGCAGCGCGATGCCCAGGCAGACGGCGGACGCCTTCTGACCGCCGGTGAAGACGATGTGAGCCGAGGCCTCGGGCTGGGACTCCATCAGCGAGACCGTCGAGATCTCGGCGTAGTGCTCGCTGTGCACCTTCTGGATCAGCTGGTCGAGCTCGGTGCGGTTCGCGAGGAGCTGGCGGAACGGCGAGCCGAGCGCCTCCTCGACGTCCAGCACCTGCTCGGCGTCGAGCGGACGGGCCGCGGCGAGCAGGACGAGGTCTTCGGTCGCGGCCACCGGGATCGCCTGGAGACGCAGGGCGAGGCGTTCGGGCAGTCGCCGGGCGACCTCCAGGTCGGGAGTGAAGTCGGCGAGGCCGACGCGCTGCATCTGGTACATCTCGGAGAGCGCCGCGACCAGGACGTCCTCGGTGATCGCCTCGTGGGCGACCAGGATGTCGCCCAGAGGGTCGCCGGTCCGGGAGTACTCGATCATCGCGATCTGGAGCTGCTCGTTGGTGACGAGGCCGCTGTTGGTGAGCATCCGCGCGAGCTGGACCCGCGACCGGCGCTCGTCCGCGGTCTCGACCTGGCCCTCGGAAGGCGGGTAGACCTCGTCGATGGCCTCGCTGATCTCGTTGCCGGTGTGGCGGACCAGCTGGACCTGGCGGTCGATGCGCTCCTCGACCACCTGGCGGGTGATCGGGTCGTCGACCTCGGCGGCCGCGACGAGTACGACGCCATCGGCGACGGCGTACGGCATCACCCGGAAGGTGCGGCAGATGCCCTCGGGCAGCAGGCGTCCGAGGTCGCCGGTGACGCCGTCGGTCAGCCGGGCACGCACCTGGGGGGCGGTGGTGGTGGTCGTCATGAGGCACCTGCTCCGAATCCGGAGGGGGACGTAGCGGCCGGGGAACCCGGTGCGCTGGGGGCATTGGTGGGCTTGCTGCCGCGTGAGCGCATGACGATGTAGACCAGGTACCCGGCGGCCAGGGCCAGCAACGGCGCGATGAGGAACGGGATGAAGACGACGAAGAACAGGATCAGCGTGACGAAGACACGCAGGATCGCTGCTCCTACTGACATGCGCTGTGGTCGCGCCGAACCGGCGTGCACGGCCATGATCGATTTCCCCCTGTAGTTCCCGGCGTGATCCGAGAAAGGTCCCCCAAGCTCGAAAGGAGGCTATCGGGGCGCGATCGTCGGGGGGTCAACATCCGATCCACAATGGGGTAACAACACAGAACGACCTGATCAGATCAGGATCCGACGGCCGCCGAGCGCAGGTAGCGACGGGCCAGGACGCCGTACTCGGTGGGAGTCCCGGTGCCGTCGCGGACCAGCGCCATCGGGTCGGACGGATGGTCGGCCCAGACCCAGAAGAGCGAGCCGATCTGGTGACGGTCGGCCCAGTCCAGGTAGCGCGTGACGTACCCGTCCAGTGGGTCCTCCGCCCCGAGCTCGCCGGTGAGCACGGGCACCCGATCCGCGATGGGCGCCAGCACGGCGTCCCAGCACTTCTCGTCGGCACAGGCCTTGAAGTCGTAGCTGTGGAACGAGGCGACGAGCTGGTCGTCGTCGGGTGCGAAGTCGAGCCAGCGGGACAGGTCGTTGGCATAGTCGAGCCCGCCGAGCAGCACGGGCTGCGCGGCACCCGCGTCGCGGATCTCGCCGACCGCCGCGGCCATCCCCTGCACGGAGTAGGTGACCTGGCCTGCGGTCGCGGTCTGATCGTCCTCGATCGGCGCCGTGCAGCCGCCGTCGCGCCAGCACTGCCAGGTTAGGTCGAAGACCAGGTTGTCGGCGGCGTCGTAGCGCGAGTACGGCTCGTTGAAGGCGTCGAACATGACCGACGGGTTGTCCTTGTACTCGCCGGCCACCGACCGCCAGAAGGACAGCGACTCGGAGTCGGGCATCGCGATGTTGCCGAACTCGGGCTGCCCCATGCGCTTGCGGCTGTGCAGGTCGAGGATGACGACCATGCCCTGTCGGTTGAGAGCCGTCACGAACTCGTGGACGCTCGAGCGGTAGCCGGCGGACGTGCGCTCCTCGAACTGGTCGCTCACCGGCGCGCCGCGGGTGCCGAGCCAACAGTCCTGGTTGAGCGGGAGCCGGACGGTGTTCGCTCCCCAGGCGGCGATCGCGGCGGCCTCGACCTCGGCGGCGTCGGACCCACCGAGGGTGTCGAGCGTGGACATGCCCCAGCCCTGGGCGCACGCGTACTCGAAGCTGCTCCAGTTGACGCCGCGCGGGATGAACTGCGCGTCGCTGCGCTGGTCGACGAGCCGGTTGCCGGCGACGACCGGCTGCGGTGCGCCCGTCTCGACGCCCGGCTGCTCCGGCGCGGGATCGCGGCGCTCCGCATAGATCGCACCGCCGGTGAGCAGCACAACGACTGCCGCCACCGGCACGATCCAGCGCGCGTGCCGCATGAAGCCCCCCTCTTTCAACCACGGATGGTACGGGCAGGTCCCACAACTATGGTGGCCGAATGAGTGAGACCGTCTTCACCTACGCCGCGCCCGCGCTGAAGTTCGGCCCCGGAGCGGCAGCGGAGATCGGCCACGACCTGGCGCGGATGGGCGCCCGGCGGGTGCTGCTGGTGACCGATCCCGGGGTCGCGGCCACCGGGCATCCGGCCCGGATCGCCGAGCAGGTCGCCGCTGCCGGCGTGGCCGTCACGACGTACGACGGGGTGCACGTCGAGCCGACCGATGCGTCGCTGGACGCGGCGATCGAGTTCGCCCGCGACGTCGGGCCGTTCGACGCGATCATGGCCGTCGGTGGCGGCTCCGCGATCGACACGGCGAAGGCCGTCAACCTCCTCACCACCAACCCGGGCGAGCTGATGGACTACATCAATGCTCCAGTCGGGAAGGCGCAGGCGCCCACCCAGCCGCTGCTGCCGCTGGTGGCGGTGCCGACGACGACCGGGACCGGCTCGGAGAGCACGACGATCTGCGTGCTCGACGTGCTGTCGCTGCACGTGAAGACCGGGATCAGCCACCCCGCGCTGCGGCCGACCTTGGCGGTCGTCGACCCCACCCTCGCGATGACGCAGCCGGCTCTGGTGACCGCCGCCGCCGGGATGGACATCCTGTGTCACGCGCTCGAGAGCTACACCGCGCGGTGGTACGCCGACTTCGACGCCAAGCGTCCGGAGCAGCGGGTGCCGTACTGCGGGGCCAACCCGATCGCGGACATGTGGTCGGAGAAGGCGCTCAGCCTGCTGGCCGGGGCGTTCCGCACGGCGGTGCGCGACGGCACGGACAGCGGTGCGCGCGAGCAGATGGCGTTGGCTGCCACCTTCGCCGGGCTCGGCTTCGGCAACGCCGGGGTGCACATCCCGCACGCCAACGCCTACCCGATCGCGGGCCGGGTTCGTGACTACCGGCCCGAGGGCTACCCCGACGAGCCGATGGTCCCGCACGGGATGGCGGTCTCGCTGACCGCTCCCGAAGCGTTCCGGTTCACCTTCGATGCGGCTCCCGAGCGGCACCTGCATGCCGCCCGGCTGCTCGACCCTGCGGCCGGCGACGGCCCCGATGCCCTCCCCGCGGTCCTCGCGACGCTGATGCGCGACATCGGCCTCCCGAGCGGCCTGGCTGAGATCGGGTACGGCGAGGCCGACGTACCGGATCTCGTGGCGGGTGCCGTCCAGCAGCAGCGGCTGCTGGCGACCGCTCCGAAGAGTCCCACGGAGGAGGACCTGGCGGCGGTGTTCCGTCGGTCGATGGAACACTGGTGACGTGACGCAGACGCCCCTGGACCTGGCTCCGTCAGATGTGGCGGCTCAGCTGCGCAGCCGGGGCGTCGGCGACGTTGATGACTCGACGCTGACCCGGGCGCTCTACTCGTCCGACGCCTCGCTCTACCGGGTCGTCCCGCAGGTCGTGGTCCGACCCCGGCACCCCGATGAGCTGTCCGCGATCCTCGACGTCTCTCAGGAGACCGGGGCGCCGGTGACCATGCGCGGAGCGGGCACGTCGATCGCCGGCAACGCGGTCGGCACCGGGATCGTGGTCGACACCCTCAAGCACCTCAACAACGTCGTCTCCATCGACCGGGAGGCGCGCACCGCCGTCGTGCAGCCCGGCGTCGTGCACGCCGACCTGCAGCGCGCGGCGGCGCCGTACGGCCTGCGCTTCGGCCCCGATCCGTCGACACATACCCGTTGCACGATCGGCGGGATGATCGGCAACAACGCCTGCGGCTCGCGGGCGCTGGGCTACGGCCGCACCGTCGACAACGTGGTCGATCTCGACGTGGCGTGGGCGCCCGGCGCGACCGACGTGGCTGCCCGGCTCGGCACCCTCGTCGACCAGCACCTGGCGCACGTGCGGACGACGTTCGGGCAGTTCGGGCGGCAGGTCAGCGGTTACTCGCTCGAGCACCTGCTCCCGGAGAACGGGCGGAACGTCGACCGCTTCCTGGTCGGCTCCGAGGGGACGCTCGCCGTCGTGACCGGGGCGACCGTGCGGCTCGTCGAGGACGAGTCCGGCCGGCAGCTCGTGGTGCTCGGCTACCCCTCGATGATCGAGGCGGCCGACGCGGTGCCTGCGCTGATCGCCGCCACCGACGGCCGGATGATCGCCTGCGAGGGGCTCGACGCCCGGATCGTCGACCTGGTGCGGGCCAAGGGCAACGCCGTGCCGGAGCTGCCGAGAGGCGCCGGCTGGCTCTTCGTCGAGGTCACCGATCCCGACCTGGTGCCGCGGGTCGTCGCCGAGGGCGGCGCCCTCGCGCACCGCGTGGTGCAGGACGGGCCCGAGGCGGCCGCGCTCTGGCGGATCCGCGAGGACGGCGCCGGCCTGGCCGCGCTGAGCCTGTCGCGGCCGGCGTACTCCGGCTGGGAGGACGCCGCGGTCCCGCCCGCGCGACTGGGCGCCTGGCTGCGCGACTTCGACGAGCTGCTGCGTGAGTACGACCTCGACGGCGTGCCCTATGGGCACTTCGGCGACGGCTGCGTGCACGTGCGCATCGACTTCCCCTTCAGTGAGGGGAGCGCGGTCTTCCGGGACTTCCTCACCGCGTGCGCGCTGAAGCTGCGTGAGCACGGGGGCTCGCTCTCGGGTGAGCACGGCGACGGCCGCGCGCGCTCCGAGCTGCTGTCGATCATGTACGACGAGGAGTCCATCGGGCTGTTCGGTGCGGTCAAGGCGATCTGCGACCCCCGCAACCTGCTCAACCCCGGCAACATCGTCGACCCGGCGCCGCTCGACGCCGACCTGCGCCCGACCCGGCCGCGCCACGCGATCAACGCCGGGCTGAAGCTCGTCCACGACGACGGAGTCTTCGGCAACGCGGTGCACCGCTGCACCGGCGTCGGCAAGTGCGTGGCCCCGAAGACGAACGGCGTGATGTGTCCGTCGTACCTCGCGACGAGGGACGAGAAGGATTCCACCCGCGGCCGTTCCCGGGTGCTGCAGGAGGCGCTCGACGGGTCGCTCGTAGGTGGCTTGGCCGACCCAGCAGTGGGGGAGGCGCTCGACCTCTGCCTGGCTTGCAAGGGTTGCGCGTCCGACTGCCCGACCGGCGTGGACATGGCGACGTACAAAGCGGAGGCGCTGCACCAGAAGCACGACGTGCTCGGCGAGAGGCGCCCGCGCAGCCACTACCTGCTGGGCCGGCTGCCGAAGTGGGCGGCGCTGGCAGCCCCGATGGCGCCGGTCGCCAACCGGATGATGAAGCTCGGTCCGGTCGCACGGCTGGCCAAGGCGACCGTCGGGATCGACCAGCGGCGGTCGATCCCGGCGTTCGCGCCGAAGACGCTGCGGCGATCGGTCGGGGTGCCTGACGTGGTGCCGGACGTGTGGATCTGGGCGGACTCCTTCAGTGACCACTTCTTCCCGGGCAACGGGCACGCAGCGATCCGCTGGCTGGAGTCGGTCGGCGTCACCGCGAGGGTGATCGCCGACGACGCCTGCTGCGGCCTCACCTGGATCACGACCGGCCAGCTCGACCAGGCGCGCTCGATCATGGAGCGCACGGTCCGCACGCTCACGCCGTACGTCGAGTCGGGGGTGCCGGTCGTAGGACTCGAACCGTCCTGCCTGGCCACCCTGCGTAGCGACGCTGCCGAGCTGACCGGCGCCAACCTCGACGTGCTCACCTTCGCCGAGCTGGTCGAACGGCTCGACGTACCGCTGCCGGACCTGAACGGCGTCGAGGTCGTCGCCCAACCGCACTGCCACCAGGCTTCGATCCTGGGCTGGGCCGCGGACAAGCGGATCCTCGAGCGCGCGGGCGCGACCGTCACCCAGGTCGCGGGCTGCTGCGGGCTGGCCGGCAACTTCGGCATGGAGAAGGGGCACTACGAGGTATCGGTGGCTGTCGCCGAGACCCACCTGCTGCCCGCCGTACGCGCCAACCCCGACGCCGTCGTGCTCGCCGACGGCATGTCCTGCCGGGTGCAGCTCGACGACCTCAGTGGAACTCCGACGATGCACCTGGCCGAGCTCTTCGCGTCCCGCGTGATCGCTGGTTGAGGTGCGAGGCGCGCCAGCGCCGAGCCTCGAAACCCCGCGCGCGGCAGGGCGGGTGGGCTGCGGGGGTCTCGACGACGCTCGCCGGCGCTCGCTGCTCGACCACCGGATGGCCCTGTGCAGTAGGCACCTAGACTCAACGGGTGAATCCCCGCCACCGTCGACTCGTCATCCCGATCGCACTGGTGGCGCTCCTGCTGATCGTCGTGATCGCGGCGGTGATGTGACATGGCCCAGGCGACGACACAGCCTCTCCTTCGTGAGCTCAACCGCCTCCGGTCGCTGATCCTCGACCCCGACGTGCTCGTCAAGGCGGTCGCCTCTGGACGCCAGAAGGGCGAGGTGCCTACCTGGCGGCGCGCGGAGCTGCGGTACGTCGACCTCAAGGCCGGGACGCACCTGCAGATCACGACGTACGACCAGACCCAGGCTTTCACCGAGAACCACGCGGTCGGCGACGCGTCGCGCGACGCCGTCGACGCGCTGCTCGACGAGCCGTTCGGCGACTGGCACGTCGACACCGCGACCCAGAGCCACGGCCTCAAGGTGACGAAGAAGCTCGAGGCGATCGTGCACACGACCGACCGGGCGGCTCCCGTCGAGGTGGCGCGGGGGCACGACAAGCCCAAGGAACGGCTGCTGCCGGAGAACGACCCCGTCTTCCTCGTGCTCGGCATCTCCGACGACGAGGGCAGGATCAAGCCGAGCCGGCAGTCGAAGTACCGCCAGGTCGAGGAGTTCCTGCGGCTGCTCGACTCGTCGATCATCGAGGCCATCGACAAGGGGCACCTGCGTCGGCCGACCCTCGAGGAACCGCTGCGGATCGTCGACCTGGGCTGCGGCAACGCCTACCTGACCTTCGCGGCCGAGCGTTACCTGACCGGCGTTCGCAAGCTGCCTGTGCGGCTGACCGGCGTCGACGTCAAGGAGCAGTCGCGCGAGCACAACAGCTCGGTGGCCGCCGAGCTCGGCGTGGATGCGGAGTTCGTCGTCGGCACCATCGGCGGGGTCTCCCTCGACCCTGCCCCCGAGGTCGTGCTCGCCCTGCACGCATGCGACACGGCGACCGACGAAGCCCTGGCGCAGGCGGTCGGCTGGGGCGCTCAGCTCGTGCTCGCCGCGCCGTGCTGCCACCACGACATCGCTGCCCAGATCCGCAAGGCACCGACCCCGTCGCCGTACGCCATGCTCACCCGGCACGGCATCCTCCGCGAACGGCTCGCCGACACCCTGACCGACGGGCTGCGCGCATCGCTGATGCGGCTCCAGGGCTACCGGGTCGACGTCGTGCAGTTCGTCGAGAGCCAGCACACGCCGCGCAACACCATGCTGCGCGCGGTGCGCACCGGCGGGCCGGTGAAGGGTGGCTCGGTGCGCAAGGAGTACGACGAGCTCGTGGCCGCCTGGGGGATCCACCCGAAGCTCGCCGAGCTCCTCGACGCCTGATGCTCGACCGCGTCCTGGGCCTGGCAGCGGCGCTGTCCATGGTCGTCGGCACGACGGCCGCCCCTTCGGCCCCGGTGGGCAAGGTCGTCTTCTCCTTCCAGGACCCGGCGATCGTCGAGTCCAGCGGACTGGTCGCCACCGGCGACCTCTTCCTGACCGTCAACGACTCCGGGGACGGTGGCCGCGTCTTCGTGGTCGACCGCTCCGGACGGACGGTCGGCACGACCACCTGGGCCGACGACCCGATCGACACCGAGTCGCTCGCGCCGGCCGGCCCGGGTGAGGTGTGGGTCGGCGACACCGGTGACAACCGCCGCGGTCGCGACTCGATCACGGTGCTACGAGTCCCGTACGGCGCAACCGACCAGGAGGTCACGCCCGCGGCGTACGAGCTGGTCTATCCGGACCGGGCGCACGATGCCGAGACGCTGATGGCGAACCCCCAGACCGGCCAGCTGTTCGTGGTCTCCAAAGACGTGTTCGGCGGCACCATCTATGCCGCGCCGCGCCGGCTCTCCGCGGATCACCCCAACGAGATGCGGGCCGTCGGGGAGGGCTTCAGCTTCGCCACGGACGGGTCGTTCTTCCCCGACGGGCGGCACTACATCGTGCGCGGCTACACGAGCGCGGCCGTCTACTCGTTCCCCGGCCACGAGCGGTTGGACTCGGTCCAGCTGCCGCGGCAGGACCAGGGCGAGGGGATCGCGGTCGGCCCCGACGACCGGATCTACCTGAGCACCGAGGGCCAGTTCAGCGACGTGCTCCGGATCCGGCTCCCGTCGGACGTCGCCGACACGATGGCCGCGGCGGACGAGCCGCCGGCCGCCGAGCCGGCTGAGGCCGACACCGACACCGACACCGAGGCCGATGACGAGGGCGAGCCGCTCTGGCCGTGGGGGCTCGGCTGCGGGATCGTGTTTGCGGTAGGCGCGGGATGGCTACTTCGTCGTCGTGGTCAGGCTTCGTAGAACCTCTCCGGACCAGCCCGGCTGGACCCGCCGGCGGGCCGGGCGCGGCTTCGTCTACCTCGACGAGCACGGTGCTCGTCTCTCCGACGAGGACGCCCAGCGGGTGCGCGACCTGGTCATCCCGCCGGCCTGGACCGACGTGTGGGTCACGCCGTACGCCAACGGGCACCTGCAGGCGGTGGGGACCGACGACGCCGGCCGTCGTCAGTACCTCTACCACCCGGACTGGCGGACCCGGCGGGACGCGGAGAAGTTCGACCGGATGCTGCGGTTCGGCAAGGCGCTGACCAAGGCGCGGGAGCTCGTCATCACCGACCTCGGACGCGAAGGCATGCCACTCGAGCGGGCCTGCGCGGTCGCCGTACGGCTGCTCGACCTCGGCTACTTCCGGATCGGCAACGACGTGTACGCCGACGAGAACGGCTCGTTCGGGCTGACCACCCTCGAGCGACGCCACGTCCGCCGGCACCAGGACCGGTTGGTCTTCGCGTTCGTCGGGAAGTCCGGGGTCGAGCACGAGATCGAGATCGACGACGCCGTCGTGATCGAGGCCGTCGAGATCATGCGCCGCCGGCGGGGGGCCGACCTCCGCCTCCTGTCGTACAAGGAGGGCAGGTCCTGGCGTTCCGTGCTGCCGGCCCTGGTCAACGAGTACGTCCGGGCGTCCACGGGTCTCGAGGCGACCGCCAAGGACTTCCGCACCTGGCACGCCACCGTGCTCGCCGCGGCTGCCCTCGCCGAGACGCCGGAGCCCGGCGAGACGAAGGCGTCGCGCAAGCGCGCCGTCGCCGGTGCGATGAAGGAGGTCGCCTCCTTCCTCGGCAACACCCCGACGCTGGCGCGTTCGTCGTACGTCGACCCGCGTGTCATCGACGCCTATGAGGAGGGCCGCACCATCGACCGCGCCACCCGGCGCACCTACGACACGCCCGACGCACGACAGGCCGCGCTCGAGCGTGCGACGCTGAAGCTGTTGAAGGAGGCCTGAGCGTGGAGATCACCGCCGTGCAGGGTGACATCGCCGAGCAGCGCGTCGACGCGATCGTCAACGCCGCCAGCAACGCGATGCGCGGTGGCGGTGGAGTGGACGGCGCGATCCACCGGGCAGGGGGCCCGGAGATCCTCGAGGACTGCGTACGCCGCTTCCCCGACGGCCTGGCCACCGGCGACGCCGGGTGGACCACGGCCGGACGCCTGCACGCGCGGTGGGTGATCCACGTGGTCGGCCCCAATCGCACCGCCGGCCAGACCGACCGCGGGCTGTTGCTGTCCTGCTACTCACGCGCGCTCGCGGTCGCAGACGAGCTCGGCGCCGTCACCGTCGCCTTCCCGCTGGTCTCCGCGGGTGTCTACGGCTGGCCCAAGGACGACACGATCGCGTGTGCCCTGGAGGTGTTCGGGTCGGTGGAGACGTCGGTCGCCGAGGCCCGGCTGGTGGCGTTCGACGGCCCGACGTACGCGATGGTCCAGAAGGCGTTGGGCTAGTGAACCCCGTCGGTGGGCACCAGCCCCCTATGCGTCTCGCCCTCACCGCCGTCGCTGCCGCACTGGCGGTCGCGTTCGCCGGAGCCCCGACCGAGCCTGCCAGCGCTCGTCCGGCGACCGGCCACCCCACGGCGCCCGCGACGCACGTCGCGAAGCCGGCCGAGTTCAGCAGCGGGAAGCCGCGCAACGCTCGGCTGACCATCCCGGCCGTCGGCATCCGGAGCCTGAAGGTCGTCGCCTACCGCGGCAAGACCGACGATGCTCCCGGCACCCGGATCCAGAACCGTGGCATCGCCGCGAGCTCCCACGGCCCGCGCGGCGGCACCGGGCCGGGTGGGCTCGGCAACTACCAGGTCACGGCGCACCGCACCTCGCACGGCGGAGTCTTCCGGCGTACGCCGTCACTGCACCGCGGTGACCGGTTGCTCGTGGACGTCGGTCGCTGGCGCTACGTCTACCGGGTGGTCACGACTCGCTGGGTGTCGTTCCGGTCGGCGAAGTCGCTGCGGGAGCAGCGCGCCGCTGTGCCGGGCAGACCGGGCGTCAAGCCGAAGAAGGGCTACATCACCATCTCGACCTGCGCGACGCCGGAGGACCATGCCCGCGGCAACTACTGGACCGACCGGTTCGGCAACCCCGAGCACCGGATCGACAAGATCGGCGTCCTCGTCAGACGGATGCCCAGCCCGCACGTCCACCAGCGCCACTGAGCCGCCCACCGAGACAACGTGCGCGAATGGCGCCCTGCCTTCGCTGCGGGGGTTTCGAAACGGGCCTGGCGGCCCTCCTCAACCACCGACCTCAACCACTGGGGCGATCGGCGGGTCCGCGGAGCGGGCGCGCCCGGGGAGCGTAAAGCGAGGCGTGGCGCCGCAGCGGGCCTGGATCGCGGCGTACGTCGGCGGCGACACGGCGAGTCCAGCGACCGGGCGTGAGTCGCGCAGCGGGGGCGCCGCCCGCGTCGGGAATCGTGCGCGAATGGCGCCCTGTCTTCGCTGCGGGGGTTTCGAGACGGGCCTGGCCGCCCTCCTCAACCACCGGTACGACGGGCCTGGCGGCCCTCCTCAACCACCGGGACGACCGGCGGGTCCGCGGAGCGGGGACGCCCGGGGAGCGTAAAGCGAGGCGTGGCGCCGCAGCGGGCCTGGATCGCGGCGTACGTCGGCGGCGACACGGCGAGTCCAGCGACCGGGCGTGAGCCGCGCAGCGGGGGCGCCGCCCACCGCAGGAGACGTGCGCGAATGGCGCCCTGCCTTCGCTGCGGGGGTTTCGAGACGGGCCTGGCGGCCCTCCTCAACCACCGGAACGACAGGCCTGGCGGCCTCCTCAACCACCGGGGCGGCGTAGCACGCGGAACTCGTTGCCGCCGGGATCAGCCAGCAGGTCCAGGTCGATGCGGGTCGCGCCCAGCGCGACGAGGCGGTCCACCTGCGACACCTCGTCGGTGCCCGGTGACGGAGCGAGTTCGAACCGCAGCCGGTTCCTGCCGACCTTCGGCGCCACGGGCGGACCGCCCCAGGTGATCTTCGGGCCGCCGTACGGCGCCCGGATGGCGGTCTCCCCGTCCTGGTCCCACACCAGCGGCCAGTCCAAGGCCTTGCTCCAGAAGTAGCCGACCTCCTGGAGACCGTCGGACGACAGCGCTCCGATGAAGCCGCAGTCGGCTAGAAAGCTGTTGCCCGGCTCGATCACGCAGAACTCGTTGCCCTCGGGATCCGCGAGCACCACGTGCTCCTCCTCGGGCAGCTGCCCGACATCGAGGTGCCGGCCGCCGAGCGCCAACGCTCGCGCCACGGTGTGCTGCTGATCCGCCAGGGACGCGCTCGTCAGGTCGAAGTGCAGCTGGTTGGGGCCGGACTTCGGCGCCTGCGTCGGGACGAACCGGAGCCGGAACCCGGTGTCGTCGTCCGGCAGTAGGACGACACCATCACGTGGGTCGTCGACCAGCTCCCAGCCCAGGACGCCCGACCAGAATCCCGCCAGGCCGGCTGGATCGAGGGCGTCGAAGCACAGGGCGTGGATCCCGAGAGCCATTCGACGACGCTAGGCCGCCGGCGTACGGCGAGGCAACGCTTTAGTCGTCGTCCACCCACTCCAGCAGGTCGCCGGGCTGGCACTCGAGCACCCGGCACATGGCCTCGAGGGTGCTGAAGCGGACCGCCTTGGCGCGTCCGTTCTTGAGCACGGCGACGTTGGCCGGGGTGAGGCCGACCCGTTCGGCGAACTCGCCGACACTCAGCTTGTGCTTCGCCAGCTCGACGTCGATGCGTACGACGATCGGCATCAGATGACCGCATCCATGTCGGTGCGCAGTGTGGTGGCCTGCCGGAGCAGGGCGCGCATGACGACCATCAGCAGGCCGAGCACGGTGCCGGCGACGAGGATCAGCAGGAGCAGCATCGGTGCGCCAGGGTCGTCGGCGTGGAACCCGACCCAGAGGAAGATCGCGAGCACCACCAGCCAGGCGGCGGCGATCGCCCCGAGGATGACGTCGACCCAGACCAACGAGTCCCGGGTGAAGATCCGGTCGGCCGACACCAGGCCGAGCAGCTTCCAGGTTGCCACCACGACGACCTGCACGCAGAGCACCAGGAAGACCGCGATGCCGGTCAGGATCCAGCGCACGTCGGCGTCCTCCGGGTGCTGCTCGGCCTGGTAGCGGAACTGCCCCGGCAGGGACAGGGTCTGGAAGACGACCAGGATCCCGAACAGCACGACGAGGAAGATCTTGAGGGGGACGACGGCCCGTTGCTCCGGCAACATAGATCGATGATCGCTCGTAATCTATCGAAGATCAATAGATTTCTAGAAAGTGCGCGACGGGTGTCGATCTCGCGCCTGTGCCGTTCGTCTGCTGGGTGAGAGGGTCGATCGACGACCCTGAGGAGCACAGATCGATGGAGGCGGACCGATGAAGTACATGCTGATCATGCGGGGCAACGACGAGGCCGTGGCGTCGTTTGCGGACGTCAAGTTCGAGGACATGCTCGAGGCGATGGGCCGCTTCAACGACGAGCTGATCTCGTCCGGAGTGCTGGTCGCGGCCGAGGGCCTCGACGCGGCCGAGCAGGGTGTCGTCGTGGACTACTCGTCCACGCCTCCGGTCGTCACCGACGGGCCGTACGGCGAGACGAAGGAGCTGTTCGGCGGCTACTACATCCTCGACGTCGCCTCGAAGGAGGAGGCGGTCGAGTGGGCGAAGCGGCTGCCGATGACCCGGCCGGGCATCAAGACGGAGATCCGGCGCGTGCCGAGCATCGACGAGTTCCCGCAGGACAACCCGTGGATCCAGAAGGAGCGGGCGTGGCGGGAGTCGAACGGCCAGCTGTGATCACCCCACTGTGAGCGGCTCCACCCGCGAGGCCGTCGAGGCGGTGTGGCGGATCGAGTCCGCCCACATCGTCGGCACCCTGGCCCGCTACACCGGCGACTTCGGGCTCGCCGAGGACATGGCGCAGGAGGCGCTCGCCGCCGCGCTGGTGACCTGGCCGCGGGACGGCGTACCCGCCAATCCCGCCGGGTGGCTGCTGACGACCGCCCGCCGGCGCGCGATCGACGCGTTCCGGCGGCGGTCGGCCCTCGACGAGAGGTACGCCGCGATCGCGCACCAGGCCGACGAGGCCGAGGAGCCCGACTGGGACCCGGACCGGATCGAGGACGACGTGCTGGCGCTGATGTTCATTTCGTGCCACCCGACGCTGTCACGGGAGGCGCAGGTCGCGCTGACGCTGCGGGTGGTCGGAGGTCTCACGAGCGACGAGATCGCGCGGGGGTTCCTGGTGCCGACGGCCACGGTGCAGGCCCGCATCACGAGGGCGAAGAAGACGCTGGCCGCTGCCCGGGTGCCGTTCGAGGTGCCGCCGGTCGAGGAGCGCCGCGAGCGGCTGGGCTCGGTGCTCAGCGTCGTCTACCTGATCTTCACCGAGGGCTCCTCGGCCACGGCGGGGAGCGCGCCGATCCGCACCGATCTCGCGCGGGAGGCGACCCGGCAGGCGCGGATGCTGACCCAGCTGGTGCCCGAGCCGGAGACCTATGGGCTGCTGGCGCTGCTCGAGCTCACGGCGGCGCGCTTCCCGGCGCGGGTCGACGAGGAGGGTGCGGCGGTGCTCCTCGAGGACCAGGACCGCCACCGGTGGGACCGGTCGGCGATCCGCCGTGGCCGGGCGGCCCTGCAGGCGGCCGGGTCTGTCGGTCGCGGCCTCGGGTCGTACGGCGTCCAGGCGGCGATCGCCGAGTGCCACGCGGTCGCGCCGTCTGTCGAGGCCACCGACTGGAGCCGGATCGTCGTGCTCTACGAGGCCCTCGGCCGACTCGCCCCCTCGCCGATCGTCGACCTCAACCGGGCGGTCGCGGTGTCGATGGCCGATGGGCCTTCGGCGGCTCTGCCGATCGTGGACGATCTCGTGGACGCTGGAGTGCTCACCGGCACGCACCTGCTGCCGACCGTCCGCGGTGAGCTGCTCACCCGGCTCGGTCGCGTCGACGAGGCGCGGGACGAGCTCGAGGCCGCCGTACGCCTGTGCGCGAGCGAGGCAGAGCGCCGGGTGCTGGAGCGCAAGATCGCGGCGTTGGATCAGCCCTGAGCGCGCGGGACGTCATACGGACAGAGCAAGCGGACGCACTGCGCTCCGAGAACGACCCGATGGGCCAGCGGTACGTCGGTGAGGAGAACCGCCCGATCGTCGACGCCGTCGCCAGGATCGCCGAGGCGCGCGGCGTACCCATGGCGCAGGTCGCGCTCGCGTGGGTGCTCCGCAACTCCGTCGTCGACGCCCCGATCGTCGGTCCCACGAAGGAGCACCACCTGCCGGACGCGTTGCGGGTCGCCCTCGAGCAGCACGACACGGTGCGGATGCCGAGCGGCTACTAGCCCGCGAAGCTGCAGAACGGATGCCCGCCCGGGTCGGCGAACACGTAGAGCGGTTCGTCGGGATCGTCCGAGCGGTCGAACAGGAGCTCGGCGCCGAGGCCCTGGGCGCTCTCCCTGGCTTGCTCGAGGGCCTCGCGGCCGGTCGGTGGCCGGGGCTAGCGTGCTCGTATGGCTGACGTCGTCCTCTTCCACCACATCCAGGGGCTCACCCCCGGCGTGCACGCGCTCGCGGCCCGATGGCGCGCCGTCGGGCACACGGTGCACACACCCGACCTGTACGGCGGCCGCACCTTCTCGTCGATCGAGGACGGTGCGGCCTACAGCAACGGCGTGGACCATCCCGACCTCGCCGCGCTCGCCGACGAGGCTGTGGCCGCGCTGCCCGCCGGCCTCGTGTACGCCGGCATCTCGTCCGGGGTGATGCAGGCGCAGCGGCTCGCCCAGACGCGACCGGGCGCGGCCGGCGCCGTACTGCTGGAGTCCTGCCTGCCGATCAGCGGCGAGTGGGCGATCGGCCCGTGGCCCGACGGCGTCCCGGTCCAGGTGCACGGCATGGATGCCGACGAGTTCTTCGCCGGCGAGGGCGACCTCGACGCTGCCCGCGAGCTCGTCGCGTCGACGGGCGACGGCGAGCTCTTCGTCTACGAGGGCGACCGACACCTCTTCGAGGACAGCTCGCTGCCGTCGTACGACGCCGCCGCGACCGACCTGCTCACCGAGCGGGTGCTCGCGCTGCTCTCCCGGCTCTGACGCTGGCTTGCGCACGACCTCGAGCGGCCCCTCCTCCGGGCCGGGCGGCTCGACGTGGTCGAAGTGGTCACCGCGTCGCGCTCGCGCGCGCTCCAGACGCGAAGACGTCATACAGAGGGAGCAAGCGGATGCTCTGTCCGCATGACGTCCGGGCGACCACCGGAGCTCAGAGGCGCTCGATCACCCAGTCGATGCAGGCGGTGAGGGCCTCGACGTCGGCGGGGTCGACGGCGGGGTACATCGCGACGCGGAGCTGGTTGCGCCCGAGCTTGCGGTAGGGCTCGGTGTCGACGACGCCGTTGGCACGCAGCACGGCGGCGATGCGGGCCGCGTCGATGGGCTCCTCGAAGTCGATGGTGCCGATGACCAGCGAGCGGTGCGACGGGTCGGCGACGTACGGGAAGGCATGCGGCGACTTCTCGGCCCACGTGTAGAGGTGGTCGGACGACGCGGTGGTGCGCGAGACCATCGCGGGCAGTCCGCCGGAGGCGTTCATCCAGTCGAGCTGCTCGGCCATCAGGAAGAGCGTGGCGACCCCGGGCGTGTTGTAGGTCTGGTTGAGCGCCGAGTTGGAGATCGCGGTCGGCAGGTCGAAGAAGGCCGGGATGTGCCGGTCGGTCGCAGCGATCGTGGCCGCGCGTTCGAGCGCGGCCGGCGACATCAGTGCGAGCCACAGGCCGCCGTCGGAGGCGAAGCTCTTCTGCGGCGCGAAGTAGTAGACGTCGGTCTCGCTCACGTCGACCGGCAGCCCGCCGGCGCCCGATGTCGCGTCGATGACCACGAGGGCGTCGGGGGAGATGCCGGACGGACGTATGACGGGCGCCATCACGGCGGTCGACGTCTCGTTGTGCGCCCAGGCGTAGACGTCGATGCCGTCCTCGGCGACCGCGACGGGGCGCGAGCCGGGCTCGCTCTTGATCACCGACGGGGCGGACAGCCACGGCGCGGCGGCGGCCGCGGACGCGAACTTGGCGGAGAACTCTCCGAACGACAGGTGCTGGCTCTTCTGGTCGATCAGCCCGAAGGTCGCGACGTCCCAGAACGCCGTCGCGCCACCGTTGCCCAGCACGACCTCGTAGCCGTCGGGGAGCGAGAAGAGGTCGGCCAATCCCGATCGCACCCGACCGACCAGGTTGCGCACCGGCGCCTGGCGGTGCGACGTACCCATCAACGACGTACCCGTCGCTGCGAGCGCGTCGAGGTGCGCGGGCTGGATCTTCGACGGTCCGGCGCCGAAGCGCCCGTCGGCGGGGAGGAGGTCGCGGGGGATCTGCAGGGCGTCGCTCACGGTTACCTATTCTGTCAGCCGCTGCACCGAGTCCCAGGGGTATGACAGATGATGAACATCCAACGCGTCGGCTACGGCCACCCCGACGCGATGCGGCTGATCGACGAGGTCCAGGCGGAGTACGTCGTCAGGTACGGCGGCCCGGACGAGACCCCGCTCGATCCCTTGATGTTCGAGCCGCCGGCGGGCAACTTCTTCGTCGGGTACGCCGAGGGCGAGCCGGTGGCGACCGGCGCCTGGCGGCGCACGGATGTGGCGGCGTTCGGCACGACAGCGACCGTCGAGATCAAGCGGATGTACGTCGCACCGCGGGCTCGCGGACGAGGGCTGGCCCGGCTGATGCTCGCCCAGCTCGAGTCCGATGCGGGTGGGCACGGCGCGGAGGCGGTCGTCTTGGAGACGGGCCTGCGGCAGCCGGAGGCGATGTCGCTCTACGAGAGCAGCGGCTACGGGCCGGTCGCGCCGTTCGGCTACTACAAGGACGCGCCGCTCTCGCGCTGCTACGCCAAGCTGCTGCCGGCCAAACCCTAGGCTGCCCCGCATGCTGCTCCCTCCCAAGGTCGCGCACGGGGTCGCCGACGGCACGGTGACCCTCGCATTCCGGCGCTGGCGCAAGCAGGACGTCGTGGTCGGCTCGGAGTTCCGCACTGTCTCCGGCGTGGTCCGCGTCGACGAGGTGGCCGTCGTCGACCCGGCCGCGATCACCGACGACGAAGCGGTCGCCGCGGGCTGGCCGGACGCCGACCGGCTGCGGCGTCAGCTCGACAAGGTGACCGACGGAGAGACCTACCGCGTCGTCCTGAGCTGGGCGGGACCGGACCCGCGAGTGGCGCTCCGCGAGAGCGCCGACCTCACCGACGACGACGTGGTCGCCATCGACGCCAAGCTCGAGCGGCTCGACCGCGCCAGCAGTCACGGCCCGTGGACGATGGCCACCCTCGACGTCATCCGGCGCCGGCCGCACACGCGAGCACCGGACCTCGCGGCGGAGATGGGTCGGGAGCGCGACCCGTTCAAGATCGACGTGCGCAAGCTGAAGAACCTCGGGCTCACCCGCAGCTTCGACGTCGGCTACGAGGTCTCGCCCCGTGGGGTGGCCTACCTCGAGAAGACGACACGACGACTGGTCTAGCCGGGACGTCGTACGAATCGAGGGCTTGAGGCCACAATTCGTATGACGTCCCGTGGCATGAAGGCGAGAGTCACGCCGCCGAAGTGCGCGTCGATGTCGGTCTTCACACGTCCCACTCGGACCGCCACCCCGCGACCGCCGAGGCCGGGCGCGAGGCCGGGCCGGTGTAGATCGCGGACGGCCGGATCAGCCGGCCCGTCGTCTTCTGCTCGAGGATGTGCGCCGACCAGCCACCGGTGCGCGCACACGTGAACATCGAGGTGAACATGTGCGCCGGCACCTCCGCGAAGTCGAGCACGATCGCCGCCCAGAACTCCACGTTGGTCTCGAGCACCCGGTCCGGCCGGCGCTCGCGCAGCTCGGCCAGGGCCGCCTGCTCCAGCGCCTCGGCGACCGCGTAGCGCGGGGCGTCGAGCTCCTTCGCCGTACGGCGCAGCACGCGGGCGCGCGGGTCCTCGGCGCGGTAGACGCGGTGACCGAACCCCATCAGTCGCTCGCCGCTGTCGAGCAGCTCCTTGACGTACGCCGTCGCGTCGCCGTCGCGCTTCTCGACCTCCTCGATCATGCCGAGCACGCGCGACGGGGCGCCGCCGTGCAGCGGACCGCTCATCGCGCCGATCGCGCCGGAGAAGGCGGCGGCGACGTCGGCGCCGGTGGAGGTGATGACGCGGGCGGTGAAGGTCGAGGCGTTCATGCCGTGCTCGGCGGCCGAGCTCCAGTAGGCGTCGATCGCCTTGACGTGCTTGGGGTCGGCCTCGCCCTTCCAGCGGATCAGGAACTTCTCGGCGAGCGTCTGGCCCTCGTCGACGACCCGCTGCGGCACCACGGGCTGGTTGAGTCCGCGGGCGGACTGTGCGGCGTAGGACAGCACCATCACGGCCACCCGGCCGAGGTCCTCGCGCGCCTGCTCGTCGCTGATGTCGTAGGTCTGGCCGAACCCGAAGGCCGGCGCCAGCATGGCGACCGCGGCCTGCACGTCGACGCGGACGTCGCCCGTGTGGACCGGGAGGTTGTAGGGCTCGGCGGGGGAGAGGCCGGGGGCGTACGAGCCGTCGATCAGCAGCCCCCAGACGTTCTCGAAGGGCACCCGGCCGACGATGTCCTCGATGTCCACGCCGCGGTAGCGCAGCGCCGACCCCTCCTTGTCGGGCTCGGCGATCTGGGTCTCGAAGGCGACGACGCCCTCCAGTCCGTGGTGCACCTCGGGCATTGCATCTCCTTGCACTCGAAGTTGTCGCGCGTCAGGCGCCGCCACGCATTGTGCACCCGTGCCGGACTAGGGTCGAGGGCATGTCCGACCTCGACCTCTCCGCGCTCCGTGAGGAGTACGCCCGCGACGGTCTCGACGAGACCGACCTGGACTCCGACCCGATCGCGATGTTCGGCCGGTGGATGAGCGAGGCCCACGAGGCCATCCAGCACGACGCCAACGCGATGGTGGTGAGCACGGTCGGTCCCGACTTAGCCCCGTCCTCGCGGATGGTGCTGCTCAAGGGCGTCTCCGAGGCCGGCTTCGTCTTCTTCACCAACACCGACTCCCGCAAGGGCGCCGAGCTGTCCGGCAACCCGCGCTGCGCGCTGCTGTTCCCGTGGCACCTGCTCGAGCGCCAGGTCCGCATCGAGGGGGTCGCGACGCGGCTGCCGCGCGCCGATGTCGAGGCCTACTTCGCCAGCCGTCCGCGCGGGTCGCAGCTCGGGGCGGTGGCCTCCCACCAGTCGCAGGTCGTCGCCAACCGAGATGCCCTGGCGGCGGCGTACGCCGACGCGGAGGCCCGCTTCCCGGACGCCGTACCGACCCCTGGTGAGTGGGGCGGGTACGTCGTACGCCCCGAGGTCGTGGAGTTCTGGCAGGGCCGGACGTCGCGGCTGCACGACCGCCTCGTCTACCGGCGTACGGCGGACGGGTGGGTCACGGAGCGCCTGGCCCCGTAGACCTAGGGTCCTCCCTCGTGCCCTTGAGCCTCGAAAACCGTTTGTGAGTGAGTGCTCACTCATTTATGCTTCCAGGTCGTGGACACCAAACGGGAACGCGCGCGGCCGATGTCGCCGGACGAGCGGCGGGAGGCGATCATCGCGGCGACCCGGCCGCTCCTGTACGAGCACGGACGGGCGACGACGACCAAGCTGATCGCCGAGGCCGCGGGCATCGCCGAAGGCACCGTGTTCCGGGCGTTCGCCACCAAGGAGGAGCTCTTCGACGCGGTGATGGAAGCCGAGTTCGATCCCATCGTGTTCCTCCAGGAGGTGGCGCGGATCGACCCGGACACCGAGCTGCGGGAGCGGCTCGTCGCCTTCACCACGCTGCTCCAGCACCGCTTCGTCAGCATCTTCTCGCTGATGGCCGCGATGGGCATGCGCAAGCCGCCGTCGACGATCAGCGACCCCGAGGCACGCAAGCGCCTCGCCAGCGGCGGCCTCGCCCTGCTGCTCGCCCCCGACGCCCACCGTTTCACCCTCCCGGTCGAGCGCGTCGTCGACCTGGTGCGGCTGCTGACCTTCTCCGGCAGTCACCCCCACATCTCCGACCAGCGCCCGCTCAGCCCCGAAGAGATCGTCGACGTGATCCTCCACGGAATTCTCAAGGACGAGGACCCGACCTGATGCTGCTCCGACTTCTACGCACCCAACTCGCGCCCTACAGGGCCTGGCTGGGCGTCGTCGTTTTGTTCCAGTTCCTCGGCGTGATGGCGATGCTCTACCTGCCGACGCTCAACGCCGACATCATCGACAACGGCGTCACGACCGGCGACACCCACTACATCGTCACCACCGGTGGGGTGATGCTGGCCGTGGCCTTCGGCCAGATCGTCTGCTCGGTGATCGCCGTCCGGTTCGGCTCGCGCACCGCGATGAGCTTCGGCCGGGACGTGCGCGCGGCGCTCTTCCACCGCGTCGGCATGTTCTCGACCCGTGAGGTGCAGCAGTTCGGCGCACCGTCGCTGATCACCCGTACGACGAACGACGTGCAGCAGGTGCAGATGCTCGTCCTGATGACCTGCACGATCGCGGTGTCGGCCCCGATCATGATGGTCGGCGGCGTGATCATGGCGCTGCGCGAGGACATGGGGCTCGGCTGGATCCTGGCGGTGGTCGTGCCTGCGCTCTTCCTGTGCGTCGGGTTCGTCGTCAGCCGGATGGTGCCGAACTTCCGACTCATGCAGGGCCGGATCGACGAGGTCAACCGGGTGCTGCGCGAGCAGATCACCGGCATCCGCGTCGTCCGCGCGTTCGTGCGGGAGCCGTACGAGAAGCAGCGGTTCGGCAAGGCCAACGACGACCTCACCGACGTCGCCGTCGCCGCCGGTCGGTGGATGGCGACCATGTTCCCGCTGGTGATCCTGGTCGTGAACGTCTCCAGCGTTGCCGTGATCTGGTTCGGCGGTCACCGGATCGACAATGGCCAGATGATGCCCGGCGCACTCACCGCCTTCCTCTCCTACCTGATGCAGATCCTGATGTCGGTGATGATGGCGACGTTCATGCTGATGATGATCCCGCGGGCAGCCGTCTGCGCGGACCGCATCGCCGAGGTGCTCGACACCGAGACCTCGGTACCGGTCCCGGCCGACCCTGTCGCCCCGGACCCCGCGCGGCGCGGCCACCTCGACCTCGAGCACGTCACGTTCGCCTACCCCGGTGCCGAGGAGCCGGTGCTGAGCGACGTCTCCTTCTCGGCCCGCCCCGGCCAGATGGTCGCCGTGATCGGCTCGACCGGCGCAGGCAAGAGCACGCTGGTCAACCTGGTGCCGCGGCTCTTCGACGCCACCGACGGCGACGTCCGCGTCGGCGGCACCGACGTACGGCGGGTGGACCCGGACCTGCTGTGGCAGCAGATCGGCCTGGTGCCGCAGAAGGCCTACCTCTTCAGCGGCACGGTCCGCAGCAACCTCCAGCACGGCAAGCCGGACGCGACCGACGAGGAGATGTGGGCCGCGCTCGACGTGGCGCAGGGTCGTGACTTCGTCGAGGCGATGCCCGACGGGCTCGACTCGGCTGTGGTCCAGGGCGGCACCAACTTCTCCGGCGGCCAGCGCCAGCGGCTCGCGATCGCGCGGGCGCTGATCCGCAAGCCCGGCATCTACCTCTTCGACGACTCCTTCTCGGCCCTCGACCTGGCGACCGACGCACGGTTGCGGGCGGCGCTACGGCCCGAGACCCAGGACGCGACCGTCGTCATCGTCGCCCAACGGGTCTCCACGATCCGCGACGCCGACCTGATCCTCGTGCTCGAGGACGGCCGGATCGTCGGTCGCGGCACGCACCACGAGCTGCTGGCCGAGTGCGCGACGTACCAGGAGATCGTCACCTCCCAGCTCACGGCAGAGGAAGCGGCATGAGCGACACCAACACCAAGAAGAAGCAGGGCTTCGAGGCCACCGAGCGGATCGAGGCACCCCAGGGTGGCCCCGGCCGCGGCCCGATGGGCGGCGGCATGGTCGGGCAGAAGGCGATGGACTTCGGGCCGTCCGCCAAGCGGCTCGTCAGCCTGATGCGCCCCGACCGCGGCAAGGCGATCGCCGTCGTCATCCTCGGCATCGCCAGCGTCGCGCTGATGTCGATCGCGCCGCGGATCCTCGGCCACGCGACCGACCTGGTCTTCAACGGCTTCATCGGGTCGCAGTTCCCCGCCGGCACCCCGGAGTCGGCGCTGCCCGACGCCGTGCAGGGTCAGGACGTCGTGCCCGGTGAGGGCGTCGACTTCGGCGCCGTCGGCGACGTCCTGATGGTCGTGCTCCTGATCTACGTCTTCGCGTCACTGCTGGCGTGGCTGCAGGGCTACATCCTCAACACGGTCGTGCAGAACACCGTCCGGCAGATGCGTGAGGACGTCGAGGAGAAGATCAACCGGCTGCCGCTGAACTACTTCGACCGTTCGCCTCGCGGCGAGCTGCTGTCGCGCGTCACCAACGACATCGACAACGTCAGCACGACCCTCCAGCAGACGATGAGCCAGCTGCTCACCTCGGTGATGACCGTGCTCGCCGTGCTCGGGATGATGTTCTGGATCTCGCCGCTGCTCGCGCTGGTCGCGCTCGTCACGGTGCCGATGTCGCTGATCGTGACCTCGCAGATCATGAAGCGCTCGCAGGGCCAGTTCGTGGCGCAGTGGCGGCGTACGGGCAAGCTCAACGCGCAGATCGAGGAGGCCTACTCCGGCCACGCACTGGTCAAGGTCTTCGGTCGGCAGGGCGAGGTCGAGCAGACCTTCGCTGAGGAGAACGACGAGCTCTTCAAGGTCAGCTTCGGAGCGCAGTTCGTCAGCGGCCTGATCATGCCGGCGATGATGTTCATCGGGAACCTCAACTACGTGCTGGTGGCCGTCGTCGGCGGTCTGCGGGTCGCCAGCGGCAACCTGTCGCTGGGTGAGGTCCAGGCGTTCATCCAGTACTCGCGGCAGTTCACCCAGCCGCTGACGACGGTCGCGTCGATGACCAACCTGCTGCAGTCCGGCGTCGCGTCCGCCGAGCGGGTCTTCGAGCTGCTCGATGCCGATGCCGAGGTCGAGAACGCCCCGGCTCTCGCCGCTCCCGCCGTACGACGGGGTGAGGTGGCCTTCGAGCGCGTGTCGTTCCGGTACGACGAGGAGCGTCCGCTCATCACCGACCTCTCGCTCGTCGCCCGGCCAGGTGAGACGGTCGCCATCGTCGGGCCCACGGGCGCCGGCAAGACCACGCTGGTCAACCTGGTGATGCGCTTCTACGACGTCGACGCGGGCCGCATCACGATCGACGGCGTGGACGTCGCGGGCATGCCGCGCTCGGCCCTGCGCGGGCAGATCGGCATGGTCCTCCAGGACACCTGGCTCTTCGAGGGCACGATCCGCGACAACATTGCGTACGGGCGTCCGGACGCCACCGAGGAGCAGATCCTCGAGGCGGCGCGTGCGACGTTCGTGGACCGGTTCGTGCACTCGCTGCCCGACGGCTACGACACGGTCATCGACGAGGAGGGCTCCAACCTCTCGGCGGGGGAGCGCCAGCTCGTGACGATCGCCCGGGCGTTCCTGACGGACCCCGCGCTGCTGATCCTCGACGAGGCCACCAGCTCGGTCGACACCCGCACCGAGCTGCTGCTGCAGAAGGCGATGGCAGCGCTGCGCACCGACCGGACGAGCTTCGTGATCGCCCACCGGCTGAGCACCATCCGCGACGCCGACCTGATCCTCGTCATGGAGGACGGCGCGATCGTCGAGCAGGGCGACCACGAGCAGCTGCTCGCGGCCGACGGCGCCTACGCCCGGCTCTACAACGCGCAGTTCACGGCGGCCGTGACCGAGGTCGTCTGATTAACCCGTTGATCCTCCGAGGTGCGCGACCTACCGTTGACGCACACGGGAAAGGAGGTGGTCCGGAGAATGATCTCTTTTGGGACGCGTGAGGTGGCTGCCCGCTAGCAGCCCATCAGCAACACCTGGTGCGGAGTCGCGCCAGGACGGCTGCTGGTGAATCCATCGCAGTCACCCGACCCGCAGGCGATCCGGTCATCACGTCCACCGGAGCCGGGCCCACCTGGGCCCGACGCCTGCGGGTCGCTGCGTTTCCGGAGGCGTACGGCGAGCTCAGGCGGCCTCGGTCTCGCCGATCTCCTCGAACCCGTCGGAGAGCTCGCCGATCGAGAGCCCTCTCGCGTACTCATCGGGGTCGAGCTCCGATTCCGAGTCGCCGGCCGCCTCCGCGACCGCCGCGAGCTTGTTGGCCGCCACCGTGCCCTTGATCATGCTGGCGACGACCGCGCACACCAGCCACACGCCGGCCATGCAGATCAGCAGTCGCACGAGGGCGACGTCGGGGGAGAGCGTGCCACTCACCTGGGCGGCGTACAGGGCCGGTGATCCGACGGCGAGCGTGCCGATCATGACGGGCCAGGACAGTGGACTCATGCGACTACCTTCCGGTGAGCGGGTCAGGCGTTGACGGCGAGGCGGGTGTCGGCAGTGACGACGCCCTCGGAACGGATCTGGTCGGCCCCGGTGAGCTCCTGGTAGGAGAGCACCGCGAGGCGCGGGACGATCGGCTGCACGAGCCGGCGCAGCGCCGCGCGCACCTGCGGCGCGCAGACCAGCACCGGCCGGATGTTGCGGTTCTCGACCTCCTGCGTGAGCTGGGCGAGGTTGCGCAGCAGCGTCTGGCTGGTCTCGGGGTCGAGGGCAATGGCCTGGCCGAGATCGCCTGGGCGCAGTGACTCGAGGATCGCCTGCTCCAGCTGCGGCTCGAGAGTGAGCACGTGCAGCGTCTTGTCCACGGCGTACGGCGCCGCGATGGCCGGTCCGAGCGCCTGACGCGCTGCCTCCACGAGCGGGTCCAGCTCCTTGGTGCGGGTCGCCCGGAGCGACAGGGCCTCGAAGATCCGGACCAGGTCGCGGATGGACACGCTCTCGTCGAGGAGCTCCTGCAGCACGCGCTGCATCTCGCCGAGGCTGAGCTGGGTCGGGGTGAGCTCGTCGACCACGACGGGGTGGCTGCGCTTGACGACGTCGGTGAGCATCCGCACGTCCTCGCGCCCGAGCAGGCGGCCGGCGTGTTGGGTGATGATCTCGGCGAGGTGGGTGGTGATGACCGACGCACGGTCGACCACGGTTGCGCCGCTGAGCTCGGCCTGGCCGCGCAGCTCGGCGGGGATCCACTTCGCGTCGAGCCCGAAGACCGGCTCCTGGGTCTGCTGGCCCGGCAGCGAGCCGAGGAAGTCGCCGATCGCGAGGACCGTGCCCGGGGGCGCCTCGCCGCGGGCCACCTCGATGCCGAAGAGCAGGATCGCGTACGTGCGGCTGGGGAGCTGCAGGTTGTCGCGGGTGCGCACCGGCGGAGCGACGATGCCCAGGTCCGTGGCGATCTTGCGGCGCAGCGCCTTGACCCGCTCGAGCAGGTCGCCGCCGCTGCTGGGGTCGACGAGGTCGATCATGTCGGCGGAGAGCTCGAGGCCCAGGGGGTCGACCTGGATCTCGGCGGCCAGCAGCTCGGGGGTGTCGGGAGAGGTGAGCGCCTGCTGGATCTGCTGCGCCTCCACGGCCTCCTCCTTCGCGGCCGCCCCGGCGCGCGACGAGGCGATCAGCATCAGGCCGCCGGCGACGATGAACGGGAGTTTGGGCAGCCCCGGGATCAGGCAGAGTCCGAGCGCGCCGAACCCAGCCACTCGCAGCGGCATCTGGTTGGCCATCATCTGCCGGATGATGTCCGAGCCCATGTCGGCGTCGTTGACCGAGCGGGTCACGATGAGTCCGGTCGCGACCGAGAGGAGCAGCGCCGGGATCTGCGACACGAGGCCGTCGCCGACCGACAGCAGGCTGTACGTCGTCACCGCCTCGCCGAACGGCATGCCCAGCTGGCCGACGCCGATGGCGAACCCGCCGATCAGGTTGACCAGGGTGATGATGATCGCGGCGATCGCGTCGCCCTTCACGAACTTCGAGGCGCCGTCCATCGAGCCGTAGAAGTCGGCTTCGGCGTGCACCTCGGCGCGACGGCGCCGGGCCTCGTCCTCGTCGATGAGGCCGGAGTTGAGGTCGGCGTCGATGGCCATCTGCTTGCCCGGCATCGCGTCGAGGGTGAAGCGGGCGCCGACCTCGGCGACGCGCCCCGCGCCGTTGGTGATGACGACGAACTGGATGACCAGCAGGATCGCGAACACGATCAGCCCGACGATCAGCGACCCGCCGACGACGAAGTGGCCGAACGTGTCGATCACCTTGCCCGCGAAGCCGTCGAGCAGCACGAGCCGGGTGGCGCTCACGTTGAGCGCGAGCCGGAAGAGCGTCATCACCAGCAGCACGGCGGGGAACGCGGCGAAGTCGAGCGGCTTGTGCACGAACATCGCCGTCATCAGCACGAGGAGCGCGGCGGTGATGTTGAGGGCGATCAGCAGGTCGAGGACCGCGGCCGGCAGCGGGACCACCAGCATGACGACGATCGCCACGATGCCGATGGGCACGCCGAGCTGGTTCATCCGCTTCACGGAGGGGCCTCCAGGTCAGAACGGGTCGGGAGAGGTGCGGGCGCGCCATCCGTGGCACCGATGCATGACTCCGTCCTGGGGTCCGGGAGGTCTCATCGGTCGGCGAGAGCGGGACCTGAGGGCTTTCGGCGGCGATGTCCGGCCGGGCTCACCTTGGGTACGTCGGGGTCGCGGCGCGGGCTGCCGTGCTCGCCACCCCGCTGGCCGTGCGTACGGCGGCTGATGACGAACGCGAGCACCTGCGCGACGGCCGCGAAGAGCTCTGCCGGGATCTCCTGGCCGACGGTGGTGGAGGTGTAGAGCGCACGCGCGAGCGGGATGTCGCGGACGAGAGGCACCTGTGCCTCGCCGGCCTTCTCCCGGATGGCGGTGGCGATCACTCCGGCACCGCGAGCGACCACGCGCGGGGCGCCGCGCTCGGGGTTGTAGCGCAGGGCGACCGCGACGTGGGTCGGGTTGACCAGCACGAAGTCCGCGGACGGCACGTCTGCCATCATCCGGTTGCGCGAGGCGGCCAGCTGCCGCGATCGGATGGCGCCCTTGAGCATCGGGTCGCCCTCGGACTGCTTGTGCTCCTGCTTGACCTCTTCCTTGGTCATTCGGGCCTGCTTGCCGACCATTCGGCGCTGCATGATGTAGTCGGCTGCGCCGAGGACGATGCCGACGATCGCGACGTTGCGGATCATGGACAGGGCGCTCGCCGCGGTCTGGTCGAGCACGACCTCCATCGGCATCAGGCCGCCGATCATCGGCATCGCGGCCTTGACGGTCATCCAGACCAGAGCGACCACGACGGCGCAGCGTACGAGCATCTTGGTCGCCTCCCACCACGCGCGTGCGCCGAACATCCGCTTCACGCCCTGGATCGGGTTGAGCTTGCTGAGCTTCGGCTTCACCGAGTCGTAGGCGACGAAGAACCCGCCCTGGGCGAGTGCGCCCGCGACACCGACGATGAGCACACCCGTGCCGAGCGCCAGCAGCGTGACCAGCACGTGCCACAGGCCCTCGCCCAGCATCGTGACGGCCTTCCCGATGTCGGCGTGCTCGCCCATGCTCAGGCTGGCGGTCATTAGGCCCTGGAGCTCCTTGACCTCGTGTCCGAGCAGCTTGGGGAGCGCCAGCGCGAACAGCGCCAGGGCAGACCAGGCGCCCAGCTCCTGGGTGCGCGGGACCTTGCCCTCCTTGCGGTTCTCCTTGTTCTTCTTGGAAGTCGCCTTCTCGGACTTCTCCTCGCTCATGCGCGTACTCGCTTCGCTCCGTGCGCGCACGAGGCACAGGTCGCGCTGTGTTGGCTTGTTCGCTCGCTACGCTCGCTCACGCCATCACCTCAGCCCGCGCCCGACAATGTGGACATTGCCTGGGTGGAGAGGTCGACCAGGCGGTCGAGGGCGTGGGGGATGACCGGCAGGGAGAGGCCGACCAGCAGCAGGGTGAGGCCGATCTTGACCGGGAACATCACCGTCATCGCCTGCATCTGCGGTGCGACCTTGGTGAGCAGGGCGAGACCGAGGTCGGCGAGGAAGAGCACGGCGATCATCGGCAGCGCGATCTGCACGGCCGTGGTGAAGAACAGGCCGAACGCGGTGAGCAGGACGTCGGGGAAGCTGTCCCACTCGGGCGTCGTGCCGAGCGGCAGGAAGGTGAACGTCTTCAGCAGGCCGCCGATCACCATGAGGTGTCCACCGGTCACGAAGAGCAGCACCGTCGCCAGCATCTGGTGGAACTTGCCGAAGACCGTGTTGGAGTTCATCGACAGCGGGTCGAAGCCCTGGGCGAGCGAGAAGCCGCCGAAGACGTCGATGAGGCTGCCGGCGGCCGCGATGGCGGCGAGCAGGAGGTAGGTCACGAAGCCCATCGCCACGCCCACCAGCACCTGCGTCAGGACGTTGAGCAGCAGCCCTACGGTGTCGAGCGGGACGCTGTCGCCGTCGGGCACCACGGCGAACGCGAGCCCCAACGAGAGCACCACCTTCGCCATGGTCGGCACCGAGCGCCCGGAGAACGGCGGCACGACGGCCAGCCAGGCGACGATGCGGACCGAGGCCAGGAGGTAGGCCACCAGGGGCTCGCCCGAGACGGTGAGTGTCATGGAGGAGAGATCCGCGTCCTCAGCCCAACAACGACGGGATGGCGTCGAAGAGGTTGTTGGTGAACGTGACGAGGGTGTGCATCATCCAGTTGCCGCACAGCAGGAGGGCGATGCCGACCCCGACCAGCTTCGGCACGAACGCGAGCGTGACTTCCTGGATCTGGGTCAGCGACTGGAAGAGCGAGACGGCGAAGCCGATCACCAGGGCGGTCACCAGGATCGGCGCGGACAGCTTCAGCGCGACGAGCATCGTCTGGAGGGCGATGTCGATGATGGCGGTGTCGGACATGGCGCCTATCCGTAGCTGGAGACGAGGGACTTGATGACGAGGGCCCAGCCGTCGACCATCACGAACAGCAGCAGCTTGAAGGGGAGCGACACCATCACCGGCGGCATCATCATCATGCCGAGTGCCATCAGTGCGCCGCTGACCACCAGGTCGATGACCAGGAACGGGATGAAGATGATGAACCCGATGATGAAGGCCTGCTTGAGCTCGGTCAGCACGAAGGCCGGGATCAGCGTGGTGGTCGCGACCTCGTCCCGGTTGGCCGGCAGGTCGCGGTCGGCGACGTTCGTCAGCAGCTCCAGCTCGTCGTCGTCGGTGTTCTCGAGCATGAAGCCACGAAGGGGCTCCATGCCGGTCTCCAGCGCCGCCCCCGTCGCCAGGTCGCCGGCGAGGTAGGGCTGGAGAGCGACGTCGTTGATCTCGCTCAGCACCGGCCCCATCACGAAGAGGCTCAGGAAGAGCGCCAGGCCGGCGAGCACCTGGTTGGGCGGGGTCTGCTGGAGCCCGAGTGCGTTGCGGGTCAGACCGAGCACCACGAAGATCTTGGTGAACGCCGTGCAGCTGAGCAGGATGGCCGGGAGCAGGGAGACCAGGGTCAGCCCGATCAGGACCGTCACCGACGTGCTGGGTGTGTCGGTCAGGCCGTCCAGGCCGATCGTGACGTCCGAGCCGCCGGAAGGCCCGGCGGGACCGTTCGGGCCGGCCGGGTTCTCCGGCGCGGCCATCGCCGAGAGCGGCAGGACGATCGCGGGAATGAGGACCGTGACGACGATGGCGCCGGCGAACGTGGCGGCGCGCCGCAGTGCGGTGGTCATGAGGCTTTCCGGCTCGCGGCGGCGAACGCCTGGCGCCACGTGTCGACGCTGAGGACCGATCCGGCCAGGACCGATCCGGCCAGGACCGACTCGGACGAGGTCGGGAGGGTCAGGACCGCGGCGTCGTTGGCGACGTCGGTGTCGACGTCGAGGGCCGGCCCGGCGAGGTGCTCCATCACCTCGTCGGGCTCGAGCTCGGCCAGGACGTGGACCTGGTGCTCGGTGGTGCCGAGGACCAGGACGCGCGAGCCGACGGTGACGACGGAGACGGTGGTACCGCGGGACAGGTGCTGGCGGTGCAGCACCTGGACCATGGCGTTATTGCGGCCGCGGAAGCGGCGCGAGCCGAACTTGGTCAGGAGGGCGAGAAGACCCAGGACCACGGCCAGCGAGAAGACCAGGCGGATGGCGAGCTCGAGCATGTCGTCCGATCAGCTCGCTGCCGCGTCAACGGCGATCTCGGTGATGCGCAGGCCGAAGTCCTCGTCGATGACGACGACCTCGCCGCGCGCGATCAGCCGACCGTTGACCAGGAGGTCGGCCGGGCTGCCCGCGGCCCGGTCCAGCTCCAGCACGGCGCCGGGAGTGAGGTCGAGCAGGTCACGGACCGTCATCCGGGTGCGACCGATCTCGACGGTCACCTCCATGTCGACGCCGTGCAGGAGCTCGATACCGGGGGTTCGCTGCGGGTCGAGCGTGCCGACCGAGCTCAGGACGTTGCCGGACACGGCAGCCTCGACGGCCGGACTGCCGTTGGCGCCCGCGGCGGCGTCGACGTTCATCGCGCCGGCCAGCACGTTGTCCGGCACCAGGACGGCGGCGGCGAGCGACGTGGTGTGCAGGAAGACGACGGTGGACGGCGAGGCGACCTCGCGGGCGACGAGGTCGGTCCCGACCTCGCGGGCGGCGCCGATGCGGCCGTGCAGCGAGGCGGCGACGGCGTCCAGTGTCGGCTGGAGGGCCGCGGCCAGGTCGAGGCCGCCCAGCGGGCTGTCGGCGAGCGCGGCGACCAGCTCGGGGCCGACCAGGACGGCGATCCGGCCGGAGACCGCGGCCTCGAGGTCGGCGATCACCGCGCCGGCGAAGGAAGCGCCGACCTGGGGGTCGCCCTCGGCGACCGTACCGACAGTCAACGGCTCGTTGGACGGGAGCACCGCCGCCCCGGCAGCGGCAGCGGCGAGGGCGATCTCGGCGGCGGTGTTCATGGTGGTCACGGGGTCTCCTTGGGGGTGCCTACGATCAGGGCGGCGAGCCGGAACCCGCTGGTTCCGGCGGTGGCGTGCGCGAAGTTGATGCCGTCCACGACCACGTCGAGTGGCGCGGAGGCGGGGTGGTTCAGGCGGATGGCGTCGCCCCGCTGCAGCGCGGCGAGGTCTCCAGGGCTCAGCGTGGTGGGGCGCAGGCGGACGGCGACGTCGACCGGGACGCGCTGGAACTGGTCCTTGAGCACGGCGGCCGAGCGGGCGCGCTGGGCGCGCTCGCGGTCGGAGACCGGCGCTGGAGCCGCTGCCCGGAGCAGGTGGGGGAGCAGCCCGGAGAACGGCATGCACATGGACATGTGGAACTCGCGCTCGTTGAGCTTCAGCTCGAAGTGCATCGCGACCATGACGTCCGACGCCCCTGCCACCTGCGCGAACTGGGGGCTGTACTCGACGCCGGTCACCACCGGCTCGAAGGTGACGATCGAGGCGAGGGAGTAACGCAACTCGTGCAGGAGCCGCTCGATGAGGCCGCGGGACACCCCGGTCTCGATCTCGGTGAGCGGACGCTCGGGCTGGTCGTCGCGACCGGGACCGCCGAGCATGTGGTCGACGGCCGTCATGACGGCCGTGAGTGGGATCTCGAGCACGCACTTGCTGAGCAGCGGCTCGGCCGAGAAGATCGTGAGGTAGGTCGTGCCCTCCAGCGAGTCGACGTACTCGGCGTAGGTGCTCTGCTCGATCCCCGTCAGGGTCACCGCGCACACGGTGCGCAGCGAGGACGTGAGGACCGTCGTCGCCTGGCGGCAGAAGCCGTCCAGGGCGACCTGGAGCATCCGCGAGTGTTCGCGCGACAGCTGGATCGGGCGCCGGAAGTCGTAGAGGACCGGCTCGGTGGGGGCACGCCGACCACCCCGATCCGCCACGAGGACGTCGGGGTCTTGGTCAGGGGTTTCTGAGGGCGGCACGAAGAGACGAATCGGCCCCCTGCGCAGCTACCTGAGCAGTTGTGTGGAAGTGACTTGGATCATGGCAGGATCTGCGCCGCCCTCACTGGGTCACGAACTCGGTGAAGTAGACGTCCATCACCTCCCCGTGGTAGCTCTCGTCGAGCTGGTGGACGAGCTTCGCCTTCAGCTCGTCGCGGCGAACCGGCTGCGAGATGCTCGCCATCGTGCGCCCGCTGAAGAGGTCGATCGCGGCGTCCAGTGCCTTGCTGCCGTCGACCTCGTGGGCGTCAGTCGTCAGCTGCAGGGCCAGACCCAGCCTCAGGTAGTGCCCGCCGGTGAGGTTGATCTGCGTCGAGTCCAGCGTCACGATCTCGCCGGGCTCGGGCGCCTTCTCGGGCTTCGGGCGCAGCACGAACCACCAGGCCGCAGCAGCGACCAGGAGTACGACGACCACCACGATCGCGATCTTCTTGAGCCTGCCGCCACCGCCGCTGGTCTCTTCCTCGGTCTCGGTCTTCTCAGCCGTGCTCGTTGTCATCCCCGTCTCCGTCCTTCCTGGTCACGGTCTCGTGGTCGACCTCGCGGCCGGCGTCGTTGCTGGCCTCGCCTGACTCGGTGTCGGTGTCGGTCTTGCCGGCCGCGCTCGTGCCGCCGCTCGCGGTGTCTGCCGCCACGTCGTCGAGCAGCTGCTGGGTGTCGGAGTCGACGTCCGGGAGGACGACGATGTCCACCCGCTTGTTGACGCCCTGCGACCTGGGCAGGGTCGGGTCGACCAGGGGCCGCTCGTGCCCGAAGGCCGACACCGAGAGCCGGCCGGCCGGCACGTGGTTGCGCTCGTTGAGCCGGCGCAGCACCGTGACGGCGCGGGCGGCCGACAGGTCCCAGTCCGTGGCGAAGTAGCGCGGGTGGACCTTGACCTGGTTGGTGTGCCCGTCGATGCGCAGCTGCTCGGTGAGCCCCCGCAGCACTGGCGCGAGCGTGTCGACCACCTGCTGACCACGTTGGCTCAGCTGGGCGACATCGGGCTGGAAGACGACGTGCTTCGACACCAGGCTGACGACCAGGCCGCGCTCGTCGATCGCCGTTCTGACGTCGTCAGTGAGACCCTTCTTCGAGAGCGCGGACACGATCTTGCGCCGCACCTTGTCCAGGCGGTCGTACTCGACCCGAGCCGCGGCGTACGACGCGCTCTCGCCCGACTGCGTCGCCCCGAGGGCCTTGGCGACCGCCTCCTTGTCGGCGTCGCTGAGCTTGTCCAGGATCTCCGTGGCTTGCGGGCTGATCTCGTCCAGCTTCTCCTCCAGGATCGAGTCGGAGCCGGTCATGACCGACGCATCGGCGCCGAAGCCGTCGGCGAGGCCGTTCTTCAACGCGTTGTACTTCTCCTGGTCCACCTGGCTCATCGCGAACATCACGATGAAGAGCACCATCAGCAGCGTGAGCATGTCGGCGTACGTGACGAGCCACCGCTCGTGGTTCTCGTGCTCCTCCGGCTCGACGTGCTTCTGCCTGCGGCCGCGGCCCCGGGAGCCGCTCATCAGGCGGCCTCCGGTTCACGTTGGTCGGCGGGGAGCAACGACTGCAGGCGCTGGGCGACGACGCGGGGGTTCGAGCCGGCCTGGAGGGCGGCGATGCCCTCGATGATCAGCTCCATCCGACCGGTCTCCAGCTCTCCGAGGCGGCCGATGCGCGCGCCGACCGGGAGGAAGAAGACGTTGGCGGACATGACGCCCCAGAGCGTGGCGACGAACGCGCCGGCGATGAGGTGACCGAGCTCCTCGGGCTGGGCCAGGTTCTCGAGCACGTGCACCAGGCCCATGACCGTGCCGATGATGCCGATGGTCGGAGCGTAGGCGCCGGCGGAGTTGAAGAACTTGGCCGACTGCTTGGCCTCGGCGTGTACGGCGACGACCTCGGCCTCGAGGATGTCGCGCACCTCTTCGGGGTCCGTGCCGTCGATCGCCAGGGTCAGCCCCCGGGACAGGAACGGCTCGTCGACGTCGGCCAACGCGTCCTCGAGGGCCAGCAGGCCCTCGCGCCGGGCCTTCTCCGAGAGAGAGACCAGGACGGGCACCAGGTCCGACGCGTTCTTGGCCGAGCCGGTGAAGGCCCGCTTCAGCCCGCGTACGGCGAGCTTGGCGTCGGCCAGCGTGCCACCGGCGATCGAGATCATGATGGTGCCGCCGACGACGAGGAGGATCGGCGGGATGAGCATCAAGCTCATCGGGTTGCCGCCCTCCATCACGTTGGCGACGACGATGAAGACGAGTGCGCCGATGACGCCGATCAGGGTTGCCGGATCCATCAGCCGTCCGTTTCGTCGTGGGCCAGACCGAGCCGGGCCGTCGGGTGTTCGAAGACGGTGCCGAGCTGGGCGGTCCGCGGCTCGGTGCGCGCCCAGACATCGAGGTCGATCGCCGTGCTCATGGCGAGCACCTCGCCGCGATGGCGGCGGACCGATGTCAGGACTTCGTCGAGGGACTCGATCACGACGTACTTCTTGCCGTCGATCAGCGTCACGACCGTGTCGGGTGTCGCGTCGACGCGCTCGATCAGGTCGCAGTTGAGAGCGAACTTCGTCCCCGAGAGTCGCGTGAGCGTGATCATGTGCACCGTCCTTGGGCCTTGCAGAGAGCGCCGTCCGTGGCGGCTCGAGGTGTTCATCGGCGACCAGGGCAAGGACCTGAGGGGTGTCGCCGGACGAACACACGCGGGCGCCTGGGTTCGGCGCCCGCGTGCGGGGTGGAGCAGGGTCGTGCCGGGTGCGCGTCAGCGCTTGATGTTGACGAGCTCCTCGAGCACCTGGTCCGAGGTGGTGATGACGCGGGAGCTGGCCTGGAACCCGCGCTGGGCGAGGATCAGGTTGGTGAACTCGGCGGCGAGGTCGACGTTCGACATCTCGACGGAGCCGGGGACGATCTCGCCGCGGCTGCCCTCTCCGGCGACGCCGTACTGGACGGCACCGGAGTTGGAGGTGGCGCGGAAGCTGGTGCTGCCGACCTTCTCGAGGCCCATCGGGTTCGTGAAGTTCGCGATCGCCACCTGCGCGACGACCTTGCGGCTGTCATCGTCGTAGGTGGCGGTGATCTTGCCGTCGGCGCCGATCTCGTACGACTTCAGGGCGTGGCCGGCGCCGTCGTCGGGGTCGAGCTTGATCGGGCCGGTGGCTCCGGTGTGGTTGCCGGTGCCGTCGAACGTCGTGTAGCCCTGGACCAGGGCACCGCCCGGGGCGACCAGGTTGGCGTCCTCGTCGAACGAGAAGGCGCCGGCTCGCGTGTAGACCTCTTCGGCGCCCTTCTTCACGATGAACATGCCGTCGCCCTGGATCATCAGGTCGGTGATCCGGCCGGTGGTCTGGTTGGACCCCTGGTTGAAGTTCGTGTTGGTCGATGCCAGCTGGACGCCGAGCCCGACCTGGATCGGGTTGCTGCCGCCGCGACCGTTGGCGGTGTCGGGTCCAGAGGCCGAGGTCAGCATCTGCGACAGGGTGTCGGAGAAGACCGTCGAGCTCGACTTGAAGCCGACGGTGTTGGCGTTGGCGATGTTGTTGCCGGTGACGTCGAGCATGACCTGGTTGACGCGCAGGCCGCTGATGCCGGCGAAGAGGGAACGAAGCATGGTGGTTCTCCTGGTGAGATGTCGGGATCAGCCGGTGGTGGCTGCGGTGGTGGCCGGGGTGGCGGGCGGGGCGGTGGTGCCTGCTGCGGTGGCGGAGATCGACTGGATCTGGCCGAGCGAGACGCTGGATTCGCCGACGACGAGCATCGGACCGTTCACGTCGTACGTCACCGAGCTGACGAGACCGGACGCCGTGGTCCCGTCCTCGTTCAGGTAGGTGACGTTCTTGCCGACCATGCCGGCCGCGCCGAACGAGATCTGCGTGGAGAGCAGGGCGGCCGTCTGGTCAGCGACGTCCTGCATCTTCTCCAGCGCGGTGAACTGGGCGTTCTGGGCGAGGAACTCGCCGGAGTCGGCCGGGTTCATCGGGTCCTGGTAGCGCAGCTGCGCCACCATCAGGTTCAGGAACATCTCCTTGTCGGAGTCACTCCCGGAGGTCGCCGCGGGGGGCTGGTACAGCCCGTTGCTCGTGACAGCCTCGGTTGCCGGGACGGACATGGCCGCTCCTCACATGCTCAGGTCGAGGCCGGCTCGGCCCCGACTCGTGGTCGTGGTCGGTCGCGATGCGGGGATCGCGCTGGAGATGCCATCCGTGGCGTTGCTGCTTCCTGGGTGGTGCCGGGAGTGCTCCCGGTCCGGTGCCGGATCGCCGCCAGGGCGTCCGGCGCCCGACCAGGCCCCGCCGGCCAGGTCGGTCGAGACATCGGTGCGCACCGCGGGTGCGCTCGGGGTGGCCGCCGTGGGGAGCGGGCCGGTCGGGAGGTCGCGGATCAGGATTCGCGAGTCGGCCCGGCCGACGGACTCCAGCAGTCGGCGCAGCTCGGGCGCCCCGTCGGTGAGTGCGCGTTGCGCGTCGGCCCCCGCCGCGAGGCTCACCTCGAGCCCGCCACGACGCTGGGTCAGCACGACCCGGACCTCGCCGAGCGACTCGGGGTTGAGCCTGACGGTCACCCGGCTGGTGCCGGTGTCGGTGTTGGCGGAGGCGCGGAGCACCTCGGGGAAGACCTGGCCCGCGACGCGGTGGACGTCTGCGGAGGCGGTCGGTGCTCCGGACACCGCCGTGGTCGGCGTGACCGTGGCGGCACCGGGCACGGACGTGGTCGGGGCCGGGGACGGAGCCGGCGATGCGTCGGCGCGTGCCTCGGTCCGTCGGGCGGTCGCGCTCCCGGCCGGCTGGCCGGCGGTGTCGGTCGCGGTCGGTGGTGCCGGCGTGGTCGCGGCGTCCGGGTCGGGATCGCCGGACTGACCGGCATCGGCGCCGGCCTGCCCGGAACCACCTGCCGGCGCCAGCGGATCGGCCGGCGCCGTGGTCGGCGCGGTCGGGGCAGCGTCGGCCGGCGTCACGGACGTCGTCGTACCGTCGACGCTCGCGGTGGCCGGGGTGCTCGCGGCCGCCTGGGCGACCATCGGGGGCATCCCGAGCGCGATCTGCAGCGCGGAGACGTCGACCCCGGTCGCCACGGGCTCGTCGGTGGCGGGGGCGGGCTCCTCCGGGGCTGCCGGCACCGGTTCGGGTGTCGCGACGACGGGGAGGGCCGGGAGGTCCGGAGGTGTCGCCTCGGCGCCGTCCTCGGTCGGCTCGGCCGGAGCCGCGGGGTTGGCGGATCCCGGGGCGGCCTGGGTGTCGCCCTGCAGGAGGCCGGCCACCAGAGCCAGGAACAGGTCACCGCTCCCCGATGCCGCGTCGCGGCCGGCGCTGCTCGCGCTGCCGGTCGCGGGGTCGGCGGTGATGGCGGCTCCGAGCCCGCTCAGGAGGGTCGTGGGGTTCATGCTGCCTCCAGCGTCGACATGACGGAGCGGACATAGCTCTGGGTCTCGGCGTACGGCGGGATGCCGTCGTAGCGGAGCACGGCGCCGGGCCCGGCGTTGTACGCCGCGAGCGCGAGCTCGGTGCTCCCGAACCGGTCGAGCAGGCTGCTCAGCAGGCGGGCGGCACCATCGACGGCCTGGCCCGGGTCGTAGGCGTTGGTGACGCCCAGACCTTGGGCCGTCGCCGGCATCAGCTGCATCAGGCCCTGTGCGCCGGCGTGGCTGGTGACGCTCGGGTTGTAGCCGGACTCCTGCTTGGCCACGGCCGAGAGCAGGTCCGCGCTCACGCCGTACCTGGCTGCGGCGCCCTCGAACAGCGACGCGTACGGCGTGCCGGCGGCGACGCGTGCGTCACCCCCGATGGCGCCGGCCGAGCCGGCGTCGGGGATGACCCGGCGGATCGCGGTCGGGGTCTCGTAGACCGACGAGACCTCGACGTCCTTGCCGGGGCGCGGAGCGTGGATCATCTGGTTGTCGCCGATGTAGATGCCGACGTGGTGGACCGGGGACCCGAAGGCGAGGATGTCGCCGGGCTGCGCCTGGGCCAAGCTCGCGACGGGGCGGCCGGCCTCGGCCTGCTGGTACGAGACTCGGGGCAGGTCGTAGCCGAGCTCCGAGTAGACCTTCTGCACGAGCCCGGAGCAGTCCAGGCCGTTCGCGGGGTCGGTGCCACCCCACACGTAGGGGACTCCCAGGTACTTCCGGGCGCCCGCGACGACGGCGTCGCCCTGCGCACTGCCGGCCCCGATGGCCGTCGAAGCGGTCGTGGTCGCGTCGTCGAGCGCGCTGGAGAAGTCGGTCGCGCTGGTGCTGGCGGTGCGGGTGCTGGTCGTCGGACGCAGGAGGGAGAGCTGGGACTGGATCTCGCTGATCCGGCTGGTGACCTCGGCGATGCTCATCGGGCACCTCCGACAGCGACGGCGAGGAGAGTACGGCGACGCCACATCTCCTCGGCGACCTCGTCGAGCTCGCGGGTCTCCCGCCGCTGACGCTCGGCGCGCGCGGCTGCGGCACGACGCTCGACGAGGGACTCGACGGCGGCGAGACGGCTGCGGTCGGAGGCCCAGCGCTCTCGCGCGGCAGCGGTGAGGATTCGGGCGGTCTCGAGCGTGGCCCGGGTGTCGGCCAGCGCGTCGCGGACCAGCCCGATCGTGTGCTGGCGACCCTGGAACGCCGCGAGGTCGGAGGCCGCCGGCATCGGCAGGCTCTCGAGCAGCTGCTGCAGGTCGGCCAGCTTGGCGGCCGCCTCTCGCTCCTCCTGGAGTGCGGTGGCGAGGCCGATGCGGCTGTCCTGCTCGCGCACGCTGCGCAGGCGGAGCAACCCGCGGAGGTTTCCTTGCTTGCGTGTCATGTCATCACCAGCTGGCTCAGGGCGGCCCAGGTCTCGGCCGCGGGAGTTGCGTCATCCATGTCTTGGCGCAGGAAGGCCTCGATCGCCGGCATCAGGGCCAGCGCGAGGTCGGCGTCGGGGTCGGTGCCCTGGACGTACGCGCCGATCTCGACGAGCTCCTTGACGTTGCGGTGCGCGGCCAGCAGGCGGCGCAGTCGCTGGGCGTCCTGCTTGCCGGTGGGCGAGACGATCGCGGAGACCCGCGAGATCGACTCGAGCACGTCGATGCTCGGGAAGTGCCCGGACGTGGCGAGCTCGCGGGTGAGGACGATGTGGCCGTCCAGGATGGAGCGAGCGGAGTCGCCGATCGGGTCCTGCATGTCGTCGCCCTCGACGAGGACGGTGTAGAGACCGGTGATGCTTCCCGACGGCGAGGTACCGGCGCGCTCGAGGAGCTGGGGCAACATCGCGAACACGCTCGGCGGGAAGCCGCGGGTGGCCGGGGGCTCGCCGGCCGAGAGCCCGATCTCGCGCTGCGCCAGGGCGACGCGCGTCAGGCTGTCCATCATCAGGACGACGTGACGCCCCGAGTCGCGGAACCACTCGGCGATCCGGGTGGCGACGAAGGCCGCCCGCAGTCGTACGACGGGCGGCTCGTCCGACGTCGCGACGACGACGATGGAGCGGGCCAGGCCTTCGGTGCCGAGGTCGTTCTCCAGGAACTCCCGGACCTCGCGACCACGCTCACCGATCAGGGCGATGACAGAGATCTCGGCGTCGGTGCCGCGCGCGATCATCGACAGCAGGCTGGACTTGCCGACACCCGAGCCGGCCATGATGCCGAGGCGCTGGCCGCGGCCGCAGGCTGTCAGCGCGTCCATGGCGCGGACGCCGAGGCTCAGCTGCTGGTCGATGCGCGGGCGGAGCAGGGCGTTCGGGGTCTCGTTGTTGACCACCACCTGCGGCAGGTGCGCGAGGGAGGGGCCGTCATCGATCGGGCGGCCGAGCCCGTCGAGCACGCGGCCGCGCAGGTCCTCGCCGACGGCGATGCGCAGGCCGAGCCCGCTCGCCTCGACATGGTCGCCGACGCGGAGGCCGGTCGTCTCGGCGAGGGGCAGGCAGGTGAGCACGCCGTGCTCGCTCGCCACCACCTCGACGGGCACGGGACCGATCGTCCCGCGGACCTCGAGGAGGTCGCCGAGGGCGGCGGCCACCCCGGACACGGTGACGCGGAGCCCGAGGAGGCCGGAGACCCGGCCCAGTCGCGGCGGTACGACGGCCGCGCGAGCCGCGGCACCGCGCTCGGCGGTGAGCGCGCTCATGAGAGTGCCTCGCGGAGGCGTTCGAGGGCCAGGGAGAGCCGCAGGTCGATGGCCGAGGTGTCGGTCTCGACGACGGCGTCGTGCAGGTCGAGCGAGCCGTCCGCGACGACGTCGACTCCGTGGGCGGTCAGCTCGGCGAGCCCGTCGTACGTCGCGGTGGAGGGGTGCAGGCGCACGACCGTCGTGGGGTCCTTCGGGAGGACGGCGAGCACTCGGGCGACCACGTCGGCCCCGGGGTCGGCTGCCGCCGCGAGCTCGTGACCGAGCAGGGTTCGGACCACCTCGAACGCGAGGTCGGTGGCCTGCTCGGCGATCTGCGCGGCCACCTCGTCCGCGGACGCCGCCAAGGCGGCCGCGGCGGCGCGGAGTCCGGCGACGGCGGCCTGGTGCTCTCGCGTCCGGGCCTGGTCGCGTCGCTCGGCCTCGGCGGCGGCCACGGCCGACTGCTCGGCGCTCCGGCGTAGCGCGGCCCGCTGGCCCTCGGACCAGCCGACGGCGTACCCCTGCGCCTGGGCAGCGGTGCGGGCGCGCTCGGCGAGGCGGCCGAGCACTGCCTCGGTCGCGCCGTCGCCCAGCACCCTCTCGTCGCCGAGCCGGGTCCAGTCGCCGTGTCGCAGGTCGGGTCGTTCGGCGGACCGCCAGGTGTCGGGGTGAGCCAGTGCCTCAGACAACGAGCTCCTCCTCGCTGCCGCTGCGGTGGACCACGATCTGGCCCTGCTCCTCGAGCTGACGGATCTTGCGGATCACGCTCTGCTGGGCCTCTTCCACCTGGGTCAGGCGGACGGCGCCCAGCAGGTCGACCTCTTCGATGAGGGTCTGGGCCGCGCGGGACGACAGGTTGGACGTGATCTTGGTGCGGACCGACTCGCTGACACCCTTGAGCGCCAGGGCCAGCTCGGCCTCGTTGACCTGGCGCAGCACCAGCTGCACCGACTTGTCGTCGAGGTGGACGATGTCCTCGAACATGAACATCCGGCTGCGGACCTCGTCGGCGAGCTCGGCGTCGAGGGACTCCAGTCCTTCGACGATCTGACGCTCGGTGACGCGGTCGGACCGGTTGATGATGTTGACCAGAGGGTCGACGCCGCCGACCCGGGACAGCTCGGACGGCTGCAGGACCGACGAGAGCTTGCGCTCGAGGTTGGCCTCGACCGCGCGGATGATCTCCGGCGTCGTCCGGTCCATCACCGCGATGCGGTGGGCCGTCTCGGCCTGCAGGTGAGGTGCCAGTCCGGCCATCACCGCCGACGCCTTGTCGGGCGTCATGTGGGCGAGCACGAGCGCGATGACCTGCGGGTGCTCGTCGGCGATGAAGGTGCGGACCTGGCGGGGATCGGCACGGTGCAGGAACTGGAACGGCATCTTCACCGCGGCTGCCTGCAGGCGCTCCATGATCTCGGTGGCGCGGTCCAGACCGACCGACTGCTCGAGCATGGTGCGCGCGAAGGCCAGGCCACCGTGCGAGATGTGCGCCTGAGCGGTCGCCATCTCGGAGAACTCCGTCAGCACGGCGCTGCTCTCGGCGGCGTCGACGACGTCCAGCTGGGCGATCTCGGCGGAGATGGCCTCGACCTCGGACTCGGACAGGTGGCTGAGCACCTCTCCGGCCTTCTCGCGGCCGAGCTGGATCAGGATGATGGCGGCCTTGCGGACGCCGAGCGTTGCGAGGTTGACCGTCATCAGGTTCGCTCCACCAGCCAGCCGCGGAGCAGCGTGGCGATCTCGTCGGGTTGGCGCTCGGCAAGGGCGGCGATCTCACGCCGCATCTCGTCGTTGGCGGCCTGGTCTGCTGCCTCCAGGGCGGCGACCGCAGGAGTCGGCTCGAGGGCCGCGGCTGCAGCGGCGCGGGCCGCTGCGTCGGAGCGCAGCTGCTCGACCAGGATCTCGGTGCGGGCATCGCGCTCCCGCTTGCCCCGGCGTGCTCGGAGCCACGCCAGCAGCACCATCGCGAGGATGGCGAGGGCGATGCCGCCGTTGCGGATCATCGACCAGCGCCGGGCATCAGCCTTGGCCTTGTTGGCGGCCGCGAGCTCCTCGGCAGCAGCGGTGTCCGCAGAGCGGTCGAAGGCCATCGTCGAGACCTCGACCGTGTCACCACGAGCGGCGTCGATGCCGACCGCGGCGGAGATCAGGTCCTTGACGTCGGCCGCATCCACGCCCTGCGCGGACTCGGTGTCGAGCACCACGCCGATGTGCAGAGACCGGACGCTGCCAGGGGCAGCCTCGCGGTGCTCCTGGGTCTTCTCGACGGCGTTGTCGCGGGTCACCGACTGCTTGTCGTACTGGTTGGGTCGTCCGTCGCCGGTGGTCGCAGTGCCGGTCGAGTCCATCTGACCATCAGGCCCGACGACCCCGGTGCTGCCGCCGGCGGTGCCGGTGCCGGTGTACGTCTCCTTGCTGGACGACTCCGAGAGCGCCGGCGTCTTCTTCTTCGTGTTGTAAGTGGTCGACTCCTGGATGGACTTGTCGAAGTCGAGGTCGGCAGAGACCTGGACGGTCGAGTTCCCGGCGCCGAGCACCCGATCGAGCATCGTCTGGATCTGCTGGGTCTTGCGCGCCTGGAAGTCGGTCACGGCCTGGGCCTGCGGCCCTGCGCCCACCCCGCCGGCGGCGCTCTCGTCAGAGAGGACCTTGCCGGTGGAGTCGGCCACCGTGACGTTGCCGGAGTCGAGCCCGTCGATACTGGACGCGACCAGGTTGACGATCGCCTGCACCTTCTCCGGGGCGACGGCGGTGCCGGCCGAGGTGTCGATCAGGACGGACGCGGTGGTCGGGTCCTGCTCGTCGGAGAACACCTTCTTCTCCGGCAGCGCGAGGTGTACGACGGCCGTGTTGACGCCGTCGATCGCCTCGATGGTCTTCGAGAGCTCGCCCTCCATCGCACGCTTGAAGTCGGTCTGCTCCTGGAAGTCGGACGTCGAGATGTCCTGGCCGTCCAGGAGGGTGTAGCCCTGGTCTCCGCTGTCGGCGGGCAGGCCCTGGCCCGAGAGCGTGATGCGGGTCGAGTAGACCTTGTCGCGCGGCACCATGATCGTGCTGCCGCTGTCTGCCAGCTCGTACGGGACGCCCTCGGCGGTGAGCTCGTCGACGACCGCGGAGGCGTCCTCGGCGGCGAGGTTGCTGTAGAGCGGCGCGTAGTTCGGCGTCGACACCCAGCGGAAGACCATGAACGCCGCGAGGAGCAGAGCTGCGCCGCCGACCGCGACGACGAGGCGCTGGCCGAGCGTGAAGGACATGAAGGTGGACCGCAGACGCGCGAGCGTGCGGTTGAGGTTCTGCTTCATCCGATCGGCATCCGCATGATCTCGTTGAACGCCTCCAGCGCGCGGTTGCGTACGGCGACGGTCAGCTGCGCGGTCACGGAGGCCTCGGTGGCGGCCACGGTGTAGTCGTGCATGTCGTTGAGGTCACCGGTGGCGGCCTGGACGGCGAGCTTGTCCGACTTGTCCTGGACGGCCTCGAGGCGGTCCAGGCCGTCGACGAGCAGGTCGCCGAACGCCGAGCTCGCGCCCGAGGCGCCGGTGGTGCCGGTGACCGCGTCCGTGGACAGCTGCGGGGCGACGTACGGCTGGAAGCCGACGGCCTCGATCCCGGAGACACTCATCGGCGGCCGATCTCGAGCGCGCTGCGGTAGTTCTCCTGCGCGTCCTTGGTGACCTGGACCGAAGCCTGGAAGCCACGCTGGGCCATGATCAACTGGGTCATCTGGGTGCCGAGGTCGTCCTCCGGGGCGCGGACGTAGCCGTCGGCGTCGGCCATCGGGTTGCTCGGGTCAGAGACGAGGCGACCCTCGGGGTCTCCGAGTGCCAGACCCGTGACCTCGACGCCACCGCCGGGGACGGCGCGCACGATCGGCAGCTGCGTCTGGAAGGCGGTCTCGCTCGTGGGCACCACCGTGTTGACGTTGGCGATGTTGTTGGCCAGCGAGTCGAGCCAGGTCTGGTGCATGCCCAGCGAGGAGCTCGCGATGCGCAGGGTGTCGAAGGCATCCATCAGGCGGCCGCCATCGTGCGGACGAGATCGAAGCGGTCGCTCGTGGCGCGCGTGATCATCTGGTACTGGAACTGCGACTGGACCGCCGCCAGCGTCTCCTTGCGGAGGTCAACGTTGTTGTCGTTGGCGCCGACCGGAGTGTCGGTGGCAGCCAACGTCGGCGAGATCGAGCCGTCGGGGCTGCCCGAGGCGATCGCCGAGCGAAGGTTGTCTTCGAAGTTGACACTGCTCGCGCGATAGTGCGGGGTGTCGACGTTCGCGATGTTGTCAGCGATCACACGCTGACGGAGAGCGATCCCGTCGAGGGCGGATCCGAGGATCGCGCCAACAGGATCGGAGAGGTGGAACGACACGCCATGCCTCCGAGGGATACGAGGTTGGTGGCCGTTCCGTCGGCGGGGGTGTGAGCATCCGTGCTCGCGAGAACTGATCGGCGAGTGTTCGCCGGTCTTGAGGAAAACGAGCAGGAAAAGGTCCCGAAGTTCCCGCTCGACTGCCGTCAGGCAGTGACGTCGAGGAAGACGGCGCCCGCGGGCGCCCGGGTCGCGCGATCCACACGGTTGGCGAAGTCGTGCTGGCGGCCGATCGTCCCGAGGAGGGTGGTCATCGCGACTCGCACGCGGTGCTGCCGCTCACGCAGGGCAAGCGCGCGATCGCGGAGGTCTGCGGGGATCGGACCCTGGAGGTCGGGTTCGTCCCACGTGTCCGGAGTCGGACGCGTCGGGTCCTCGAGCCGTCGCTCGGCGAGGATCACCTCGAGCTCGAGCCGGTCGAGCGCGGTCGCCCAGTGCAGGTGGTGCCGGTCGTCGTTCATGCCGGGATGCTCATGCCGACTGCGCCAGCAACGCGCCGGCGGCGTCGGTCCAGGTGTCGCGGAGGACGGTGACGACGTGGAGGCAGAACTCGGCGACCTTGAGGTCCTTGACCATGTTCGCCCGCACCAGCTCCTGGTGGAGGTAGTCGTACAGGGAGGCCAGTCCGGCGCCGCCGTCCCACGACGTGATGTCCAGGCTGGCGTTGAGCTCGAGGACGATCTCCTGCGCGTGCAGCAGCTGCTCGTGGGCCTGGCTGGGCTCACCTCGACGCAGGGCGTCGGTCGCACGCTGGACGTCGAGGACCAGGCGGCCGTACAGCATGACGAGCAGCTGTGAGGGCGTCGCGGTCGAGACGGAGGCGGCAAGGTAGGTGTCGCGCGGGTTGAGAGTCGTCATCGGTGTTCCTTCCATGGTCACGATGAGGGGCGGACGAGCTGGGGAGCCGGGTCAGGAGGAGTAGGTCGGGAGGCTGGCGATCTGGCTCGCGAGCCAGGTGCTCTGGTTCTGCAGCGTCGACAGTGCGGTCTCGAGCGCCGTGTACTGACGCTCCAGCGAGGTCCGACGCATCGCCAGCCGGTCGTCCCAGTCCGTGATGTTCTTGCCCAGACGTGCGATCGAGGTCGCGTGGCCGTTGATCGACGCGGTGATCGTGCCGTCGGTCGAGCTGCTCGCCGTCTTGGCCGCGGCGGCGACGCGGGCGGCCCACCCGGCGGTCTCGGGGGTCGCGCCGGTGGTGAACTTGGCGGCGACGCCGGCCGGATCCGCGGCGTACGCCGTCTTGAACTTGTCCGCGTCGAAGACGAGCTTGCCGTACCGATCGGTCTGGATGCCCAGGGAGGCCAGGGACTCGGTGCCGCCGAACACGGTCTCGAGCAGCTGGTTGCGCAGGGTCCGGGCGGTCGGGTCCCCGGCCAGCACCCCGGCCGCGGACGTGTCGCTCTTGGCGGCGGTCTGGGTGTCGATCGTCGTGAGCAGCTGGTTGACCTGATCGACGAGATCGCTCACTGCCGTCGACACGCTCGTCGGGTCCTGAGCGACCTTGATGGAGACGGCCGAGCCGACGGTGGCCGACGGGGCGAGCGTCAGCGTGACGCCCGGCGTGATATCGGTGAAGGTGTTGCTCGTCGAGGTCGCCGTGATCCCCACGCCGAGGCTGATCTGGGCATCCTCGCCGGCCCGGACGGTCGATCCGCCGAGCAGGCCGGAGCCGTTGCCGTTGGTCAGCGTGAAGGACGTGGCGGCACCGGTGGAGGTGGACTCGGTGAGCAGCTTGTAGCTGCCGTCCGCGACCTTGACCGTCGTCGCCGTCACTCCGGTCACTGACGACTTGGCGTTGATCGCCGCGGCGACCTCCTTGAGCGTGCCGCCGCCGGTGCTGATGTCGTGGACCGTGCCATCGTTGGTGGTCAGCTTGACCGAGGAGCCGGCGACCACGTCGGTGAGGGCGGCCGCGTTCGTGAAGGCGACCTGGTGGGACTTGGCGAGCCGGTCGACGGTGACCGAGAAGGACGACGCGCTCGCCGAGGCGGTGACCGCGACCGAGACCCCGGCACCGGTGACGATGCCCTTGAGCGTCTGCCAGGTCGCCGGCTTGGCCAGCGTCTCGGCCTTGCTCCCGAGGAGGGAGGTGTTGGTGTTCAGCGACCTGAGCGCCGTCTGGATAGCCTGTTCGGCGGTCTGCTGGGTCTTGAGCCGCGTCTGTGGCACCGCCTCCAGCTGCATGAGCTGGTCGATGATGTCTGCGGTGTTCAGACCGCTGGAGAGGCCACTGATGCTGCTGGCGCCGGCCACGAGATCCTCCTGAAATCACAAAGGGCGGGCCACGAAGGACCCCGGTGCTCCGGGAGGGCGACGAGCGCCCTCCCGGAGTGGTGGATTCGTCGGCGGGCCGATCAGACGACCGACCCGCCGGCGAGATCAGCGGAGCAGGGACAGGACGCCCTGGGGCGCCTGGTTGGCCTGCGCCAGCATGGCGGTACCGGCCTGCGACAGGATCTGCGAGCGGGTGAAGCTCATCATCTCCGAAGCCATGTCGGTGTCGCGGATGCGGCTCTCCGACGCGGAGAGGTTCTCCACCGCGACGTTGAGGTTGTTCACCGTGTGCTCGAACCGGTTCTGCAGCGCACCGAGGTTGGCGCGGGTGGTCGAGACGGTCTTGATCGCGGCGTCGATCTTGTCGATCGCGTTGGACGCGCCCGACTGGCCGTTGAAGGTGACGTCGGCCGTGGCGATGTCCGCCGTGGTGGATCCGGCGGGGACCGAGCCCGTGAAGACCACGTCGGTGGTGCCGACAGCGGCCGTGATCTTGCCAGTGCCGAAGGTCTTGTCGAGCGCGGCGGTCAGGACAGCGGTGTTCGCCGCGTCGTCCCAACCGACGGTCGTGTCGGCCTTCTTCAGGGTGCCCAGGTCGAGCGTCTTCCCACCGGAGGTGAGCGAACCGTTGAGCACACCGGTGGTGTCGCTGAAGTCGCCCGAGTTGCCGGCGGTGACCGTGATGACGGTCGCCGTGGTGGCGTCCGGCTCGGTGGTGCGGGCACCGGTCGCGACGCCGGTCGCGGCCTTGGTGACGTCGACGCCAGCAACTCCGAGGCCACCGGCGTCCATGCCCTTGCCGGCCGAGCCGATGGCAACGCTGATGGTCTGGCCGGAGTCCGCGCCGACCTGGAAGGTGCCGTTGTAGGAACCGTCGAGCAGGCTGGTGCCGTTGAACTTGGTGGTGCTGGCGATCCGGTCCAGCTCGCTGTTGAGCTGGGTGAGCTCGGACTGGATGTTGCCCTTCGCGTCGTCGTTCAGACCACCGTCGTTGGCGGCCTGGACCGACAGGTCACGCATGCGCTGCAGGATGGAGTGGGTCTCCGTGAGTGCGCCTTCAGCGGTCTGCACGACCGAAACGCCGTCCTGCGTGTTGCGGACGGCGACCTTGAGGCCACCGACCTGCGACCGCAGACCCTCGGAGATGGCCAGACCGGCAGCGTCGTCCGCCGCACGGTTGATCCGGTAGCCGCTGGACAGCTTCTCGAGGGACTTGCTCATCTGACCCTGGGTGACCGACAGGTTGCGGTACGAGTTCAGGGCGTCGATGTTCTGGTTGATGCGGAGACTCATGGTGGTTTCCTTCCTGGAGGTGAGTCGGTGGGAGCCCGTCCGTGGGCTCCTGCGCCGGTTAGATCGGCGGGGCGCGAGAACGCCTGAGGGGATCGGCGCAGAAATCTCGGGAACTTCTGCGGCGATCCCCTCAGGCGTGTGACTCGCGCCGGGCAGGCGGTGCGTCAGGCGCTGGCGGTCACGGCTCCGCGGTCGTGCGGGTAGCCACGGACCCCAGCCGCGTGCCGGGCGGCGACGGCCGCGAAGTAGGCCTCGCGCCGCCGGGCCGCCGCGCCACCGGGACGCGATGCCTCGGGCACCAGGTCCGGCTCGAGAGCGTTGTTGAGCGCATCACGGAGCAGCACGAGCGCCTCGGCGCGCAGCTGAGAGACACGGGACTCGGTCACGCCCAGGGTGACGGCGATCTCGGCCATCGGCCGCTCGGCGATGAAGTACTGCTCCACGACGTGACGCAGTCGCTCCGGGAGCTCGGCGATGGCCTCGGCCATGTAGGTCAGTTGCTCGCGGTGCTCCAGCTGCGCCTCCGGCGTCGGAGTGCTGCTGACCAGACGGGCGCCCAGCGAGTCGTCCTCGGAGGCGTGCAGGGAGAGCACCTGGGCGCGGGCGACGTCCTCCTCGTTCGCGGCGATCTCGTCGGTGCTCATCCCGGAGGCCTGGGCGAGCTCGGTGGTCGTCGCCGGGCGGCCGAGGACGGTCGCGAGGTGGGATCGGGTGGCGTCGAGCTCGCGGGCCCGGCGTCGTACCGAGCGCGAGGCCCAGTCGATGCTCCGGAGCTCGTCGAGGATGGCGCCGCGGATGCGCGTGCTGGCGTATCGGTTGAACGGCACCCCGCGGTCAGGGTCGAAGGAGTGGGCCGCCTGTACGAGGGCGGTCAGGCCGGCCGAGCTGAGGTCGTCGCGATCGACGTGAGACGGGACCCTGGCCATCGTTTCGCGAACGATGTGGCCGACCAGGGGCACGTGCACCACGATCAACGCCTCGGAGCCCGACGGGACGTCGTTGTAATGGGTCACGACGTTTATTGTGCATTTCACGGACATGCGTGTCCGCATATCTTGCGGATTCCTTGAACCTTTTACCTGCGATTCACGGTGACTTGGGTCACAAACAGGTTTAAACGAGAAACTTCGCGCTCGGGCGTGATCTCGCGCCCCTCTTTTCCTCAGGACGGCCCCGGAGGGCGCCGATGGGCTCCCTGACACCACCGCCGAACCGATCGGCTGGTCTGGACCATCGATACGCATCCTGGGAGTGACGTGGAGAAGCTGACCTGGGTCCTCTGGCGAGAGCGCGAGCTCCTCGAGGCCCTGCTCTACCGCCTTGAGCTGGAGGCGATGGTGATGTCCACGGGCCGCACCCGCTGGCTCACCAACGCCGCCAATGACGTGGATGCGGCCTCTGCCGCGCTGCGCGACATGGAGGTCCTCCGTGCCGTCGCCGCCGACGAGGCGGCCGACGCTGCCGGCCTCGCCCCCAACTCGTCGCTCGGGGAGCTCATCGACGCCGCGACCGAGCCGTGGCACTCGATCCTCATCGAGCACCGCGACAACTTCCTCGCTCTCACCGACGAGATCGCCCGGGTGGCACAGACCAACCGCGCGCTGATCGTCGCCGGCCTCCGGGCCACCCAGGAAACCCTGCTGGGGATCGACCAGGGTGCCGCTACCTACACGGCCGCAGGCGCGGTGGCCCGCGGCGATGCGCGCAGCGCAGTCCTAGATTGGAGCTTGTGACATGGCTGGGGCCTTCTCCTCGATCAACACCGCGCTGTCGGCGCTGCGCTACCAGCAGGCCGCGCTCGACATCGCCAGCACCAACATCGCGAACGTCTCCACCGACGGATACGTACGCCGCCGCGTCGTAGGAGAGACCGTCGGCGCCGCCGCGGCGCCCGCCGTGTGGTCGCGCTCGAACGAGATCGGCAGCGGCGTGCAGTCCTCCGGCGTGCAGCGCATGGTCGACTCGCTGCTGGACGCCCGGGTGCGCCGCGAGCACGGTCGCCAGTCCTACCTCGACCTCAAGGCCGCCGCCATGGCGCGCGTCGAGACCGGCATCGCCGAGCCGTCCGAGACCGGTGTCGCCAAGGCGATCGACACCTTCCAGAAGAGCCTGGACGACCTGAACAACGCCCCGAGCAGCGATGCTGCCCGCAGCCAGGTGCTCGCCAACGCCAACGTCGTCGCAGACGCCTTCAACATCCAGGCGCGCAACCTGGAGGACGAGACCGGCGACCAGCGCGCTCGGGTGCTGTCCACGGTCCAGGAGATCAACGACGTTGCCAAGCAGCTCGCGGACACCAACTTCACCATCTCGACCTCGAGCGGGAACGGCAGCGACACGGCCACCCTCATGGACACCCGCGACCAGCTCGCACTGCGGCTCTCCGAGCTGACCGGTGCCACCGCCACCACGCGAGCCGACGGCGGCATGGACATGACGCTCGGGGGAGTCTCGCTCGTCAGCGGCCGGACCTCGGCGACGCTGCAGATCGCGACCGGCATCACTCCCACCGGCGCCGGAGACGGCTCGCCGGTCGCCTTCACCCTGCTGCAGCAGGACGGCACCACCCCCGCCGTAGTCCCGCCGACGGGTGAGCTCGCCGCGAGCGTCGAGCTCATCGACGTGGTCCTCCCGGGCTACGCGGCCGGGCTCAACGACCTCGTGAAGCAGTTCGCCGACGCGTTCAACGACGCGCACGACGACGGGTACGACGCCACCGGCGCCGTCGGGGGCAAGTTCTTCGACTACACCGACCCGGACCGGGCGGGCTCGCTCAAGGTCGTCGTGACGTCGACGTCCGCGATCGCGGTCTCCTCGGTCGCCAGCACGACTCCCGGTGTCGGCAACAACGACACCGGGAATGCGAGCAAGCTGGCCGACTCGATCACCATCCAGGACGGCTACCAGCGCCTGGTCAACGGCTTCGGCAGCGCCGTCGCCTCGACCCAGCGTCTCGCAGCCAACCAGGTGGCGATGACGTCGCAGGTGGACGCCGCCCGCGAGCAACAGGCCGGCGTCAGCATCGACGAGGAGACCGTCAACATGGTGATGGCGCAGCACTCGTACGAGGCTGCTGCACGGGTCATGACGACGGTGGACGAGATGCTCGACACCCTGATCAACCGCACCGGGATCGTCGGCCGATGAACCAGCCCACGACGTTCCTCCGTTCCTCCGCTCCGCTCCCTCGCCTCACCACTTCGAAGGGACCCCGATGACTCTCGTGCGCATGACTCAGAACATGCTGAGCCGCCAGTCCTTCACCGGCATGCAGACCGCGATGGCTCGCGTGGCCAAGGCGCAGGAGCAGCTGACCACCGGTCGCCTGATCAACCGGCCGTCGGACGACCCGACGGGTGCGACCAGCGCGATGCGGATCCGCTCGTCGCTGGCTGCCCAGACGCAGTACGTCCGCAACGCCGACGACGCGGTCGGCTGGCTCGACCAGAGCGACAGTGCGCTGCAGGAGGCGACCACCCAGGTCAGCCGGGCTCGCGACATCGCGCTCCAGGGCGCCAACGGTGGCGCGCTCGGACCGAAGGCGCTCGAAGCCCTCGCCACGGAGGTCGACCAGATCCGCGAGGGGCTGATCACCACCGCGAACACGAAGTACCTCGACCGGCCGATCTTCGGTGGCATCACCGCCGGCGGGGCGGCGTACAAGGCGGACGGCACGCTGGCCGACCCGGACGCGCTCGGCACCCCGTCCGGGGTGGTGCGCACGGTCGCCGACGGCGCGCGCATCCGGATCGACCTCGAGGGGCCGGCCGTGTTCGGACCCGAGGGCGACTCGGTCTTCACGCACCTGACCGACCTGTCGGACGCGCTCCGGACCGGCGACTCGGCGGCGATCCAGACCGCGATCTCGACGCTCAAGGCCGACTCCGACCGCGTGTCGAACGCCCAGGCCGACATCGGGGCCCGCACCGTCCGGGTGGAGACCGCTCGCAGCGTGGCCAACGACGCCACCCTGACGCTGTCGAACGCGCTGTCGAGCGTGGAGAACGTCGATCTCGCGAAGGCGACGGTCGACCTGGGTCTTCGGGAGGTTGCCTACCAGGCGGCCCTCGGTGCCACGGCTCGCGTGCTGCAGCCGAGTCTTCTGGACTTCCTGCGATGACGGCCACCCAGGCCCTTGACATGATGGCGGTCCCAGACCCAGCTCGAGGAGGCACTGTGGCCGAGCATCATCCCCTCGAGATCCCCGTGATCGACATGGTGCGCCCGCTGGTGGGCTTCCCGGGGCACGAGCGTTTCGCGCTGGTCCAGCTCGACGGGGCCAGCGACCTGTGCAGCCTGATCTCGCTCGACGAGCCAGGACTGCGGTTCCTGGTGGTGCCGCCGGCGGCGTTCTTCCCCGACTACGCCCCCGAGGTCGGCGACGACGTCGTCACCGACCTGGGCATCGAGTCGGCGGCCGACGTGCTGGTCCTGGTGGTCCTCAACGCCGGCACCGGCCTGCACGACACGACCGCCAACCTGGCCGCCCCGTTGCTCGTCAACCCGGTCACCCAGAAGGCCGGTCAGGTCGTGCTCGACGAGTCCGGGCTCCCGGTTGCGGCGCCGCTGCTCGGGTGACGGCTCGGTGCCGAACTGGTGTCCATTCGGGTCGTTGACGACGACTCCTGAGGCCGGGCGGGATACGGTGGGGTCATGCTGGTTCTGAGTCGTCGCGCAGGCGAGAGCGTCGTCCTGGGTGAGGACATCACCATCACGGTGCTCGAAGTGCGCGGCGACGTGGTGCGGATCGGCATCGACGCACCACGCTCGCTCAAGGTCCACCGGGCCGAGCTGCTCGCCCAGCTCGAGGAGAGCAACCGCAGCGCCGCGTCGCCCAGCGACGACCTGGTCGCCCAGCTCTCCGAGGCTCTCGGTCGCGAGCGCGACTGACGCTTTTCTGATCGCATCGTCGCTGTGCTCCGGCGCACACCAGAATTGGTTGTTGGGGGCAACGAATCGGGAATATCGTTGTCGTCGGCAACCTTCTACCGATCGTGAATCGAGCTTCCGTGTCCCAGGCGTCACCCGCCCCCGTCGTGCCCTCCGCTGCCGCACCGGCGGTGGAGATGACCCACCGCCAGATCCTGGAGGCGCTCAGCGGCCTCCTCCTCGCCATGTTCGTGGCGATGCTCTCGAGCACCGTCGTGTCGAACGCCCTTCCGCGCATCGTCAGCGACCTGCACGGCAGCCAGACCGGCTACACCTGGGTCGTCGTGGCGACGATGCTCGCCATGACCGCGAGCACCCCGATCTGGGGCAAGCTGTCCGACCTGTTCAGCAAGAAGCTGCTGGTCCAGCTGGCGCTCGTCATCTACACGGTCGGCTCCCTGGTGGCGGCGTTCGCGCCGAGCATGGAGGTGCTGATCGGCGCCCGTGTGGTGCAGGGCCTCGGTGTCGGTGGCCTCACCGCCCTCGTGCAGGTCGTCATCGCGACGATGGTCTCCCCGCGTGAGCGCGGCCGCTACTCCGGCTACGTCGGCGCGACGTTCGCCCTCGCCACGGTCGGTGGTCCGCTCATCGGTGGCGTGGTCGTCGACTCCGCCCTCGGCTGGCGTGGCTGCTTCTTCATCGGTCTGCCGTTCGCCCTGATCGCGTTCTTCCTGCTCCAGCGCACGCTCCACCTGCCGGTCATCAAGCGGCCGGTCAACATCGACTACCTCGGCGCGACCCTGATCGTCGGCGGCATCTCCATCCTGCTCGTCTGGGTCTCGCTCGCCGGCAACCAGTTCGCCTGGGGCTCGACCACCACCGCCGTCCTCGTGGCGCTCGGCGCTCTCCTGCTGATCGCCGCGGTGTACGTCGAGGCCAAGGTCGCGATCGACCCGATCATCCCGATGCGCCTCTTCAAGGACCGTACGATCTCCCTCGCGACCTTCGCCTCGGTGATGATCGGCGTCGCGATGTTCGGCTCGACCGTCTACCTCAGCCAGTACTTCCAGGTCGCCCGCGGCATGACCCCGACCGAGGCCGGCCTGATGTCGATCGCGATGGTCGGCGGTCTCTTCATCTCGAGCCTCACCACCGGCCGGATCATCAGCAACACCGGCCTGTGGAAGCGCTACCTGGTCGGCGGCATGGTCCTCGTCGTCATCGGCCTGTCGCTGCTGGGCACCATCGACGACAAGACCAGCCTGGTCGCCGTCGGCGCCTTCATGGCGATCCTCGGCGTCGGCCTCGGCGCGACCATGCAGAACCTGGTCCTCGCCGTGCAGAACAACGTGTCGATGTCCGACATGGGCTCGGCCAGCTCCGTGGTCGCGTTCTTCCGCTCGATGGGTGGCTCGATCGGAATCTCGACGCTCGGTGCGCTGCTGAGCTACCAGGTCGCCGACAAGGTGACCTCCGGGCTGGCAGCCATCGGCATCGACGGCTCCGGCGCCGAGAGCCACTCCGTGCCCGACATGAGCACCCTGCCCGACCCGGTCCGCGCGGTCTTCGAGCACGCCTTCGGTGCCTCCATCGGCGAGCTGTTCCTGGTCGCTGTGCCGTTCGCGGTCGTGGCACTGGTCTGCGTCCTCTTCATCAAGGAGGTGCCGCTGCGCACGTCCAACCTGGACGCCGAGGCGGAGGCCTCTCCTGAGGTCGCGGCCGAGCTGCACCACGCGATCGCGAGCAAGTGAGCACAATGAGTGCCATGACGGAGCCGAGTACGGCGATGGCGCGGGCCGACCTGCTCGGAGGACTCGAGCAGGAGGTCGGTGTGATGATCCGCCGGATCCGGCGGGTCATCGGCGAGCGGGCCCGGTCGGTGCACCCGGACCTGCAGTCCTCGTCGTACCTGATGCTCACCTGGCTCAACCAGCACGGGGCCCAGCGATCGTCGGCGATGGCCGAGGCGTTCGGCATCGACAAGGGCGCGATCAGCCGCCAGGTCCAGCACCTGCTGGACCTGGGGTTGGTCGACCGCAGCCCGGACCCCGACGACGGCCGCGCGACGTTGGTCTCGGTGACCGCCGAGGCCGCGCGCCGGATCGCCGAGGTCAACGACGACCGGCGCCGCTGGCTCGATGACCGGCTCGGGGACTGGCCGGACGACGACCTCTCGGAGTTCGTCCGGATGCTCAGCAGCTACAACGCCGCGCTGGACGCCTGAAGCGCCTCAACCCAGCCAGACCGCGGTGTCGGCCGGCAGCTTGCCGTCGACGGGTCCGCTGGCGAGCAGGACCTCGCCCTCCGGCAGTGCCACCGGCTCCGTCCCGGCGTTGAGGACGACGGTCACCGGACCGCGCCGGAACGCGAGCACCTCGGCGCCGAGGTCGAGCATCTCGACCTCGTCGCCCGCCGTCGTCGCGAACGTACGGCGCACCGCGAGCGCGGCTCGGTAGAACGACAACGTGGAGTCGGAGTCGGCCTCCTCGGCCGCGACCGTGAGGGACGCCCAGTCGGCAGGCTGCGGGATCCATGGCTGGCCACTGCCCGGCCCGAAGCCGTACGGCGCAGCCGTGCCGCTCCACGGGATCGGCACCCGGCAGCCGTCGCGCCCGCCCTCGCCGGTGCGGATGAAGAACGGGTCCTGCTTGAACTCGTCGGCGACCTCGACCTGCTCCAGGCCGAGCTCCTCGCCCTGGTAGACGTACGCCGAGCCGGGCAGCGCGAGCATCGCCATGGTGGCCGCCTTGCCGCGGGCCAGGCCGATCTCGCCGCCGCCGTACCGGCTGACATGCCGCTCGACGTCGTGGTTGCTCAGCACCCAGGTGGGGGAGCCCGCGACCGAGCCGACGGCCTCCATGGTGCCGGTGATGACGTCGCTGAACTGCGCGGCGGACCACGAGGCCAGGAGCCAGGCGAAGTTGAACGCCTGGCTGAACTCGTCGGGTCGGATGTAGCGCGCCATCGACTCCGGGGACTGGGTCCAGGCCTCGGCGACGAACATCCGGTCGCCGTCGTACTCCGCGAGCACGTCGTGCCAGCGGCGGTAGACGTCGTGCACCTCGGGCTGGTCCCACATCGGCTCGTCGCGCAGCGTGCGCTCGACCATCGAGCCGCTCGCCGCCGACTCCATGGACTCGCTGCTGGGGATCTCGCTCTCCTCGACGATCTGGTCGCGGAGGCTCTCCTCCTTGAAGAGGCCGTGCGCGACGTCGACGCGGAAGCCGTCGGCGCCCCGGTCGAGCCAGAAGCGCAGCACGTCGACGAACATGTCGCCGACCTCTGGATTGCGCCAGTCGAAGTCGGGCTGGCTGGAGTCGAAGAGGTGGAGGTACCACTGGCCGTCGGGCACCTGGGTCCAGGCGATCCCGCCGAAGACCGAGTTCCAATTGTTCGGCGGAGCGTTGGAGGGAGTGCCGTCCGGGGCGGCAGGCGAGTCGCGGAAGATGTAGCGCGCCCGCTCGGGACTGCCCGGTCCGGCGGCGAGTGCCGCCTGGAACCACACGTGCTCGGTCGAGCTGTGGTTGGGGACCAGGTCGACGATCACCTTGAGGCCGAGGGCGTGCGCCTGCGCGATCATCTCGTCGGCGTCGGCGAGCGTGCCGAAGAGCGGGTCGACGTCGCGGTAGTCGGCGACGTCGTACCCGTGGTCGTGCTGGGGAGACGTATAGAACGGCGAGAGCCAGATCGCGTCCACGCCGAGGTCGCGCAGGTAGGGCAGGCGCGAGGTGATGCCGGCCATGTCCCCGACGCCGTCGCCGTCCGCGTCGGCGAAGCTGCGCGGGTAGATCTGGTACGTGACGGCGTGGCGCCACCACTCCTGGCCGCTCGTTTGATCGTTCAAACCCATGACGTCCATCCTAAGGAGCGGGTGGTCAGGCGAAGGCGGCGCGGTCGACCGCGAGCCAGAGGTGCTCCGCGCGCCCGAGCAGGCGGCCGTCCGAGTCGTAGAGGGCGGCAGCGGTGAACGTCTTGCGGCCCTCGGTACGGCGACCGACCCCGACGACCACGTGCTCCTCGCCGATGCGGGGGAGTACGTCGACCTGTGCGGTCATCCGGGCCAGCACCATCGTCCGGTCGGCCAGCCCACCGGCCCAGCCGCCGATGCAGTCGAGCGCGGACCAGGTGACCGATGACAAGTCGTCGGCCACCGACTCGTCCGGTGTCCAGGTAGCCGCCAGACGGGTCAGTCCGTCCTGGTCGGCGACCGGTCCCGGGAAGATCCGCAGCCCGTCGGGGCGGTCGGGTCCGCACACGAAGCAGGTCGGGAACGGGTGCGACGCGAGCCCGACGAAAGCCTGCTCAGCCGACCGAGCCTCCTCGGGTGTCACCGGGTCGACGGCAGGCTGATCGATCGCCGCGACCTCGGCCCGGGCGACCGGTGCGTCGCCAACGCTCGCGATGGTGGCGCCGTCGACGACCTCGACGGACATCGGGGTGTCCAACGGAGGCGGGGCCAGCAGCGAGACCGACGCGGTCGATCCGCCGACCAGGGCTGCGAGCGCGCCGGCGGTGAAGCCACCGTTGCCCGACGAGGGGGGACCGCAGAAGCGGCGGGGCACGAGAACGTCAGGCACGTACCCGACCGTACCTGGGCAGCGCTCGCCGGGCGGCCCACGCACTCAGCGCCAGCATCAGTGCGAGCAGGGCCACGTTGTGGCCGTACTTCTCGCCATCGCTCACCGCGCCGATCGGCGTCGTGACGAACGCGAAGCAACCCGCTGCCACCACCGCGCCGCTCGCGAGAGCGAGCACGTGCAGCTGACCCCAGTCGCCGCGGTGCGACCAGCGTCGGACGACGACCACGGCGCCGAGGGCGAGCAGCGCGACCAGGGCGGTGCCGATCCGGGTCGGCGGGATCGCCACCCAGCCGATCATCGCGACGAACGCCGCCGCCCACACCAGCAGCGGGTCCGGTACGACGCCCGGGAGGATCAGCGCGGGCCGGCGGCCGACCACGAAGGCCGCGACGACCAGTCCGACGGCAGCCACCGACGACCCCACCAGCTGGCCCCACGTGGCCGAGGCCTCGCCGGTGTCGTAGGAGTCCTTGAGCGCCAGCACGCAGGCTGCGGCGTACAGGAACACGACCGCCCAGAGCACGATCGGCCCGAGCCACTGCTCGCGACGCCGATGGGGCGTCAGGGTCTCGACCAGCGCGATCGGCGAGCCGATGCTGAGGATCACGTGGCCGCCGACGAAGGAGAGCGCGAGGTAGAGGCTCAGCCCGATGGGGGCGAGGTACGTCGGGACGGACATGTCCTCCCAGTACGGGATGTCGCGGTAGCCGGTGCTCCACATCGACTGGTCGACGATCGCCGCCTGGACGACACCGAACGCGGCCGCCAGCAGCAGGATCCCCGGCCACCCCAGCCCCCGGCGCCGGGCCACCTCGCGGATCAGCAGCGCCGGCGCGCCGTACAGAGGGGAGAAGACGATGAGGTTGCCGATCAGGCTGCCCGGGTGGCCGGTGCTGTCGTCGTAGCCCCAGAGGTACTCAGCGCAGACGGGCGACAGGATGAAGAGGCCGAGAGCGGGGAGCCAGGCGGTGCGCACCCTGCCGACGCTAGGGGTCAGCGAGGGTGCCGAGAACCGCCCCAGGTCGCGAACGCTCACGACCTTCGGCTATGTCTCAGCGGATCTCCTCCCACCGCGCGAGCGCCTCGAGGCGCTCGGCGGCGTGGTCCACGATCGGCAGCGGGTAGCCGACCAGGTCACGGTCGTCGACCGACGGGTCGTGTGGGTCGGCGACGTCGGCCAGCTCGGGCACCCATCTCCGCACGTAGCGTCCGTCGGCGTCGAACTTGCGGCCCTGCGTGGTCGGATTGAAGACCCGGAAGTACGGCGCCGCGTCGGCGCCGCTGCCCGCCGCCCACTGCCAGTTCTGCTGGTTGGAGGCCAGGTCGCCGTCGACCAGCCACCGCATGAAGTGCCGGGCACCGTGCTGCCACTCGACGTGCAGGTCCTTGACCAGGAAGCTCGCGACGATCATCCGCACCCGGTTGTGCATCCAGCCGGTCGCGCGCAGCTGCCGCATCCCGGCGTCGATCACGGGGAAGCCGGTGTGGCCGCGGCGCCAGGCATCGAGCTGCGCGCCCGGCTCGTCGTACCGCATCCGGGCGTAGTCGGGGCGCAGGTACTCCCGAGCGCTCTCGGGCCGGGCGTGCAGCACGTCGGCGAAGAACTCACGCCAGGCGAGCTCCTTGCGGTACGTCGCGGCGCCCGCACTGCGCAGCCGGGAGAGGTCGGCCAGCATCGTGCGCGGGTGGATCTCGCCCCACCTGAGGTGGGGCGACATCCGCGAGGTCGTGTCGAGATCGGGACGGTCGCGCTCGTCGCCGTACCTCTCCACGTCGTCGAGGAACTCCCGCCAGCGCCGGTGTGCGGCGGTCTCGCCGGCCGCGGGCAGCTCCAGGCCGTCGGGGAGTGCCGGCTCCGGGATCTCGATGGTGTCCTCGTCGAGCGTGAGCCAGCTGCCCCCCCGAGGTGGCTCGACCGGCGCCCGCCACCCGTGGTCGGCCCACGCGCGGGAGAACGGTGTGTAGACCTTGTAGGGCTCGCCGCTGCCGCTGGTCACCCGGCCCGGGCTCACGGCGTACGGCGAGCCGGTGCGGACCAGCTCGACCCCGTGCTCGGCCAGGGTCTCCTCGACCTCCGCGTCGCGGCGGCGGCCGTAGGGGCCGAAGTCGGCTGAGACGTGCACCCGGCGCGCCCCGACCGCCCGGGCGGCCAGCGCCACCCGGCGCACCGGGTCTCCACGGACGACCGACAGCTGTGAGCCGCGCTGCCGCAGGGAGGCGTCGAGGCTGCGCAGCGATGCGCCGAGATAGGCCCGACGGCTCGGTCCGGCCGGGCCCCAGAGCGCGGGGTCGAGCACGAAGAGCGGCAGCACCGGGCCGTCGGCGGCCGCCTCGAGCAGGGCCGGATTGTCGGCGAGGCGCAGGTCGCGACGGAACCACATCACAGTCGGCGTCGTGTCACCCATCGATGCCAGCCTGCCAGCCGCTGGGTCGATGAGACAGAATGTGCCGCGTGAGCGATCTGATCGACACCACCGAGATGTACCTCCGGACCATCTACGAGCTGGTCGAGGAGGGAATCGTCCCGCTGCGTGCCCGGATCGCCGAGCGGCTCCACCAGAGCGGGCCGACCGTCTCTCAGACCGTCGCCCGGATGGAGCGCGACGGACTGCTGACCGTCGAGGGCGACCGGCACCTCGAGCTGACCGACGAGGGCATGCGGCTGGCCGTGCGGGTGATGCGCAAGCACCGTCTCGCCGAGCGACTGCTCACCGACGTCATCGGGCTCGAGTGGGAGCTCGTGCACGAGGAGGCGTGCCGCTGGGAGCACGTCATGTCGGAGACCGTGGAGCGTCGGCTGCTCAAGCTGCTCGACCACCCCACCGAGTCGCCGTACGGCAACCCGATCCCGGGCCTGGACGAGCTCGGCGAGATCGAGATCGGCGAGAGCTTCATGGAGGGCGTCGAGCCGTTGTCACAGGCCGCAGGCCCGGCCGAGGGGCGGGTGCTGGTGCGTCGCATCTCCGAGGAGATGCAGAAGGACGAGATCCTGATGAGCGCGCTGCGCCGCGTCGGAGCCCTGCCGGACAAGACCATCACCGTCATCGCCACCGAGGCCGGGGTGCTCGTCGGCTCGGGAGGCGAGACCGCGGAGATCGTCCCGGAGGCGGCCGACCACATCTTCGTGCGTCGTCTCTGAGCGCGCCGGAGTGACGCCGGTCACCCCCTCCCGACGATCTTGCAGAAACAATGGACATCCGCACTCCGGTTTCTCAGGTTTCGAATACACCCGAAGAGGTAGTTTTGGGGATGGCGCGGACGCCGCGTGATGGGGGCCTGCCATTCTTGGCAGTGGGGAAGGTCGTGATGGAGATCGTCGTACTCGATGCTGCGGTTGGTGTGCGCGGTGAGCGCGCGCTGGTTGTCGGTCATTCGCTCACACAGCTGACCCGGGGTCTGGAGCCCCGGGAGTCCGTGGTGCTGCACACCGCCGACGGTGACTACTACGCCGCCCAGGTGCGGGGGATCGAGTTCGAGCTCGATGACACCATCTACACCTTCGACGTCGGCGCCCGGCTCCCCGAGGATCTCGCCCTCGAGCGGGTCGAGGGCCTGGACCCCGTCGAGCACGACCTCTCGCTCCACGAGCTGGTGGACCTGCTCGGCGAGCTGCGCGGCCGCGCGTCGTAGGTCCTAGCCGTCAGGACTAGATCCGTGAGGACTCTAGATCCGTGAGAAATTGGCTGCAGCCGGCGTCGACCCGGATCGTGGCCAGCGGATCGCCACGGGTCTCGCCGCGGTTGACAATCACGACGGGCGTCCCGGCCTTGGCCGCGCGCCGGACGAACCGCAGCCCGGACATCACGGTCAGGCTGGACCCTGTCACCAGCAGCGCGCCGTCGAGCCCGACCAGGGCGTCGACGGCGTCGTAGCACCGGGCCACCCGCGCCGCCGGGACGTTCTCGCCGAAGAACACCACGTCGGGCTTCAGGACGCCGCCGCACCCGTCGCACCCGGGCACCACGAAGTCGGCCGTCTCCTCGAGGTCGACGTCGCCATCGGGGCGTGAGACGACCTCGGCGTGGCGCTCCGCGAACCCGGGGTTGAGGTCGGTGAGCCGCTCCTGCAGCGCGACCCGCGCCGACGTCGTACGACAGTCCAGGCACACCACGTCGGCGACCCGACCGTGCAGCGCGACGAGCCGTGGCGTCCCGACCTGCTCGTGCAGCCCGTCGACGTTCTGCGTGATCAGCAGCTCAGGTCCCAGCCTGGCGAGTGCCCGGTGGCCGGCGTTCGGCTCGGCACGCCGCATCCGGCCCCAGCCGAGGTGGCTGCGCGCCCAGTAGCGCTGCCGGGCGGCCGGACCCGAGACGAACTCCTGGTAGGTCATCGGCATCCGTGCCGGGGCCCCTGGCCCGCGGTAGTCCGGGATGCCCGAGTCGGTGGACAGGCCGGCACCGGTCAGCACCACCAGCGGGCGCCCACGCAGCAGCTCGAGCGCTTCGTCGTACGACGTGTCGCTCTGGGTGGTCGAGCCGGTCGAGATCGTCAACGGGCGTACCGGAGCTCGGCCCTGGCCCGCGCCTTGGCCGCCTCGACCTCGCGGTTCTTCGGCGGTGCGGTGGTCGTCAGGTCGTCGAGCAGGTGTTCGGTGATGTGCGCGATCTCGCGCACGGCCTGGTCGAAGACCGCCTGGTTGGCCTGTGACGGCTTGGTCGTCCCACTCACCTTGCGCACGTACTGCAGGGCGGCAGCGGTGACCTCGTCGCGCGTGGCCGGCGGTTCGAAGTTGTTCAGGGGGCGGATGTTGCGGCACATGCCTTGAGCGTACGACGCGGACGCACCTGACAGCATGGATCGCATGCCCGATCTCCGCGAGCTCGACCTGGTCCTCTTCGGCGCCACCGGCTTCACTGGCGGCCTGACCGCCGACTACCTCGCGCGGCACGCACCGGACGGCCTGCGGTGGGGGCTGGCCGGTCGCAACCAGGCCAAGCTGGAGGACGTACGCCGCAGGCTCGCGGAGGTCGACCCGGCGCTCGCGGACCTGCCGCTTCTGCACGCCGACGTCGAGGATGCGGACTCCCTCGCCGACGTGGCCGGCCGGGCCCGCGTGGTCATCACGACCGTCGGGCCCTACCTCACGCACGGCGAGCCGCTGGTCGCTGCCTGTGCCGCGGCCGGGACCGACTACCTCGACCTGACCGGCGAGCCGGAGTTCGTCGACCTGATGTACCTCGCCCACCACGAGACCGCCGCGGCGTCCGGCGCCCGGATCGTGCACGCCGCCGGCTTCGACTCCGTGCCGCACGACCTCGGCGTGCTCTACACGCTGCAGCAGTTCCAGGTCCGCGGCCCGGTGCGGGTCCGCGGCGTCGTCCGGGCGAGCGCCACCTTCTCCGGCGGCACCTTCCACTCCGCCATGACGGCCTTCTCCCGCGTGCGCCAGACCAAGGCGGTCACGCAGGAGCGCCGTCGGGCCGAGCCTCGACCTGAGGGACGCAAGTCCCGCGCGACCGCAGGCAAGCCGCACAAGGACCCGCTGCTGGGCTACTGGCTGCTCCCGCTGCCGACGATCGACCCGCTCGTCGTCGCCCGCAGCGGCGCCGCGCTCGCGTCGTACGGCCCGGACTTCCGTTACTCGCACTACGCCGGCACCAAGACGTTGCGGTACGCCGCGGGCGGCGCGGTCGGGGCCGCCGCGATGTTCCTCACCGCGCAGGTGCCGCCGTTGCGGCGACTCGCCCTGGACCGGGTGAAGCAGGGCGACGGGCCCGACGAGCGACGCCGCGCGAAGTCGTGGTTCAGCGTCGACTTCGTCGCCGAGGGCGACGGCCGCACCCTCCACACCCGGGTCTCCGGGGGCGACCCCGGCTACGACGAGACCGCGAAGATGCTCGCCGAGGCCGCGCTGTGCCTGATCTTCGACGACAACCCGACGACCGCTGGGCAGGTCACCACTGCCCAGGCGATGGGGGACGCGCTGCTCGCTCGGCTGCAGGCGGCCGGCCTGCGGTTCGAGGTCGTCGTCGGGTAGGTCCACCACCCATTCGGCGGATATCGCGCCTCCGGCTCGCCGTGGCGGAGCGGGCCAGGGAGGATCGGTCCATGACCGAAGAGACGATCGGCATCGTCGGGGGCGGCATCGTCGGCCTGGCCGTCGGCCGCGAGCTCAGCCAGCGGCGTGCCGGCGTACGCGTCGTCGTCTTCGAGAGGGAGGACCGGCTCGCCGCCCACCAGACCGGCCACAACTCCGGCGTCGTGCACGCCGGCCTCTACTACAAGCCCGGGAGCCTCAAGGCCGAGCTGTGCACCCGGGGTCGCAAGCTCATCCAGGACTACTGCGCCGAGCACCAGTTGCCGTACGACGAGTGTGGCAAGCTGGTCGTCGCGATCGATCGCGACGAGATGGGGCGGTTCGCGAAGCTCGAGCAGACCGCGCGGGAGAACGACGTACCCGGGCTGCGTCGCGTCGACGGCGCCGAGATCACCGAGATCGAGCCGCGTGCTGCCGGCCTCGCCGCTCTGCACTCGCCGCACACCGCGATCACCGACTACGTCGCGATCGCGGAGCGGGTAGGCGCGGAGATCGAGAACGCAGGCGGCCGGATCCGACTCTCGACGACGGTCACGGGCATCGAGCGCAGGGCCGGTCGCATCGACGTGGTGTGCGGCACCGAACGCCACACCGTCGACCGGTTGGTCGTCTGCGGAGGGCTGGAGTCCGACCGCCTCGGCAAGCTGGTCGGTGGCTCGGCGTCACCTCGCATCGTGCCGTTCCGGGGCGAGTACATGTCGGTCGCGGCGGCCAAGCAGGAGTTCGTCCGCGGGATGATCTACCCGGTGCCGGATCCGCGCTACCCGTTCCTCGGTGTGCACTTCACCCGTCGGGTCACGGGGGGACTCGAGGTCGGCCCGAACGCCTTCCTCGCGCTGAGCCGCCAGGCCTACGGGCGTACGTCGGTCTCGGCCCGCGATCTGGGCAACACCCTGGCGTGGCCAGGTTTCTGGCGGTTCGCCGCCGAGCACTGGCGCACGGGGCTGACCGAGCTCGGAGGGGTGCTCTCGACGAGCGCGTACATGAGGACGGCCCAGCGTTACGTGCCCGAGATCGGGGCGTCCGACGTCGCCCGCAGCGGCCTCGGGATCCGAGCCCAGGCCGTCGAGCGCGACGGCTCGCTGGTCGACGACTTCGTGATCGAGCACGAGGACGGCATCATCAGCGTGCGCAACGCGCCGTCGCCCGCTGCCACGTCGAGCCTGGCGATCGCGGCGTACGTCGTCGACCGCATCGACGGTTGAAATTCCCCTAGATCGTATATCGTCTCGTCAGCGGCGAGATGACTGCCACGCTGTCGCTGAAGGTGGGGGCAAGGCGACGACCCTCAAGGGCAAGATCTCGATGGACGTGCCGGCGAACGCCCCGATCCCGATGCCTAAGTTCAAGGGCAAGGTCAGGGTGGCCAAGGCCGCCAAGAAGCTCCCGGTCGTGGTCACCTGACTGACGTTCGACCTCGCGTCCTTCGGCGTCTCCGGGACGTGCGCACCCGAGTCCGGCGCGACCCTGTCGAAGCAGAAGCTGGGCTGACCGCCTTCACCGGCGTACGACGAAGCCCGCACCCCGGCTGACGTTGCCGGGCTGCGGCTGGCTGGAAGAATGGCGGTGTGGGTTCAGGCGGAGTGGTGGCACGCGGCCGGCGCATGGCCCAGATGTGCTGGAATGGCATGATGGCACACCACCTCGAGCGCGCTCTCGCCTTCCATTCGATGCATGTCCCGGGTGCCCCTCTTATCCTGCCGAACGCCTGGGACCCGGCATCCGCCCGCATCGTCCTGGAATCCGGGGCGCGTGCCGTCGCCACGACGAGCGCCGGGGTTGCCTGGTCGCGCGGCTACGGTGACGGAAACCAGCTCCCCCGTGACGCCGCACTCGACGCCCTCCGGAAGATCGCGTCAGCGGTCGCTGTTCCGCTCACCGCTGATATCGAACGCGGATACGGCGAGACGCCCAGGGACGTCGCCTCCACCATCGCCGAGTGCCTCGAGATCGGTGTATCTGGAGTGAACATCGAGGATTCGCTCCGACCAATCGAAGAGCAGGAGCATCGGATCGCCGCCGCCCGCGATGCAGCGGAGAGCGTAGGCGTGCCGCTGTTCATCAACGCCCGAGTCGACACGCACTTGCTCGGCGACATCGGAGGCGACGACTGGCTGGATGAGACCGTGGCGCGCGCCTCGTCGTATGCCCGAGCCGGCGCGAGCGGAATCTTCGTACTCGGGGCTCTGCGAGGCGACGCGCTCCAGGCGCTCGTGAATGCGACAACACTGCCGATCAACGTGGCGTTCGGTCCAGGCACAGCGTCGATTGGCGAGCTCGCCCGAGCCGGGGCGAGCCGGGTCAGCGCGGGATCCTCGATCGCCGAGGCCGCCTACAGCGTTGCGCAGCACTGGGCGGCGGCGATGTTCAACGCTCCAGACGCCGCTGTTTCGTCGCCACCAACACTCGGCTGGGCTGCTCTGAACCGTCTCGTCCGCGGCTGAACCGCGCATCGATCGTCACTGCCGGACTCGCTCTTCCTCCCCCGTATGAACCACACTTATCTGGCCAACTCAGCCGACCAGCGCGCCCTGCACACCACCGACATTGAAACCCTCATCGAGGACTACTACCGCAACATCCGCATCCCACCCGAGACCGTCGCCGTGCTTCGCGAGACCCTGACCGTCGAGCCGGACCGGCTCACGGCATCCGCCGGCCAAGAGGCTGCAGAACACCTCACCGCCAGGCGGGTGAAGAACCTCGCCGACCAGGAACGCATCCTCGACGCCCACCTCGCTGACGCGATCACCCTCGACCAGCTCAAGACCCGGCAGGGGAAGCTCCGCGCCGAACTCGACACCATCGATGCGCGCCTCGCTGAACACCACAACGATTACGCCGAAGCCCGCACCCACATCGGCGACTGCCTCGACCTCGCCGCCGACATCGCCCGCATCTACGCCGGATGCGACGACCAGACCCGCAGGCTCTGCAACCGGGCCTTCTTCGTCAAGATCTACATCGACGAAAACCGCACCATCCGACCTGCCCTCGCCGAACCATTCAACATCATCCTCGACCCAGACGAGGCCCGCGACGCCCACACCTGGTCCGCGGCCCGCGACGCCGCAACGCAAAGTCCGATGTCCCAACACCATCCATTTGGCTGCATGTTGGAACTTCGGACATTAAGTGCCCCAGGTAGGAGTCGAACCTACGACCTTTCGCTTAGGAGGCGGCTGCTCTATCCACTGAGCTACTGGGGCCTCGCGGTCGAGCGGACGTCACCCGACCGGGCGCAAGAATAGCCGCCGCCTCCGGGGCAGCTGTCGCCGGTTTGGTCGAACTGGCTGGGCACAGGGACAATTCAGGTTCGTACCATACGCTCGCCAACGCCGCCGAGCGGCTCCCCATGTCTTCGACCTTGAGGTAGATCTATGCCCGACGCTGAACTCGACGGTACTCCGTCCGAGCCCAGCGCCGCGACCCCCACCGGCCCCAAACGCCGTGGCAAGGTGCGCAAGCGCCACACGGTCGGCAAGGTGATCCTCGCCAGCGTGGTCGTCCTCGGGCTGACCGCAGGGCTGGGGGTGGCTTTCCTCTACCGGCACCTCAACGGCAACCTCGAGGTGCTCGACCCGTCCGACCAGCTCTCGAACCGGCCCGACAAGGTCGTCGTCGAGGGCCCCCGCGAGCCGATCAACGTCCTCGTCATGGGGTCCGACTCCCGCGACGGCGCCGGCAACAACATCGACGGCCTGACCGGCGGCGGCGAGCGTTCGGACACCACGATCCTGCTGCACGTCTCCGCGGACCGGAAGCGTGCCTACGGCATCAGCATCCCGCGCGACCTCCTGATCGACCGGCCGGAGTGCAAGAAGGAGAACGGCGACACCATCCCGGCCCACGCCGGCGCGATGTGGAACGAGGCGTTCGCCGTCGGCGGCCCCACCTGCACGATGCAACAGTTCGAGCAGATCACCGGGGTGCGCCTCGACCACTTCGTCAAGGTCGACTTCGAGGGCTTCCGCGGCATGGTCGACGCCATCGGCGGCGTCGAGATGTGTGTCCCGGAGGACATCGACGATCCCGCGCACAACATCCACATCCCGGCAGGCACCCGCAAGCTGAAGGGCAACGAGGCGCTCAACTACGTGCGTGAGCGGTACGTCGTGGGCGACGGCTCGGACGTCGGACGGATGAAGCGGCAGCAGGCGTTCATCGCCTCGATGGCCCACCAGGTCGTCACCGCCGGCACCCTGGCCCGACCCGACCGGCTGGTGCGCTTCCTCGACTCCGCGACCAAGTCGCTCACCGTGGACCCGGGCCTGAAGAACGTCGTCAAGATCGCCGAGCTCGGCAACCAGTTCAAGAGCATCGGCCTGGACAACATCCAGTTCCTCACGATCCCGATCATGGCGGCGCCGAGCGACCCCAACCGGTTGGCATTCGTGCAGCCGCAGGCCAACCAGGTCTGGGAGAAGGTCCGCAAGGACCAGCCGCTCACCCGCCGCCTGTCCTCCGACGTGATCAGCGCCGGCGACCTGCCGGGTGCCAGTCAGTCGTCGAGTCCCTCGACCTCAGCCGATCCGTCGGGCACGCCGTCGGGCAGCACGAGCTCCAGCCCCTCCAGCACCCCCGACGACGAGGCCAGCAAGCAGGCCCTCGCCAACGCGGGCCTGTGCGTGTGACCCTGCCGGTATGACCCAGGACAAGCGCGAGATCGACTGGGAGCGCCGCCGGCGACTCGCCGAGGTCTTCGGTGATGTCCTTCCGGAGACGACCGAGGACGAGCGCGACGACGAGTCACGCGATCAGCGGGAGGCCGGCACCGACGCGTGGCTGCGCGCGCAGGTGCCGCCCCACCACGGCGACTGATCAGGCGGTCGGGCGTCCCTGTTGGGTCGCGAGGAGGTCGCGGATCTCCTGCAGCAGCTGGACGTCTGCAGGCGTGCCCGGCTCCTCATCGGGGAAGTAGCGCTCCTTCGCCTTTGTGTACGGCAGCACGATGAAGAAGTAGACGACGGCAGCCATGATGACGAAGGCGACCACGGCCGTGAGCCAGGTGCCGATCGAGATGCCGTTCCAGTCGTACCGGGAGAAGTTCGGGGTGCCGCCGACCTTCCCGATGAGGTCCATCAGCAGCTGGACGGTGGCATCGACGACGGACTTGAAAGCCAGCGCCATGATCAAGGCGACGGCGAGCTCGACGATGTTGCCGCGGAGGATGAAGTTCTTGAATCCGGTCATGCGCTGACGCTAACTGGCAAAGGCGATGGTGACGAAGGTCCGCACCGAGGCATCCGCGATCCGAGCGACCTCCCCGGACTGGGCGCCGACGACGACGAGCCGCCCGGTGAGGCCGGCCGCGCCGACCTCGGTCGGGGTGTCGGGCAGGGCCAGCACCGGTACGTCGGACGCGATCGTCGCGGCTGAGCGTCCTTGCGGATCGGCGGAGACGAGGTCGACCCGGTCTCCGACGCGCAGCAGCCCGGCCATGCCGGCGTCGGGCAGCCGGACCGGCACCGCCACCAGCCCGGGGTAGCCGTCGGTGAGCCCCGGCCCGACCAGGCGTACGTCGGTCAGCGGCTCGCCCGCGCGCAGTGGAGCCGCCAGGGTGCGGCCCGCGGGGTCTCGAGCCACGCCGTCCGGGACCGATCCCGGCGCGAACCCGACCCGGCGTACGTCCTCGGCCGCGATGACGACGCCGGCAGGCAGGTCGCGGGCGGCGACGAGGACCTGGACCTGGGGCGCTGGGTCAGCCCGGGCCGTGTGCAGGCCCGCGGCGACGGCGACCGCCGTCAGCAGCCCGGCGAGCAGGCGACGGCGCGCGAGCACCGCGCGGCGTACGGCGCGGCGGGCGGTGGTGAGGCGGTCACGGAAGAGCATGCCGTGACGCTAGGAGACGAGCGGGGGAGTCCGCTCCCGCTCTCCACAGGGCTGGAGAAGAGGGTCAGTCGGAGGAGCTGGACGAGCTCGCGGCAGCGGCGGCAGGCGCCGGCTTGGACTCGCTCTTGGTCTCGCTCTTGGTCTCGGTCTTCGTCTCGGTCTTGGTCGCGGCACCGTCGGTCGCCGACGTGCCCGACCGGGAGTCCGTGCGGTAGAAGCCGGAGCCCTTGAAGACCACGCCGACGGCGTTGAAGACCTTGCGGAGCTTGCCCTCGCACTCCGGGCACACGGTGAGTGCGTCGTCGGAGAAGCTCTGGACCTGCTCGAAGGCGTGGCCGCACTGGGTGCAGGCGTACTGATAGGTGGGCACGGTTCTCCTCTGACACTCGCGTCTGGCACTCGACCGGGACGAGTGCCAAGAGTACCCGAGGCCGTCGGATATCAGGAGGCGAGCCGCACCACACCGGCGGGCGTCGCGGCCCACCCCACGCGACGGTCGTGCGGCTCGACCGGCACGGGCACCCCGACCTCGCCTTCGTAGAGCAGCACGCAGGTGAACGTGCCGACCGGGACCCGGCCCAGTGCCCGGTCATAGGAGCCGCCGCCGCGGCCGAGCCGGACGCCTGAGGTGTCGACCGCAAGGCCGGGGACGAGCACGGCGTCGGCCGTCGCCACGGCGTCGGGTCCGAGCCGTGGCCCGGCGGGTTCGAGCAGCCCGCGGCTGGCGGGGACCAGCCCGTCGGGACCGTCGTACGGCGCCCAGTCCAGGTCGCCGTCGGGGAGCAGCACCGGCAGGATCACCCGCTTGCCGGCGGCGCGCAGTGCCTCCAGCAGGGGGCCGGTGCCGGGCTCGCCGTCGAGGGAGACGTACGCCGCGACGGTCGCCGCCCGGCGTACCTCTGGAGCGGCGAGGAGGTGCTCCGCGATGGCCCGCGCGGCGGCGACCACCTCGACGAGCGGACGCCGCCGCCGGTCGGTCAGGAGCTGGTCCCGGACGGCGACTTTGGCGGGTGGTTGGATGCGGGCCACGCGGGAAGCCTACGATCGTGAACATGGGTAGTGCAGGGTTGAAGAAGGCGCGCGACAAGATGGTCGCGGCCGGGGTGGACGCGATCGCGATCGAGACGTTTGCCCATTACTACCGGCTGCTCGAGCACGGCGAGACGGGGATGATCCCCGAGGCGTCGATCGACCCGGTACAGATGGAGTCGCTGGCGGACGTCGAGGTGTCCGACGAGGCCGCCGCTGCCGCGATCCGGAAGACCGCGGTGATCAAGCTCAACGGGGGCCTCGGCACCTCGATGGGCATGGACCGCGCCAAGTCGCTGCTCTGCGTGCGCCGCGGGCTGTCCTTCCTCGACATCATCGCCCGCCAGGTGCTGCACCTGCGGAGCGAGTACGGCGCGCCGCTGCCGTTGATCTTCATGAACAGCTTCCGCACGTCCGGCGACACGATGGCCGCGCTGGCCCGCTACGAGGACCTCCCGGTGGAGGGACTGCCGCTGGAGTTCCTGCAGAACAAGGAGCCCAAGCTGCAGGCGTTGGACCTGAGCCCGGCCAGCTACCCCAAGGACCCCGACCTCGAGTGGTGTCCTCCCGGCCACGGCGACCTCTACACGGCGCTGCGCGGCACCGGCCTGCTCGACCAGCTCATCGAGGCCGGCTACCGCTACGTCTTCGTCTCCAACTCCGACAACCTCGGCGCGGTCCCGGATGCTCGGGTCGCAGGCTGGTTCGCCGACAGCGGTGCGCCCTTCGCGATCGAGGCGGTCCGGCGTACGCCGTCGGACAAGAAGGGCGGCCACTTCGCGCGCCGCAAGTCCGACGGCCGGATCGTGCTGCGTGAGACCGCGCAGACGCTTCCGCAGGACCTCGAGGCGCTGGCCGATCTCGACCGGCACCAGTTCTGCTCGACCAACAACCTGTGGTTCGACCTGGTCGCGATGCAGAACGAGCTCGACCGTCGCGACGGCATCCTGGGCCTCCCGATGATCCGCAACGTCAAGCACCTCGACCCCGCCGACAAGTCCACGCCCGAGGTGATCCAGATCGAGACCGCCATGGGCGCGGCCATCGAGGTGTTCCAGGGCTCGCAGCTGATCGAGGTCAGCCGTGACCGGTTCGTGCCGGTCAAGACCACCAACGACCTGCTCGTGCTGCGCTCCGACGTCTACGACATCGGCCGCGACTTCGTGCTCGACCAGGTGGCGGTCGAGATCCCGTACGTCGACCTGGACGCGCACTACTACAAGCTCGTGGGTGACTTCGACAAGCGGTTCCCCGAGGGCGCGCCGTCGATGCGGAAGGCTCACTCGCTGAAGGTCGCGGGGGACTGGACCTTCGGCCACGGTGTGCAGGTGGTCGGCGAGGTCGACCTCACCGCCACCTCGGCCCAGCGCGTCCCGGCCGACGCCGTGCTCTCGACCAGCTCGGACGCCTGAGGGATGGGTGGATCCGAACCCGAGGTCTGGACGGTCGACGAGCACCGTGCGCGGATCCTCGAGGCGATCGAGCCGCTGACCGACTTCCCGCAGCCGCTGATGGAGGCTCTCGGGCTCGCCGCGGCCGAGGACGTCGTCGCCGAGGTGGCGCTGCCCTCCTTCGACAACTCCGCGATGGACGGGTACGCCGTACGCGCCGAGGACATCGGCTCCGCGACCGCTGAGTCGCCGGTGCACCTGCCCGTGGTCGGTGAGATCGGCGCGGGCCAGGGTGGCCTGATGGCGCTGGCCCCCGGCACCGCGGCCAAGATCATGACCGGCGCGCCGATCCCGGCCGGCGCCGACAGCGTGGTGCCCTACGAGTGGACCGACCGCGGCGTCGCGCAGGTGCGGATCGACCAGGCGCCCGAGCGCGGGCGACACATCCGCCCGGCCGGCCAGGACGTGTCGGCCGGCGACATGCTGGTCTCCAACGGCACCGTCCTCGGACCACGCCACATCGGCCTGCTCGCCGCCGTCGGCCGGGCGACCGTGCGGTCGCGCCCGCGCCCGCGCGTGGTGGTGATCTCCACCGGGTCGGAGCTCCGCGACCCCGGCACCCCGCTCGGCCGGGACTCCATCTACGACGGCAACTCCTACCTGCTCGCCGCCGCCGCACGCCGGGCCGGCGCTATCGCCTACCGCGTCGGGATCGTCCCCGACGAGCCGCGTGCCTTCCTCGACGCACTGCACGACCAGCTCGTGCGCGCCGACATCGTGGTGACCAGCGGCGGCGTCTCGCAGGGCGACTTCGACGTGGTCAAGGAGGCGCTGCGGCCGCTCGGCACGGTGTGGTTCGGCCCGGTCGCGATGCAGCCCGGCAAGCCGCAGGGCTTCGGCCACGTCGGCGACGACAGGACACCGATCTTCACGCTGCCGGGCAACCCGGTCTCGTCGTACGTCTCCTTCGAGCAGTTCGTGCTCCCCGCGATCCGCAAGCTGATGGGGATCACGCCGTACGCCCGGCCGACGGGGCCGGCCCGGCTCACCCACGCGATCTCCTCGCCGGCGGGCCGTGAGCAGATGGTGCGCGCGGAGTACGACGTCGATGCGGCTGGACCCTGCGTCACGCCGGTCGGGGGACACGGTTCCCACCTGATCGGCGATCTGGCATCGTCCAACGCGCTGGTCGTGGTGCCTGCCGATGTCACGGCGGTCGCGGCCGGCGAACAGGTGCAGGTGCTGAGGCTCGACGAGGAGTTCTGATGGCCGCTCTGCCGGAATCAAAGGGGCTGACCCACGTGGACGAGTCGGGTGCTGCTCGCATGGTCGACGTGTCCGACAAGGCAGTCACGGCCCGTACGGCGACGGCGTCGGGTCGGGTGCTGGTGTCGGCGGAGGTCGTCGCGCTGCTCCGGGGTGAGGGCGTGCCCAAGGGCGATGCGCTGGCCGTCGCCCGGATCGCCGGGATCATGGGCGCCAAGCAGACGCCGGCGCTGATCCCGCTGTGCCACCCGCTCTCCGTCTCCGGGGTCACCGTCGACCTGACGGTCGCCGACGACGCCGTCGAGATCAGCGCGACCGTGCGCACCACCGACCGCACCGGAGTCGAGATGGAGGCGCTGACCGCAGTCTCCGTCGCGGCGCTCACCGTCGTCGACATGGTCAAGGCGGTCGACAAGGGTGCCGTGATCACCGACGTGCGGGTCGAGACCAAGACGGGTGGCAAGTCGGGGGACTGGTCTCGATGACAAGCCTGCGGGCCGAGGTCGTGGTCGCGTCCAACCGGGCGGCCGCCGGCGTCTACGAGGACACCACCGGCCCGCTGATCGTCGAGTTCCTCACCGAGCTCGGCTTCGTCGTGGACGCACCCGTCGTCGTACCCGACGGCGAGCCCGTTGGCGTGGCCGTCGCGGCCGCTGCCGAGGGCGGCGCCCGCGTCGTACTCACCACCGGCGGCACCGGCCTGACGCCCACGGATCGCACGCCCGAGGTCACCCGGGCGCTCCTGGACTTCGAGGTGCCTGGCATCGCCGAGGCGATCCGGGCGTACGGCGTCGCCAACGGCGTCCCGTCGGCCGTCCTGTCCCGCGGCCTCGCCGGCGTCGTCGGGAGCTGCCTGGTCGTCAACCTCCCCGGCTCGCGTGGGGGAGTGAAGGACGGGCTCGCCGTGCTCCGCCCGATCCTGGTGCACGCGGTCGAGCAGGTCGTGGGGAGCGACCATTGAGCCGCGGCTGGCCGGTCCGCCTCAACGCCGGTGACGTGACGGTCCGGCCGTTGGCGTCGTCGGACGCGCGGGCCTGGCGCGACGCTCGTCGCCGCAACGCAGCCTGGTTGATCCCGTGGGACGCGACCGTGCCGCCCGGCGCCGAGTCACGACCATCGACGTTCGGGAGTCTGGTCCGACGGCTCCACAAGCAGGCCCGCGCCGGCACGACGTACCCCTTCGCCATCGAGGTCGACGGCCAGTTCGCCGGCCAGGTGACGGTCAACAACATCGTGCGCGGCTCCGCGCAGTTCGCGTCCGTGGGCTACTGGATCGACCAGAGGTACGCCGGCCGCGGGGTGATGCCGCGCGCCGTGGCGATGGTGATCGACCACTGCTTCGGCGAGGCCGGGCTGCACCGCATCGAGATCGCCATCCGTCCGGAGAACTCCAACTCGCTGCGGGTCGTCGAGAAGCTCGGCCTGCGCGAGGTCGGCTACGCCCCGAAGTTCCTGCACATCGACGGCGCCTGGCGCGACCATCGCATCTATGCGGTGACCGCGGAGGAGTGTCCGGAGGGGCTGCTGGCTCGATTGGAATCCCAACAGTCACACGAGTGAATTTGCGACACACCTGTTGACATCCGGTATGCAATGAGGCAGCACTCATAACCTCTGTACGTGGACCTGAGTGGACTGATCTTCATCGCCGTCGCCGTGGCGTGGGCCATCTACCTCGTCCCGATGGCGGTCAAGCATCATGCCGAGGTCGGCCGGAGCCGCTCGGTGGACCGTTTCTCGGGAGCGATGCGAGTGCTCGCCCGGCGTGAGGCCGTCGACAAGAAGAGCGCTCTGGTCACGCCTGGGGTCAAGCCGCAGGCCGAGGCGCCTGCTGAAGCTCCCGCCGAGGCTCCGCCGGTCGAGCTCACTCCCGCGCAGCTGCGCGCCCGCCGGGAGGCCGCGAAGCGCGCGACCAAGCGTCGTCGCAACGTGCTCGCCGTGCTCCTGGTCGCCAACCTCGCCGTCATCACCGTCGCCGCCTTCTCGGTGATCGCCTGGCCGTACGTCGCGATCCCGGCCGGACTGCTCGTCGCCTGGCTCGTCGCCTGCCGCCTGATGGTCAAGAGCGAGCGCAAGGTGCTGGCGTCGGCTTCCCGGATGCCGGTGGGTGCGCCGGCCGAGGAGCCACCGGTCGAGGCGCCCGTGCGGGAGTCGGCCCTGCCTGAGGTCGACGTCGAGGCCGAGGCTGACGAGATCGACCCGTTGGCCGACACCTCCACCGGCATCGCGGCGATCGTCGACCCGGCGATGTGGGACCCGGTGCCGGTCACCCTGCCGACGTACGTCACGAAGCCGACGGCGGCGCGCCGTACTGTCCGGACGATCGACCTGGACTCCACCGGCGTGTGGACCTCGGGTCGCACGGACGCCGACTCCGCCCTGGCGCGCGAGTCCGACGAGGCCGACAAGGCCGCCCGCAAGTCGCGCCGCGACGGCGACGACCAGCAGGCTGTGGGCTCCTGACGGAGCCTTTTGGCCGATGGGTGGGGCGATTGGGCCCCTCCCGAGTCTGGGTGCTAACGTTTCCGACGCACTTGGGGCTGTGGCGCAGTTGGTAGCGCGTCTCGTTCGCAATGAGAAGGTCAGGGGTTCGAATCCCCTCAGCTCCACCAGGACACGCTTACTCGAAACACCGACGGAAGATGTTGGCGAGTGAGAGTGGTTGGTCGTTAGAAGCCGGAGTAGCCGATGGGCTGCTCTGGCTTCTCGCATAGTTGGCCTCAGTCGAGAGCCCGCTGTGGGTCTTGTAGCGCGTGTAGACGTCGTACGCCTCCCCGAGGTCATCGAACGGTGGCCGTCGCACCTCATCGGCGACCGTGAGCGGTTCGTCGTCAACGAAGAACTTCTCGTAGAAGGTCCGGTTGAGCTGCTCGCGTACGGGGTCGGCAGAGTCGCGGTAGAAGCCCACCACGTCGCGGATGCGCTTCATGGCAGTCAGGAGCCGTTGCGCACCAAGCTGTAGCTGACTATCGGCTGTCGCCAGGTTCGTTTGCAGCCGTTCACGCTCGACAACGAGCTTGTTCTGGCGCTCTCGGATCTTGTCTCGGCTGAGCATCCCGTCTGCAGCAAGGTCGATGAGGCGGCCTTCGCGAGCGTCAAGTCTGGCGAGCTGGGCCCGGTAGGTGTCATGCAGCTTCCGCGTTAGGATCACCTGATCTTCGACCACACTCGTGACTGCGGCTTGGACGAGATCGAGGAAGTCGGTAGGCAACGTCAGCGACGAGCAGTTGCGTTCAATGGCGTCCTCAACCGCGACGGCCGGGAGATGCGGCAAGTCGCAGAGCCCATCCTGACGAGCCCGGCACAAGAAGTAGCCGTAGCGTCCGCCGTTGCGGCCTCGTGCTTCTGTGTAGATCAGCCGGCTAGTTGTCCTGTCCTGCCGATGGCAGCGCTCACAGAACAGCATCCCCTTCAGATAGTGCGACAGCACTCGATCGCGACTGCCACCGTGGGACCGCGACTCGAGAGTCACCTGCACCCTGTCGAAGAGCTGTTGACTGACCATCGCGTCGTGACGCCCTTTGATTAGTCGTCCGTCAACAACGACCCAGCCGGCGTAGTACGGGTCAGCCAGCTCTTGTGCAGCTTGTTGTCGGACACGGGCTTCGCTTCTGGCCAACGAGCGGAGCCCTGTGCTCATCGACGTAGCGCAGCAGCTCCCGGAAGACTGTCCGCTTCTCAATGGACTGCGCCGATACCCCTGGCTCGACGAACTCTCGGTCGACGACAGCGTTCGCGCTTGCTGCACGGCGCTCGGTAAAGACGCGCTGCGTGGCGATCGAGTTTCCATCGGGATCGATGTCGATTGCCGTGTTGGTCCGGCGGGGTTCGTCTCGGGATGGCGAGCAGTGGCCCCATGGTTTGGGCGGTTCCGGCTGCCTTCCATAGCAAGCCGGGATGAATTCGCGGTGCCGCATGTGATGTGGACGTAACGAGCAGATGGCCGGGTCGACGCTCTCGGTTGTTTCGCACCGGTGACAGGCGGCACTCCTGGGAAGGCGTCAGGTGGATCTGTCAGACATAGATCTGCTCGCTCAGGATGTAGAGGCGATGACGCAGAAGCGCCTTCACCAGTGGGAATGACGGAGCCGTAGTGGCGCCGTTCCCAGTCCGAGCAGCCTCCCGAGGAGAACTCACATGACAGCAACTGCTAGCAAGACCATCTACGTCGGTAACCGCAACCTCAATCCCGTCGGCAAGTGGACGCCTTTCGAGTGGGAGGACCCCAAGCATGGTCAGCAGGCCAAGGGCGAGGTCGTAGTGATCCGCCCCGAAGGGACGTCGGGGTCGTTGATGTCCGGTTTGTGGCGTACTGGGCACGAGATCGCGGGCTGTGAGGCGGATGGTTCGTGTTGGGTGAAGTACAGCGCGCCCGTTGGCGACGAGACGATGGTGATCCTCGAGGGCACAGCTGTCATCACCGAGACCGCTACTGGCAAGAAGCACCGAGTCGGTGCTGGCAGCATCGTCGCCAACCCCAAGCACGTGGACCTGTACTGGGAGATTGATGCTCCCTTCTTGAAAAAGTTCTGGGTGATGTGGGACAGCCCGACACCGGCGACGCCCGAGACGGACCTCATCATCGGTGATGTCCATGACTTGAAGGCGCAGTGGACACCGTTCAGCTGGACCGAGCCGGAGCTGGGGCGGCAGACCTACGGTGAGGTGAACATCGTCCGACCGACGGGCTCCACCGGGACCTACACCGCCGGCGTATGGCGTATGGGAGCGGGAATGCCCGGTAGCGCCGCCGACGGCACGACCACCTTCCGCTACACGGCGCCACTCGGGGATCACACGTTGTTTCTTCTCGAGGGTGGCGCCCAGGTCTCCGATGACGCGACAGGTGACGTCTACGAGCTGGGAGCCGGTGACGTTATTGGGCTCTCCGCCGGTGCTCCTGTGACGTGGACGTCCACGGGCCCCTACTTCAAGGCGTTCTTCGTGATCTCGAACGCCGACCTGCCCGCGTAGCCCAGGCCCCGCTTCGCCCTGCCGCTATTGCGCGAGCAGGGTGAAGCGGGCGGACCCGGCGACCCGCCCGTCGACCGCGACCTCCGTACGAAGCCCCCGTCAGAGCGCGGTGGCGGTCACGGTCAGCTCCGTGCCGCGTCCGGGGCGGAGGTACTGCATCGCGCCGCCAGCCAGGATGTGTCCGGCGCCGGCCAGCCGGCGCGGGGCGGTGGCCGCCGGGACCTTCCAGGTCCAGTTGCGGCAGGTGCGTCGACGTCGACTCCGACCGAACCATCCTCGACGTGGTCCGCGAGCACCTCGCCGGCGTCATCTCTCCTGTGAGGAGGGCTTCTGCGGTGCTGCGAGACCGTCGTCTTCGAGGGCACCCCCGACCACCGCGACGACGTACTCTCCGACGACGAGCGCGCCGCCAACGAGACGATGATGATCTGCGTCAGCCGGTCGTGCTCCAAGAAGCTGGTCCTCGACCTCTGAGCTTGGACAGGCAGCAGTTCGGAACGGATGCCATTGGCCGCCTCATGAGCAAGCGCGGAGTGCTTCACCGAGCAGCTTCACACCATAGGGAATGTCCACCTCGCGAATGCCGGCATATCCCAGCAGGATCGCGGGCGGTTGCGTGTTCGCCATCGCGTGGATGGACAGGGGCCAGGCGTGTATCCCGCGGTCGGCGGCCGCCTGAGCCACCACCTGGTCGTCGTAGCCGGTGGCGAGCCTGCCCAGCACGTGGAGCCCTCCCTCCGCCGGTCGTACGACGAGATCCGGTCGCAGGCTCCGGACGCAGTCGACGAGGACTCGCTGGCGCTCCTTGTAGAGCGTCCGCATTCGGCGTACATGCCGCAAGAAATGACCACCCATCATGAAGTCGGCCATGGCTGCTTGGTCGAGTGCCGACCGGTGCACGTCCGTGCCCATGTGAGCACCCACGAACGCGTCGGCGAGCGCGGTCGGGGCCACGAGATAGCCGAGACGGAGACCAGGGAACATCGTCTTGCTGAAGGTCCCGACGTAGATGACACGACGCTGTCCGTCGATCGCCTGGAGGGCGGCGAGTGGACGGCCCTGATAGCGAAACTCGCAGTCGTAGTCGTCCTCGATGACCCAGGCGTCGGACCGCGCTGCCCATTCCAAGAGCTTGAGGCGACGATCGAGAGAGAGCGTGACACCGAGCGGGAACTGGTGAGACGGAGTTACCACGGCGAGTCGTGCCGCGGGTTCCCCGGCGATGCCTTCGGAGACATCGATACCTCTCTCGTCGACGGGAACCGGAACGATCCGGGCCCCCGCCGAGATGAGTGCTGCTCGCGCGCCCAGGTAGCCGGGATCCTCGAGCCACGCCGGGTCGTCGGGGTCCAGCAGGATGCGGGCGCACAGCTCGAGTGCCTGCTGTGAGCCGGAAGTGACGATCACTTGCTCAGGAACACAGCGGATGCCGCGCGCTACAGCGAGATAGCTTGCGATCTCTTCCCGCAGCGGCCGGTAGCCGGCCGGGTCGTTGTACTGCATCAGCGCCCGACCCTGCTGCCGCGAACGGGAGGCGTGGATGCGCCCCCAGGTGACGCTGGGGAACTGATCGAGTGCCGGGAGCCCAATTCTGAATGCGGTGCCGTTGAAAACCGTCTCCGGAAGGTCGGATACCGGCATCCGTGGGGCTTCGGCGAGTGCCCGCCCGCGCGCGGAGAGCCGCGCCTCCTTGGAGGATGACGGGTAGTGGTCGGTCTCGATCGCCGGGCTCCGTGTGGCTCGGAGCATCCGGTCGGGCAGCGTACGTGCAACGTAGGTGCCCGAGCCGTGCCGACCCTCGATATAGCCCTCTGCGTGCAACTGCTCGAAGGCTGCCAGGACCGTGTTACGGGAGACGCCGTTCTCAAGCGCGAGCTGGCGGCTCGCAGGCAGCCGCGTCCCTGCCGGCAACTGTCCGGCGAGGATGCTGGATCGGATTTGCTCGTAGAGCTGCCGGTAGACAGGCTCGGGCTGAGGCACGGCGCTGCTGTCGATTGCCTTCGCCACGGTCTCACCCGATTCATGTGGTCGGTGGATGCGAGCTTTGTCGCGGGATGGGCAAGCTCCGCGGTCGCATCAGCGATGATGCTGGCCGAGTCCGATCTGGAGCTCGCCGCGGAAGACTCTGACCTCGACGGTAGCGCTGTTGAACCGCAAGGTGAGTCGCTCCGGGACTGGTGCGAGTCCGTGATCGAGTGCTACTCCGGTCAGCCTGGCACCGGCGACTCGGGCGAAGGGATTCACGCTGGTCAACTCTTCGCGCTCCCAATGACCGATGGAGGTACCCGCCGGCGCCCGCTGGGCGTCGGCGGGCGCTCCGTTCGCCGCCGCTGATCGCGCCGTGATCCCGTTGGTAGGCGAGGTGTCGAGGACGGTCACCTGCCCGTCCGCCCAGACGATCTCGATCGGCCCTCCATCGGGGTTCCGGCATGCGGCGACGGTCCAACGCAGCTGACTCAGCGCCAGGCAGATCCCGCCGACTGGGAGCTGCCCATCGAATGCTCGTGAGGTTCCACCGCCCGGCGCCATGTCGCTCGCGAGCCGGTACCCGGGCGCCACGGCGGGCACTACTCCACAATGGTTGCGGGGTCGACATCCTTGAAGACTGCAAAGCTGGAGGGTTGCTCGCCGAGGACCGGGAAATGGAACCCGCAGGTGGGGCACTGCTCAGCGAGGACGGCCTGCTCCTGGGCCAGCTCGTACTCCTTGTCTTGGAGCTCGCCGCAAGTGGGGCAGATACGAAGAAGTCTGGTTCCGACCAACTCGAAGTTGGTGATGATGTCCTCCATGATCGCGCCGTTGGCGGCCCATGCCTTGGCATACTTGTGGTAGGTGTCGGTGTGCCAGTCGTAGAGCGCCTTCTTGCTGGTCCAGAAGCTGCACTCGTTGAACCAGCCGGGGTCGTCGGGATGCTCCCACCAGGTGAGGTGGAGGAACCCGGGAAGCTCCATGAGGAAGTGCCGGGTGTCGCCGAAGACGACCTTGAACTTCTCGTAGGCGTCCGGGCTCGAAAAGCGGACTCGTTGCATGCTCAGGTAGATCGCCACGGCGGGCTCCGTTCGCGTTGGGATAGTGGCTCTCATCGTGGCGACGTCATCGGGTGGCCAACAGGGCCAATCGTCGACCAGTGAGCCGAGCCGCATGTGATGTGGACGTAACGCGTGCGCCCTGGGCGAGGATCGCGCGCCGAGGTGTCGCTCATCCGTCGACACCGTGGAGGCACGCCTCCATGACCGCCGCGAACAGCGCGTGGTTGACCCGTCGGCGGCGTTCGAGCAAGGCAGAAGGAGGGCGAAGGACCATAGGCGCAGCTTCGGGATCCCCAGCTCCGAGTCACCGGCGGTCGTGGTCAACGTCCGCGACCGCGGCCCGTTGCGCTGTGCGTTCAGATGATCTCTCCCAGGGCCTGCGGATGATCGGACTGCGGCCGTCTGCCGCCCGATTCCGCAGGGCGTCCGCGACGCGGATCGGATCGAGCAGGCGCTGCCAATCGAGCTGCTGCCAGCGGAGCGCCTTACTCACTCGCCTGCTCCTTGCGGCGCTTGGCTCGCTCAGAGCGTGGCCTCCGGTGCCCGGTCCTATGGAGTGCTATGGGCGGCCCCATCAGGGGCTAGCGACGTCCTCCGATCAGGAGTACCAAGGAGACAGCGGGTCCCTTCGCCCGCGAGAGGGAGGGACGAGATGACAAGTCACGTGCCGGAGCGCGGCCGGGAGTCTGCGCGGACGTACGACGAGGAGCGGTGGGCCTCGGCGATCGCGCTCCTGGGCGCGGTCCTGGTCGGTGTGGGGATCATCGGCTTGTTCATGTTCATCACCTGGCTCACCTACGCCACGGACTGACTCACCACCCGCGGGTTGGAGATCGTCGTGTGGAAGTAGCAACCGGATGTGCAGTCGCGACGAGCCCGTGCCGGAGCGGTGCCCCACGGCCGGGAGCCGTCCTCCCGGCTGACCCCGCCGAGGTGCTCGGCGTTCGTCATCGAGAAGATCACTGTCGCCGCAAGCGACACTTTGCCGATGCAGTCCTCGGTGAAGTGGTCGACGTAAGGGACCTCGCGGCCCCCGCGCGGGGAGTACGCCGAGCAGGTGGGTGGCTGACTGGGTGGGCCACTGCGCGGCGATGGCTGCCACGCTGGTCGCCGCCGAACGAGCGATGGTGGAGGCCGTGGCTTCGCGACTCGGTCGGCTGGACATCGCGGTCAACATCGCGGGCGGTGCGTCCCCTGCGGCCGCGGACGACGCGTCGTGCCGCTTCCACGACGAGATCGTCGCGCTCAACCTGATGGTCCGCTCGCTCTGGCGCAGGCGGCGAACGCGGTCATGCAGGAGCAGGGCGGCACGATCGTCAAGGTGTCCTCGGTTTTCGGTGATCCGTCCGTCATCGGGTACGGCCTCCGACCTCGCCTCCTACGTCAGCGGCTCGCTGGTGGCATGCCACGGAGGGGAGAGCCGCCGGCGTTCCTTCTGGCGGCTGAAGGCGTCTAGTTAGACATCGCCGCGTACGTCCCGGGAAGTCACGAGTCGGGGTACACGAGGTTTCCTGTCGGACCCTTCCGCCGCTGCATGCGTTGCACACGACGTCAGCAGACGTCTGGGGTTGTAGGCGTTGCGCAGGCGAGATGCGGAGTCGTCGCGGGAGCGATCAAGCGGGTCGCAGACCAGTTCGGGGTCCACTCGAGGCGTTGCGGAAACTGGGTCCGGCAGCCGAGATCAACGCGGCGTCCGTCCGGGCACGACGACCCAAAGTCATGGCGTCCCCTCATTGGCATCACCGCGCGGATCGCGGCAGACCGTGTTGAGCGGCGCTGCCCACAACACGGCAGACCCGGACGTTGCGGCCCCGCGGATGCGGTCAGTCAGCCTGCGGCGGCAGCGCGATCGACTTAAGGTTCGTGAGCTCGAAGAAAGCCTCGCGTCCCCCTTCGCTCCCCAGGCCGGACTGCTTCATCCCTCCGAAGGGAGCAAGCATCGACGGGAAGGCGGCATTGATCGCGAATGTGCCCGAACGGACTTTGTCGCTCACGAACTCCGCGGTAGCAGGGTTCGTCGTGAAGACCGATCCGGACAGGCCGTAACGCGAGTCATTGGCGATTGCGATGGCGTCCTCAATGCTGTCGTAAGGAATCACGCAGATCACGGGCCCGAAAATCTCGTTCTGGGCCACCTCCATCCCGTTCTCGACGTCCACCAGCAGGGTCGGCTCGAGGTACCAGCCGCGGTCGAGTTGGTCGGGACGCTGGCCACCGAACGCTATACGCGCGCCAGCTGCCACCGCGCGCTCGATATACCCTTCCGCGCGTGCACGAACGCGACTCGCTGCCAGAGGACCGTACTGCGTCTCTCGAGAAAGCGGGTCGCCGATGCGAATAGTCGACAACCCTGCGACCAGTCGGTCAACGATCTCGTCATGTCGCGACCGCGGAACGACGATGCGTGTCATGGCCACGCAAATTTGGCCGCAGTAAGTCGTCATCGCGCCGATGAGGTGGGGAAGAGCTGCGTCGAGGTCGGCATCCTCAGCGACAATAGCGGCGGACTTGCCGCCAAGCTCGAGGGTCACCCGGGCGATCCGCTTGGCGCACGCCTGCACGATCTCAGCGCCGATTTCGGTGCCTCCAGTGAAGTGAACCGCGTCGATCTCCTCATGGGCGACGAGGTACCTGCTCACTTCGGCATCGGCCGAGAAGATGCTCAGAACCCCGGGAGGGAATCCAGCGGCGTCAGCCGCATCAGCGAACACGTAGCCGAGCATCTGACTTTCTGGCGGCAGTTTGATGACGAACGTGTTGCCTGCCATCAGGGCTGGGATGACGGCGAGCGCGATCTCGGTATGGGGTCCGTTGTAGGTGACGATGGCCAGCGTCGGCCCGATTGGCTCGCGTCGAACTTGGACGGGCCCGGCAACGGTCTGGCGAATTTCGGACATGGTGATGGTTCCTGAGATCTCCACCATGTCGTCGAGGATCATTGCCATGCCTGCGTTGAAGGTCTCGCCAACCGTGACTGGCATCCCGGCTTCGACGGCCCAGACATCGCGGATGAGATCGATCCGCTTCTTGAGCTCGGAACAGAACCGCGTGACCACGGTACGCCGGTCGGCGAACGACAGTGCACTCCACGGGCCGAAGGCCGCCCGCGCCGCCGCAACCGCGTCCTCGGCATCAGCCTGGGTAACGGCGGGGAGCTGATAGACGACCTCCTCCGTCGAGGGCGAGATGATGGAGACCATCTCGCTGCTTGATGGCGCCACCCATCGACCGCCGATGAACAACTTGTTGTCGTGAGCGAGCCGCGTCGTGTCCATCGCTTGAATCGTCATTTGATCTCCGTTTGGTCGGGTCGAGGTCGGTGGGTCACGCGAATTTGATGACGCCGCGAAGGTTCTTGCCAGCGTGCATATCGGCGTAGCCGGTGTTGATGTCTTCGAGCTCATAGGTCGATGTGATGAGCTCGTCGAGCTTCAACTGGCCGGACCGGTAGTGGTCCAGGAGCATCATCACGCTGTAACGCGGTGACGCTGCACCGTAGAGTGAGCCCTGTAGCCGCTTCTGGTAGAAGGTCAACTCGGCCAGCGAGAGGTCGAGTGGATGAGACTCGATCATGCTGGCCAAGCCCACCACCGCGACCGTTCCGCCCTTGCGGATTGCGCTGAACGCTTGGCTCACGTGCTCGGCCTGCACAACGCCGACGGTCACGACCGCACCGTCGGCACCCTGACCACCGGTCAAGCTCCGGGCGATCTCCGCTCCGGCGTCGATCGTGGCCGCTGTATGAGTTGCACCGAACTCCTGGGCTCGACCCGTCTTGTAGGGGTTCGGGTCGACGGCGATGATATTGCTTGCGCCCGCATGCCGGGCTCCCTGAACGGCGTTCATGCCCACGCCGCCGACTCCAATCACCATCACCGTGTGGCCGGGTCTGGTATTCACAGAGTTGACGGCTGCGCCCCATCCTGTCGTCACTCCGCAGCTGACCAAGGCAGCTACGTCAAACGGGATGTCGGTGGGTAGCTTCATCGCCGAGGCGAGGGAGACGGTGGTGTACTCGGAGAAGGTGGATACCGCGACCATCTGTCCGACTGATTCCCCGTCGAGGCTCATGCGATACCGGTTCGGATCCTCGGGAGTGCCGCCCGAAAGCAGTTCGGCATTGAGATCACAGAAGTTCTGTGCACCCATGGCGCACCAGCGACACTTGCCACAGCCGGCCACGCAAAGGATGCCCGCGTGGTCACCCGCGGCGAACTCGGTGACCCCGGGGCCGACGGCGGTAACGACGCCAGCACCCTCGTGTCCACCGACGACTGGGTACTTGCCGACAGGCATGTCTCCGGTTGTCAGATGGTCGTCCGAATGACACAGCCCAGCCGCCTTAATCTGGACCTGAATCTCACCGGGGCCTGGATCGGCGAGATCGACTTCGGCGATCTCCCACTTCCCCGGGGCTTCGCGGAGCACTGCGGCACGTGTCTTCATAGGATCTCCTTCGAAACGAGGGCGAGCCGGCGTCGATGGGTTCGCCGAGTGGAGGAGTCAGCAGATCAGGAAGCACTGAACTCACTCACAGTGCACGATTGCACTGCCTGTGTAAGACGTCAATAGGGGCCTCGTCGTAGATGTGCGGCGGTTCTCGCCGCTGGGCCTTCGTTGGGCCCGGGCACATGACATCACCCCTTTTCGACCAAGAACGTCGACGGATCCTTAGTGCTCACAGCAGATGCTCCAACGGGCGTTGTCGCGGTCGGGAGCGAAGTTGCGGCGGACGCCCTGAAGGTGGCGCGGCGGAGTCGCGTACAGGTCGCGCTCGCAAGAGCCCTGTGGCAGGTCCAACGGGGCTTCAAAGTTACGGGCCTTGACACTCTCAGCACAATTGAGTTCACTGCTTGGGGTCCAGGGCTGCCGATTGACTGTCGCTAGAAATCCGCGGTCAAGTCCCCGGTGGTGGTGTAGCGCTGCGTTCTCCTTCTTGAGGTGTCAGGCGGTCAGCGTGGGCAGGTCGTCAGCTCCGATCTTGGGTTCGGTGGTGGGCGCGAGGTTCATACGGGAACGGGCCAAGACGTCGAGCCCGAGGTAGCGCCGGCCCTCGGCCCACTCGTCGGCCCACTCGTCGGTCTGCTCGGCAAGCACAGCGCCGATGAGCCGGACGATGGTGCCGCGGTTGGGGAATGTCCCAACGGCGTCGGTGCGGCGCCGGATCTCCTTGTTCAACCGCTCGGTGGGGTTGTTGGACCAGATCTGGTCCAGATCTCTTTCGGGAACGCGGTGCACGACAGCAGGTCGGCTCGGGCGTGATCGAGATGCGCGAACACGTCGGGCAGCCGGTCGTCGACGTCGTCCAGCAGCCGGTCGAACTGCGCTTGGACCGCGGCAGTGCCGGGCTGGTCGTCGACGCTGTGCAGCATCGCGTTGACCGCCGGCCACATCCACTTCGGGGTCACGCCCATGAGGTTGAACGCGTAGTGGGTGCGGCAGCGCTGCCGGGCCGCGCCGGGCAGAGTCGCCGCGATCGCCTCCCGCAGGCCTGCGTGCGCGTCGCTGGTGGCCAGCCGGACGCCGGTCAGGCCACGGGCGACCAGGTTGGCGAAGAACTCGTTCCACGCAACCCCAGGTCGGCAACAGCTCGGCAGTTCGTCGCACTGTAGGGCCGAGTAGGCCCTTCTCGACGTCGTCTCGGCCGCCCTCGGCGGGGTTCGTCCACCTCTCCTCTCATGGAGACCACGAACCAGCGAACCGACGCGACCACGACTTCGGTCGGCCGCTCGATCAGCACCCCGAGCAGCGACGTCTGTCCACCTCCGGTCTCGGGCCGATGCGACCGGCGAGTCCTGTCTGGTCGAGCGGCGCAGATCGACCGGATCCCGCGCTGACCGGCCTCGTCGAATCAGAAGGTTGACCCGCGCGAAACAGCCCGTTCTCAGGGCGGGCATAGCGTCTCGTTTCGGCGCACGTCGGTCGACGCCGTGCGCGTGCGATGTCTGGGTCTGAAGTTCTCGTAGCCCTTGCCCCCCAGGGTGAAGAATGTATACAGTCGTCTCTAATCATCAGTCCTAGTCAGGAGTCCTCCGTGAGCAGCAAACCCACCGTCGGTCGACGTTCGCGCGGGCGACGTGCCACCGTGATCGTCGCCACCACCCTGCTGCTCGCGGTCACTGCCTGTGGCTCCGACTCGGTGGACTCGGGCGCCGCGGATGACGGCGGGACGTCGGACGAGCTGATCACGCTGGACATGGCGGTGGTCCCGGCGGCGACGTTCGCACCCGTCTTCGTCGGTGTCTCCGAAGGCATCTTCGAGAAGCACGGTATCGACCTGAAGGTCGACGTCGGGGGTCTCGCGCCGACCGTGTTCCCGCGCATCCTTTCGGGAGAGGTCGACTTCGGTGCTAACACCTGGGGCACGCTCGTGACCGCGGCCGAGCAGGGCCTGCCGCTCGTCGGCATCGCCCCGGTCGATGCGGGCGGGACCTCGCCCGAGGACGACTACCAGGGTGTCGTCGCCGCTCCCGGTGGCGTCACTGACGTCATGGAGCTCGAGGGCAAGACCGTCGGCGTCCCCACGCTGGAGTCGTTCACCGACGCGCAGGTCCGCTCGGTCCTCGGGGAGGCCGGTGTCGATGTCAGCAAGCTGAAGTTCATCGCGCTCCCGTTCCCGGACATGCCGGGGGCGATCTCCTCCGGACAGGTCGACGCGGTCGGCGTCGTCGAGCCGTTCTTCTCCGTGCTCAAGGCCGGGGGAGCCACGTCGCTCACCTCGCTGTCGCGCGGTCAGCTGATGGGCTCGATCGTCGCGTCGAAGCAGATGGTGGCCGAGCGCCCCGACGACGTGAAGCGGTTCCAGGAGGCGATGCTCGAGGCGCTCGAGTTCTCGATCGACAACCCGGACGCCGTACGCGCCGCGCTGGTCGACGGATTGGGCATGAAGGCCGAGACCGCCGACGCGATCACCCTCCCGATGTGGAAGACCTCGGTCTCCGCGGACGAGGTCCAGGAGATCTCCGACATGATGAGCGACGTCGGGTTCGTGGACGAGCGGGTCGACGCCGCCGACATCATGGCCTCCTTCCCGCTCGAGGACTGAGCAGCGGCGATGTCCTCGGCGACCTTCAGGAGACGGCCCGCCGGCACCACCGTCCTGGGTGGGGCCGGGGTCCTGCTCACCCTTGCGCTCTGGGAGGCGCTGCCCGCGTCGGGTCTCGTCTCCGCGAACGAGATACCCGGCGCCCTGGCGGTCCTCGACAGCCTGGCGGCGCTCGTCGGCACCGGAGACTTCTGGAGAGCGGTGGGCGCGACCCTGGCCGGCGCGGGCCTCGGCCTGGGCATCGCGGTGGCCATCGGGGTGGCGGTCGGGACCCTGATGGGCTCGATCGGGATCGTCCGGAACGCCTTGACCCCCACGGTGGAGTTCCTCCGCCCCGTGCCGGGCGTCGCGCTGATCCCCGTCGCGATGCTGATGTTCGGGCCCGGTCTGACGAGCGACGTCGTACTGGTGACGTTCGGCTGCGTGTGGGTGGTGATCGTGCAGACGCAGTACGGCGTCAGGGCGGCCGACCCGGTCGCCCTCCAGACCGCGGAATCGTTCCGGATGTCGCGCTGGGCCCGGATCCGGTTCGTCCAGGTGCCCAGCTCGCTGCCGTTCATCGCCACCGGGGTCAGGATCGCGTCGTCGATCGCCCTCATCGTGGCCGTGACCGCCGAGCTGATCTCGGGCAACACCGGCGTAGGTGACTCCATAGCCTTTGCCCAGTCGGCCGCCCGGACCGAGGACATGTACGCCTACATCATCACCGCCGGCATCCTGGGCGTCCTCGCACACCTCGCCTTCGGTGGCATTGAGCGGCGCCTGCTGCACTGGCACCAGTCCCAGCGGACCGGGGCCTGACGATGACCTGGCTGACGCGCACCCGCCGAGGAGCGGCGCTGACCGGCCTGATCGGCTCGGTCCTGATCATCGGTGCGGTCTACCTCTTCACCGAGTCGAGGTCCGAGACCGACTACGTCTGGCCGACTTTCGGCGAGGTGTGGGCGGCATTCCAGGACACGTGGCTCTTCGAGAACGTCGGCAGCGACGTCGTACCCAGCCTGAAGCGGATGTTCATCGGCTTCTTCATCGCCGTGGTCGGGGGAGTCGGGGTTGGCTTCGTCCTCGGCTCGTCGAGGGTGCTCGACGCGCTGGCGAGCCCGGTGGTCAGCTTCCTCCGGTCGATCCCGGCGGCGGCGCTCCTGCCGCCGGCGATCGTCCTGTTCGGCATCGGCGACGTCACGAAGATCGTGGTCATCGCGTTCGTCTGCTGCTGGCCGATCATCCTCAACACCCGCGACGGGGTCCGTGAGCTGGACTCGACGATGATGTCGAGCACAGCCATCTACGGCATCACGGGCCTCAGCCGTTTCCGCCTCGTCGTGCTCCCGGCCGTGTCTCCGCGGATCTTCGCGGGCATGCGGGTCAGCCTCTCCATCGCGATCCTCCTGCTGGTCACCAGCGAGATGGTCGCGAGCGCCGACGGCATCGGCTACTTCGTCTTCCTGGCGCAGCAGCGGTTCGCCGTCGACGACATGTGGGCCGGCGTGATCCTCCTGGGCCTGCTCGGTGTCGCCCTCAACTTCCTGCTTGGCGTCGTCGAGCGCATCGTCCTGCGCTGGCACCGGTCGGCAGACCTTCTGTGAGAAAGGAACGTCCGTGCTCGAGGTATCTGGGGTAGGCGTCACCTACGCCCGTGGCGCCACGACGACCAAGGCGATCGACAAGCTCGACTTCACCGTCTCGGCCGGTGAGTTCGTCGGCATCGTCGGTCCGTCGGGAGCGGGTAAGACCACGCTGCTCAAGTGCATGTCCGGGCTGCTGCGGCCCACGTCGGGCGCCGTTGTGCTGCACGGCAGGGAGATCACCCAGCCACCGCTGGAGATGGCGGTCGTGTTCCAGGACTACAGCCGTTCGCTTTACCCCTGGTTCGACGTCCAGCGCAACGTCGTACTCCCGTTGCGGCACGGCGGCCGGAAGATGGCCAAGGACGCGGCACTGGCCGCCACCGCCGAGGCCATCAAGGCGGTGGGTCTCGAGGGCTTCGAGGAGCACCACCCGTGGCAGCTCTCGGGCGGCATGCAGCAGCGGGTGGCCATCGCCCGGGCGCTCGCCTACCAGCCCGAGATCCTGCTGATGGACGAGCCGTTCGCCTCCGTCGACGCCCAGACCCGGGCCGAGCTCGAGGACCTGGTCCTCCAGGTCCGCGAGCAGTTCGGCATCACGATCGTGCTCGTCACCCACGACATCGACGAGGCCGTCTACATGTCCGACACCGTCGTCGTGCTGAGCCGCCCGCCGTCGACGGTGCAGGAGATCCTGACCATCGATCTGCCCAAGCCCCGCCACCAGGCCACCACGAAGACACTCCCCGAGTACGGCAAGCTCCGCACCCGGGTCTACGAGTCCATCATGGTGCCCGACAGTCGCCCGGCCTCGGTCTGAGAGACCCTCACCATGGACCTCGGCAGCTACCGCAGCGACGTGCGCGCGGGACGATGGACCGGCCCGACGCGCGGCGTCGTACCGGACCACGTGCAGTGCAACCTGGTCGTGCTCCCGCAGCAGTGGGCGGACGGCTTCGCGCAGTGGTGCGAGGCGAACCCGTCGGTCGCTCCGGTGCTGGCGCGCTCGGAGTTGGGCTCCCCCCGGCTCCCGGTCCTCGGTGAGGACATCGACCTGCGCACCGACCTGCCGTCGTACCGGGTCTTCGAGCACGGCGAGGCCGTCGGCACGACCCCCGACCTGGTCGACCTTTGGCGCGACGACCTCGTCGCGTTCGCCTTCGGGTGCTCGTTCTCGCTGGAGGAGGCGATGCGTCGCGCCGGCGTCTCGTTGGACTACGAGGCCCGCGGCTTCGGCGGCGCCATCTACCAGTCGACCCTCGAGACGGAGGCCGTCGGTGAGTACGGCGGCCCCGTCGTCGTCTCGATGCGGCCCTTGCCCGCCGAGGCGGTCGAGCACGCGATCGAGGTCTCGCGTCGCCACCCGTGGCTCCACGGGGCGCCCCTCCACGCCGGCGACCCGTCCGAGATCGGGATCGACCTCGACCGTCCGCTCGAGTCGTTCGGCGAGGTCCGCCTCGCCGACGGCGAGGTGCCCGTCTTCTGGGCCTGCGGCGTCACGACCCAGCGAGTGGTGGAGCGGGCCCGCCCCGATCTGGCCATCACTCACGAGTCGGCTCACATGCTCGTCACCGACGTGCCGCTGACGACGACCTTCGAGCTGCAGGGGGAGCCCGCATGACCGAGAAGGAGGACGAGCTTGTCACCCACGTCGACCAGGACCTCCCGGGCGCGATGGTGCTCACCAGCGAGTTCGCCTCGGTCAGGGTCTCGGCCGACACCGAGGCCAACGGGCCTCGGCTGCGGATCGAGAACCGGCAGAACGGCATGGTCATCCACCTCGACCCGCTGGAGCTGGCGAGCCTGACGTGGCTTCGACACATGGACCTCGGGCCGTTCCTCGACCCGAGTCGGACCGGATGGAGCAGTGAAGTGCAGGACCACCACGAAGGAGACGAGCCATGGCGTTGACCGAGGCCGAGAAGCTGATCACGCCGGACTGGATGGTCCACGGGTCGATCTACACCGACCCGGACGTGTTCGCCGCCGAGCAGGACGAGATCTTCCGCCACACCTGGCTTTTCGTCGCCCACGAGAGCCAGCTGCAGAACCGGGGCGACTACGTGACGACGTACGCCGGCACCCAGCCGGTCATCGTCACCCGCGGCAGCGACGACGGCGCGTACCACGTGCTGCTCAACCGCTGCCGGCACCGCGGGGCCGCGGTCTGCCAGTCCGAGGAGGGCAACGCAGCGTTCTTCCGGTGCGCCTACCACGGCTGGACCTACACCAACACCGGCGAGCTGCGAGGCATCACCTACGACCAGGGCTACGAGGGCCTGGACCGCAGCAAGCTGGGGCTGACCCGGATGCCCCGCGTCGACTCGTTCGCCGGCTTCGTGTTCGCCAGCTTCGACGAGGACGGCCCGACGCTCATGGAGCACCTGGGGCACGCGGCGCCGTACCTCGAGCTGGTGGCCGCCCAGGGGCCGGACGGGATCCGCCTCAGCGCGGGCTCGCACCAGATCGCCTACGACGGCAACTGGAAGCTCCAGGTCGAGAACACCATCGACAACTACCACTTCGGGTTCGTGCACCGCAGCTTCCTGGAGGTGCTCGCCGACCGCATCGGCTCCCCGCCCCCGATCATCAAGAACATCCTCACCAACGAGGAGTGGCGCACCCTCGACCTCGGCAACGGCCACTCGGTGCACGAGTTCGGTGACCCGAAGACGGGGAACAACCAGGGCCAGCTCGGTGACCTACCGTTCAACCTCATCATCTTCCCGAACCTCTGCTTCGTCGGCGCCCAGCTGCGCCACGTGCTGCCCAAGGCGGCCGACCGGACCGAGGTCCGGCTCTACCCGATGCTCCACGAGGGCGAGTCCGAGGCGTTCAACGCCTCGATCCTGCGCACCCACGAGGGCTTCTACGGCCCGGCTGGCATGGGCGGCAGCGACGACGTCGAGGTCGCCTTCGACCGGGTCTCCGACGGCATGCGGGCCAGCGAGCAGGACTGGCTGGTGATGAGTCGCGGGCTCCACCGCGAGCAGGCCGAGCCGGACGGCCGAATCGTGGGCCGCGCCGACGACGAGGTGCCGCAGCGTGCGTTCTACCGGCAGTGGATCCGGTCGGTGAGCAGAGAGGAGATCGTGCGATGACCTCGGTGCAGGAGCAGGTCGAGCAGTTCCTCTTCCACGAGGTCGCGCTGCTCGACCACAGGGACTGGGACACCTGGTTGGAGCTGTACGCCGACGACGCGACCTACTCCATCCCGCAGGGCGACCCCGACCACGCGCGCAAGGTGAGCATCGTGTTCGACGACAAGCGTCGCCTGGTCGAGCGGGTGATCCGGCTCAAGAGCGGGTTCGCCTACTCCCAGGAGCCGAGCTCGATCACGGTGCACCTGGTCGGCAACGTGATGGTCGTCAAGGCGGACGAGGCGTCGATCCAGGTCGCGTCGAGCCTGATGGTCACGGAGGTGCGGCGCGGCCGGCAGACGGTGTACGCCGCGCTCGTCTCCCACACGCTCCGCCCGTCGGGCGACTCCTTCCTGATCGCCGGCAAGGAGATCCGCCTCGCCAACTCCGAGGTTCCCCTCGGGAATCTCACCTTCATCGTCTGATCCCTCAGCCCCGCCCAGTCGAAGGAAGTCCCTGGTGCTAGACGCTCCCCCTCAACGCCTGCTCGTGGTCGGCGGTGGCTCCGGCATCGGATTCGCGGCCGCCCGCCTGGCGACCGGGCGCGGCGCCCGCGTCCTGGTCGCGGACCTCGACCCGGAGACGCCGAAGCGGTACGCCGACGAAGGCTGCGACGTCGACTTCGTCGTCTGCGACGCCACCTCCGCCCGATCGGTCGCTGCGACGGTCGACGCCGCGGTCGACGCGCTCGGGACGCTCGACGGCGTGTTCACCACCGTCGGCGGCGCGCACCTCGCCGACGTCGCGGACCTGACCGACGACGTCTGGGACCGCGAGCTGTCGTTCAACCTGACCAGTGCCTGGCTGGTCGCCCGGGAGGCGCTGCGGGTGCTGCGCGCCCAGGGCGCGGGCTCGCTGGTCCTGACCAGCAGCGGCCAGGCGATCATGGGCGCGGTTGACCGGGCCGGGTACGCCGCCGCCAAGGCCGGGGTGACCTCGCTGACCCGCTCGCTCGCCGCCGCGGCGGCGCCCGACCGGGTGCGGGTCAACTGCATCGCCCCGGGCCCGACCGACACCCCTCGCTTCCGGGCGATGAACGGGGGGGACGAGGGCGTCGCGCGCGTCCGCGCGGCGATGCCGCTGGGGGAGATCCCGACCTCCGAGGACTGCGCGGACCTCGCGCTCTACCTGCTCTCGCCGGGCGCTCGTGCGATCACGGGCCAGACCATCCACGTCAACGGCGGCCTGCTGATGCCGTGAGCCGAAGAGGCAGCGCCCCGTCCGGTTTCACCCCTACCGAAAGGAACACCCGTGAAGATCTCCCTCGACCGTTCCCTGTGCAACGGCTACGGCAATTGCGTCATCGAGGCGCCCGAGCTCTTCGACCTCGACGAGAGCGGCATCGGCGTCGTGCTCCAGGAGGAGCCGGACGACAGCATGCTCACCCTCGCCGAGGCCGCGGCCCGGATCTGCCCGGTGATCGCGATCACCGTCACCGCCTGACCACCCGCCACGGTGTCCGCCCCGGCGCGACCTGGACGCCGCACCTAGGAAGTGTAGTCTGTATACATGAGCCGCTATGACGTGCAGGGCCGGCTGGAGCTCGAGGACCGGCTGCGCAAGACGGTGCAGCCGGAGCAGGGGAGGATCCCCTTCTTCACCTACACGGACCCCGGGGTCCACGACCTCGAGATCGAGCGCATCTTCGGTCGTGACTGGCAGTTCCTGGGCCACGTCTCGGAGGTCCCGAACCCGGGCTCCTTCGTGACCCGGCGAATGGGCAGGGAGAACGTCATCGTGGGCCGGGGCGACGACAGCGTCGTCCGCGTCTTCCTCAACGCCTGTCGCCACCGCGGTATGACGCTGGCGTGCGAGGACTTCGGCGAGGTCAACAACTGGCGGTGCCCGTACCACGGCTTCACCTTCGGCTCGAAGGGCGACTTCCTCGGCACGTTCATGGGTGCCCCCTTCGAGCGGGTCGCCTACCCCGAGGGCCTCGACCGCGATGCGCTCCACCTCATCGAGGCGCGCTGCGAGATCTACCAGGGACTCATCTTCGCCACCTGGTCGAAGAGCGGACCGTCTCTGGACGACCACCTCGGCAACGTCAAGTGGTACCTCGACCTGCTCGTCGGCAAGGCGGAGATGGAGGTCGTCGGTCATCCGGAGCGCTGGATGGTCCCAACGGGCTGGCGGCTGCCTGCCGAGAACTTCACCTCCGACGCCTACCACACCGCGACCGCCCACTCCTTCCTCTCCCGCCTCAACATGGTGAAGGGCGCCGACTTCGGTCGGGAGGGCTACCACGTCAACGTCGGCAACGGCCACGGTCTCGGCGTCGGCGTCCACTTCGACGAGGAGAGCTACTTCCCGAAGGAGCTCGAGGACGAGTACCGCGCGAACCTCGACGAGGACCAGTTCCGGATGCTCTCCCGCATCAAGAACCTGCACGGCAACGCGTTCCCGAACTTCACCTTCCTGGTCCCCAACTTCATCGAGGTCGAGGGTAGGCGCGTCACCGGCCTGATGCTGCGGACCTGGCAGCCCGTAGCGCCCAACCAGACGCAGGTCTGGTCCTGGCACCTGGTCGAGAAGAACGCGCCGGAGTGGTGGAAGAAGCTCGGCAAGCGGATGTACACCCAGACCTTCAGCTCGTCGGGCATGTTCGACCAGGACGACACCGAGGTCTGGGAGGCCCAGACGCGGATGTCGGACGCGGCCCTCTACCGCGAGGAGGAGGTCTTCCTCCACTACGGCATGGGCATGGACCTCCCGACGCTCGACAAGTCCGAGTTCCCCGGGCCGGGCGACGTGTACGACGGCAAGTTCAGCGAAGAGGCGGGGCGGACCTTCTACCGGGTCTGGCTGGACCGGCTGCTGGAGGCGAAGAAGTGACGGGCGCCGGAGAGGCCGTCGACCTCGCGACGCGCATCCAGATCCAGGACCTCTACTCGCACGAGGCGGAGCTGCTCGACGAGCGGCGCTGGGAGGAGTGGCTCGACCTCTTCGCCCCCGAGCTCGAGTACACCGCGCCGATCCGGGTGACCCGCAAGTCCCCGCACCCGGACACCATCGACGAGCTGGGTCACTTCGACGACACCAAGATGTCGCTGGCCCTGCGCGTCCGGCGGCTGCGCACCGACGTCGCCTGGGCCGAGGATCCGCCGTCCCTCACGCGTCGGCTGATCACCAACCTGCGGATCAGGCCCGGTGACGATGCGGACCGACTCCAGGTGCGCACCAACTTCCTGCTCTACCGCAGCAGGGGAGACCTGGGCGCCTACGACCTGATCGTGGGCGAGCGGCAGGACGCGCTACGCCGGGAGGGCGACAGCTGGGTCATCGCCCGGCGTCGCAGCGTCATCGACCAAGCGTCGATGAGCACCAAGAACCTCGGCATCTTCCTCTGATCGGCGGGTGGCGGGTTGTGCCGCCGCTCTCGAACGTCTAGTGTATACAGTCAACAGTATGTGTTCGATCCGTCCCGTTGCGAAGGAGCGCGCGTGAGTCTGGCCATCACCTCGATCGGGTTGAGCCACGTCGGTGACCAGGCCGGCACCCCGCTCGCCGGCGACGCGATCGTCGTGGACGGAGGGACCATCATCTGGATCGGCCCGAGCGTCGAGGTCGACCTCGACGCCCACGAGATCGTCGTCGACGCTCGCGGGGCCGGCGTCGTACCGGGCCTCATCGACACCCACGTGCACTCGACGTTCGGCGACTACACGCCGCGGCAGCAGACGGTGGGCTTCCTCGAGAGCTACGTCCACGGCGGCGTCACTAGCGCCATCAGCGCGAGCGAGGTGCACGTGCCGGGCCGGCCCTCCGATCCCGAGGGGGTCAAGGCCCTCGCGGTGGCTGCCCAGCGTGCATACCGCCATTACAGGCCCGGGGGGATGAAGGTGTACGGCGGCTCGGTCATCCTCGAGCCCGGCCTGACCTACGACGACTTCGCCTACCTCCGCGAGCAGGGCGTCTTCCTCGCCAAAGGCGGCTTCGGCGCCGTGACGTCGGCCCTCGACTACGTGCAGCTCGTCGCCGACGCCCGTCGGGCCGGGATCATCGTGACCGTCCACACCGGTGGCGGCTCCATCCCGGGGACGCTCGAGCGGATGGACGCCGAGGCGCTGCTCAAGATCAACCCCCACGTCTCCTTCCACGCCAACGGTGGCCCCACCGCGATGTCCGCGGCGGACAACGAGCGCCTGGTGCGCGAGGGCGAGATGGCACTGCAGCTGGTGATGGCCGGCAACCTGCGCTCGTCGCTCGACATGTGCCGCCTCGCCACCGAGCACGACCAGCTGCACCGGATCCTGATCGCCAGCGACACCCCGACCGGCACCGGCGTCGTACCTCTTGCACTGTGGCACCTCGCCGCGGAGCTGGTCTCGCTCGGCGGTCTCACCTGGCAGCAGGCGATCGCGAGCATGACCGGCCAGGCGGCGGACACCTTCGGGCTGGACTCGGGGCGCCTGGAGGTCGGCCGGCCCGCGGACCTGCTCGTTCTCGACGCCCCCCTCGGCTCGGTCGGCGAGACCTGGGCAGAGGCCCTGGAGGCCGGCGACGTGCCCGGCGTCTGCGCGGCGATCACCGACGGCGTCGTCCGCTTCACCAAGAGCCGCAACACCCCATCAGCCCGCCGCAGCGTGAGCGTCACGGGAGTCATCCCGGCGCCCATGGCCGGCGGCCACTGACCCGCACAGGAGAAGGGAAGCAACGATGAGCGACTTCGAGATCCGCGCCTGGTACACCCACGTCGAGCAGATCAACGCCGACGGTGGACCGGCCGTGGCCGAGCCCCTGATCAAGGCCGCGGTCACCGCCGTGATCAAGAACCCGTACGCCGGCCGGTTCAGCGAGGACCTCGGCGAGCTGGTCGACCCCAGCGGCGGGCTCGCCGTCGAGCTTGTAGAACGGTGCCGAGCCGCCCTGGGCGGCCACGAGGCGGAGAGCTGCGGCAAGGGCGCGATCGTCGGCCTCGCCGGCGAGCAGGAGCACGGGGTCGCCTGCCTGACCACGCCCTTCGGTGACGCTATGCGTCACGGCATCGGGGGGACCGGGTGGGTCACCTCGGCGACGAAGATGGGCACCGCCGGAACCGTCATCGACGTGCCGTTGGCCTACAAGAAGGCGCTCTTCGTCCGGGAGTTCTACGACGCGATCACGGTCTCCGTCCCGACCGGTCCGCGTCCCGACGAGATCGCGATCATCGCCGCGATGGCGACCCGAGGCCGCGTTCACCACCGCATCGGCGGCCTAGCCAAGGCCGAGGCGCTCGGCGACGGCCTGCGATGAGCGCGGGACTTCTCTTCTCCCAGATGGCGCCGCCGGCGGGCTGGCGCGCCGACTTCGACGACTGGTACGACGCCGAGCACATCCCGGCCCGGCTGGCCGTCCCGGGCTTCTCGCACGCGGTGCGCTACCGCACCGACGGCGACCCGTGGCACCTGGCCTGCTACTTCCTCGACGACATGGCCGCCCTCGAGACGCCGGAGTACCAGCGGCTGAAGTCGGATCCGTCGCCCCGGACGGACCTCATGCTGAGCAACGTCACCGGGTTCACGCGCTACATCTGCGACGAGATCTCCGACACCGCCGCACCGGGCGCGCCGTCGGACCTCACCGGCACCGAGCACGCGCTCTCGGTGGTCGGCTTCTCGGTGCCGGAGGAGGACGGCGACGAGTTCGAGGCTTGGTACCGCGACGAGCACGTTCCGCTGCTCATGAAGGTGCCCGGCTGGCTCCGCGTCCGGCGCTTCCGCGTGCGCCCCGGCTTCGCGGGACCCGCCTGGACCCACCTCGCGCTGCACGAGATCGCCGGCCCCGAGGTCATGGACGACCCCGGCCGTGCCGCCGCCCGGGACACCGCTCGTCGAGACGCGCTCGCCACCAGGGCCTGGTTCGGACAGAGCGGCCGCTGGCTCTACACCCCTCTCTCGATCGCCCGAACCACAGCGAAAGGCAACTGACCATGGCACTTCCCTACACCCGCGGAGAGGTCAAAGAGCGCGCCCGCAACGAGTGGGTCGGCGCGTGCAGCGTCACCCTTCCCTCGTTCACCGCCGACTTCACCGCCCTGAACGAGGCCGCGATCCGCCACGACGTCGGCCGGGCCGCGCAGCTGGGCTTCTGGGGCACGCTCGTCGCCTCCGAGAGCGGCACCACCTTCGAGGAGTACAAGCGCTTCCTGGAGGTCGCCGCCGAGGCGGCGCCCGAGGGATTCAAGATCGTCTCCCACTTGAGCTTCGACACCGTCGAGCAGGCGACGGAGGTGTCCCAGCTGTCCGCGGGCCTCGGCATCGAGGCGGGGCTGTTGTCCTACCCGCAGAGCTTCCGCCCGACCTCCGCCGCGGAGATCGTCGACCAGACCCGGTACGTCGCCGAGAGCTCGGACCTCGCGCTCATCGTCTTCGCGGCCACGACGTGGGGCTTCAAGGCCCTTTCCCCGACCGGTTTCCCGATGGCGGCGCTCGAGGAGATGGCCAAGCTGGACACGGCTGCGGCGCTCAAGTTCGAGGGCGGCGGCGCGGCCCAGTTCACGGCGCTCACCGAGGTCGCCGACAAGGTCGGCGACCAGCTGATCGTTGAGTACCCGCAGGAGCAGCTGATCCCGGCGCAGGCGCGCCTCTTCGGCACCCGGTGGTGGGGGACCAGTGCCTACGAGTCGTACGGCGACCGCGTGCCGAAGGTCATCGACGCCCTGCTCGCCGGACGCAACGACGAGGCCAGCGAGATCTTCTGGAGCTACAACCCCGCCCGGGAGGCGAAGGGCGCCTTCCACGCCTCCTTCGCCGGCGCGAACCTGATCCATCGCCAGGGCTGGAAGTACCTGAGCTGGCTCAACGGCTTCAACGGAGGCCTGCTCCGGATGCCCCAGATGCGGTTGCTGCCCGGCCAGATGAAGTCGCTGCGCGCCGGACTGGCCGCGTCCGGCTACGACCTCCCCGCCGACGACGCAGACTTCTACGCCGGACGGCTGACGTGACGATCCACCTCGACAGCGCGACCATCCGGGAGCTGTGCACGGAGGAGATCGCCTTCGAGGCCGCGAAGCTCGCGCTGACCGGGCAGCGAGAAGGGGACTACCAGCTCCCGCCCCGCCTGGACGTCAACCTCACGACGGGGTTCTTCCGGACCATGCCGGCGGCCCTCGGTGACTTCATGGGCGCGAAGCTGATGACCCTGGCCAAGGGCGTGGGCAACCGCTACCTCCTGCTCCTCTACCGGCAGGACACCGGTGAGCTGCTGGCCACCTTGGACGCCGCCGAGGTCACGAAGCTCCGGACGGCGGCCACGACCGCGCTGGCCGGCAGTCTGCTGCGGCCCGAGGGCACCACCACGCTGGGCCTCATCGGCAGCGGGTTCGAGGCCGAGGGCCATCTCCGGGCCTTCGCCAGTCACTGGGGCCTGGAGAAGGTGCGGGTCTTCAGCCGCTCGTCCGACAGGCGGGAGCAGTTCGCCGTCCGGTTGGGCGCGGACCTCGGCATCGACATCGAGCCGGTGGACAGCGCCGCCGAGGTCGCCGCGGCGAGTCCGGTCACGGTGCTCTGCACCAAGTCGACCGACCCCGTCGTCAACGGGTCGGACTTCGCGCCCGGCGCCGTCGTACTCTCGATCGGCTCGACCCGCCGCGACCTGCGCGAGCTCGACCAGCGCACGTTCGCCCGGGCCCGGGCGGTCCTCGTCGACGAGCCGCGCCAGGTGCTGGCCGAGTCCGGTGACGTGGCGACCGCCATCGCCGACTGCGCGATCACCGAGGACTGCCTGGTCAGCATGGCCGACTGGACCGGCATCCCCGAGGAGTCGGACGCCGCCCGCGACCTGCTGGTCTTCAAGTCGGTCGGGACCGCGCTGCAGGACCTCGCGCTCGGCGCACTCCTGGTCGACCGGGCGCGGAGCCGCGGCCTGGGCCGGGACCTGGGTGAGATCACCGAGCTCAAGAGTGAAGGCGTCAAGAAGGGACCCCGATGACCATCGTGGCGGATGACATCGAACAGGCGGCGATCGCTGCGTCCGCGGGCGTCGCGGGCGGACTGCTGGTCGACGGCGAGTGGACGCCGACCGAGCGGACCTTCCCGGTGACCGACCCGGCCACCGGGAAGGTCCTCGCGCAGGTGGCCGACGCGACCGTCGAGCACGGCCTGGCGGCGCTGGACTCGATCGTCGCCGCCGCCCCGGCCTGGGCGGCGGTCCCGTTGCGCGAGCGTGCGGAGCTCCTGCGCCGGGCGTTCGACCTGCTCGTCGCCCGCAAGGAGGAGTTCGCCCGGCTCATCTCGGCGGAGATGGGCAAGCCGCTGGCTGAGGCCCGCGGAGAGGTCGACTACGGCGCGGAGTTCCTGCGCTGGTACTCCGAGGAGGTCGCGCGTCCGGAGGGCGAGTACCGACGTTCCCCCGACGGCGGCTCGCGGCTGCTGGTGTCCCGCCGGCCGGTCGGCCCCTGCCTGCTGATCACCCCGTGGAACTTCCCCCTCGCGATGGCGACCCGGAAGATCGCCGCGGCGCTGGCCGCCGGCTGCACGGCCGTCATCAAACCGGCCGCGGAGACTCCGCTGACCACCATCGCCTTCGCCGACCTCCTCCTCGAGGCAGGACTCCCGCCCGGCGTCCTGAACGTGGTCACGACGGCGGACGCGCCGGGGGTGTGCGGCGCCCTGCTGGCCGACGGCCGGATTCGCAAGCTGTCCTTCACCGGCTCGACGGCGGTGGGGCGCGTCCTGATCTCCCAGTGCGGCCCCCACGTCGTACGGCCCTCGATGGAGCTCGGGGGCAATGCGCCGTTCATCGTCGACGCCGACGCCGATCTCCCGCGCGCGGTCGACGGCGCGATGCTGGCGAAGATGAGGAACATGGGAGAGGCCTGCACCGCGGCCAACCGGTTCCTCGTCCACCGCTCGGTCGCCACGGAGTTCACGTCGCTGCTCACCGAGCGGATCACGTCGCTGACGCTGGGCCACGGCCTTGACCCCAGCAGCCAGGTCGGCCCCCTCATCGACGAGAAGGCCCGCGTGAGCCTGCGCGAGCTCGTCGACGACGCTCTGGGTGCCGGCGCGACGCTGCACACGGGGGGTCGGGCGGTCGACGGACCCGGCACGTTCTTCGAGCCCGCCGTCCTAGGCGACGTCCCGGTCGGCGCCCGGATGTTCCGCGAGGAGATCTTCGGGCCGGTCGTCGGGATCACCGTCTTCGACGACCTGGACGAGGCGGTGGAGATGGCGAACTCGACCGAGTACGGCCTGGTTGGCTACCTCTATACGCGCGACGTCGAGCGCGCGTTGCGCTACGCCGAGCGGCTCGAGTTCGGCATGGTGGCCATCAACCGCGCGCTGGTGTCCAACGCTGCGGCACCATTCGGAGGCATCAAGCAGTCCGGTCTCGGACGCGAGGGTGGACGGGAAGGCATCAATGACTACCTCGATCTCCAGTACGTCGCCATCGACGCCTAACGCGGGTTCCCGCGTCGGACAGGCGCCGGGGACCGTCGAGCGCATCGTCCTCACAGTGCCCGACCCGCAGGCCACCGCAGCATTCCTCTCCGACGGCCTGCAGCTGCAGGTCGTTGAGGACGGCGGACGGTTCCTGGCGATCGTCGACGGCGAGTACGGCGCTCCGCGCGGTCAGGCGGCCATCGAGTTCAGGGCCGGACCGGAGCACCTCGTCGAGAGTCTCGTGCTCGCCCTGCCCCACGACGCGGACCTGGCCGAGCTCGCGGGGTTGGTCGGCGGGCAGCGCGTCTCCGACACCGAGGTCTCGGTCGTCGACCCGACGACCGAGATCCCGATCCGGCTCGCGCTGGCGCCCGGCCTGGCGGTCTCGGTCCCCGAGCCGTCGGTCCTCCGGCCCCGCCGGATGGGGCACGTCAACCTGGCGAGCCCGCGCCCCGCGGAGACGGCGCGGTTCTTCATCGACGTGATCGGCCTGCGGCTCTCGGAGTACATCGGCGAGGCGCTGTTCTGGATGCGGACCGACACCGAGCACCACAACGTGGCGCTGCGCCCCGGGCGGACGCGTTCCGCGCACCACCTCGGCATGGAGGTCGCCGGCTGGCACGCCTACCAGCCGATCCTGGATCACCTCGACAGCCAGGGCTACAAGATCGAGTTCGGCCCCGGCCGGCACCGTCCGGGGCGCAGTCTCTTCGTCTACGTCTGCGACCCCACGTCGGGCCTGCGCGTCGAGCTGTTCGCCGATATGGTCCACCTCCCCGACCCGACCGCGCCGGCCATCGGCTGGGAGCCGGGCGATCGGATGACGAAGACGCTCAACACTTGGGGCCCGCTGCCCCCGGAGTCCTTCCTGGCCTAGTTCTGATGACCAGGCACGTTGGTCGAGAAGGTGTGACGACACGATCTGATGTCGTGGATGGGTGAAGGCCCCCTTACATTGATTTGACAGGCTCGGGCTGAGCGGTCTGCCGCGGAAGGTCCGGAGGGGATGCTCGACCGGTCCTCAGTCCCGCACCACCACCCGAACAAGACCCCCGAGAAGGTAAAGCGCAAGATCGTTCACCTGCGGTGGAAACACCGCCGGTCCGATCGAGATCGGCGCCAGGCTCAACATGCCGGCCTCGACCGTGTGGTCGTGGAGCGAGTGCTGTCCGACAGCGGCAGTTGCTGCAAGTCCCACCCATGGCGCGACACCTGTGCCGAACTGAGCATCCCACGGCGCCGAGCGAGCGCCACAGCGCGAAAGCATGTATTTTGTGTACATGTCAGCCTTAGATCTCTCGGTCATCGACGTCGCGGACTCCCTCACGGGGAGGCGCATCACTGCTGACTACATCGCCGACGCGTTGCGCCGCTCCATCAACATCGGTCAGCTCCCGGACGGCTTCGAGCTGAACCAGGTCGAGCTCGCTTCCCACTTCGGGGTCTCCCGGGTCCCGGTCAGGGAGGCGCTGCGCCAGCTGCAGGCCGAGGGCCTGGTCGAGTCCCGGGCCCACCGGCTCACCCTCGTGCGCGCCACCGACCCCGACCGGCTCGTCGAGGTCTTCTCGCTCCGGGCCCTGATCGAGGGCTGGCTGGTCGAGAAGGCCGTTCCCCACATCGACGCCCAGATCCTCTCCGCGGCGCGCGAGATCAACGCGCGGCTGCGCACCGAGACCGACCACTCGTCGTGGCTCGAGCTCAACACCGAGTTCCACAACCTGCTGTTCCGGGCGTCGGGCTCCCAGGAGGGGCTGGGCCTGGTCGAGCCGTTGCGCCAGCGATCGGAGCGCTACACCAGGCTGTGGTCGCGGGGCAACGGCGTGCACCGGCCCACGCAGACGTGCGCGGAGCACGAGCGGATCCTCAAGCTCATCAAGGCCGGCGACGCGGCCGGGGCCCGCCAGGCGTCGGAGGAGCACGTCATGCACACATGCGAGGCGGTGCTGGCGGCCGGGAAGCTGCAGCAGGAGAAGACGGAGTGATCGCGGCGTCCGAGTCCGCGACTCGGACGCCGGGCGGCCAGCACTAGCGGCCGTCCTGGAAACATGTAAACTGAATACATGTTGCCGGATTACGGGTCCGACCTCGTCGTCGACCTGCTGGTCGAGGCGGGAATCGAGCATGTCGCGTTCAACCCCGGCGCGAGCTTCCGGGGGATCCACGACTCCCTGGTGCACCGCGCCGGCGCGCCCGAGATCTCGCTGTGCCTGCACGAGTCGGTCGCGGTCTCGATGGCCCAGGGCTACGCCAAGGCGGCTGGCAAGCCGATGGCGGCGCTCCTGCACAACGTCGTAGGCCTGCAGAACGCCAGCATGTCGATCTACAACGCTTGGTGCGACCGCGTGCCGATGATGCTGTTGGGCGGCACCGGCCCAAAGGCGAAGCAGAACCGGCGGCCGTGGATCGACTGGATCCACACCGCCTCGGTGCAGGCCAACATCGTGCGCGACTTCGTGAAGTGGGACGACGAGCCGCACGACCTGGGCAGCGTCGAGGAGTCCTTCGCACGCGCGTTCGCCGCGACCACGAGTGCTCCGAACGGCCCGGTCTACCTCTGCTACGACTTCGACCTCCAGGAGGACCCGGTCCCCGCGGACTTCGTCCGCCAGGGCATCGACCAGTACGCCGTACCCTCGGCGCCCGCGGCTTCGAGCGAGGACGTCGGCTGGATGGTCGAGCGGCTCCGCGCGGCTGAGCGCCCGGTGGTCCTGGCCGGCTACGTCGCCGAGCAGGAGGAGGGCTTCGCGCTGCTGGTGGATCTCGCCGAGGCGCTGGGCGCCCCGGTCGTTGACACTGGGGTCCGGCACGCGTTCCCCACGACGCACCCGCTCGCCGCGATGCACGTCTCCGGCGTGATCGAGGAGGCCGACGTGGTGCTCGCCCTCGACGTCGAGGACATCCACTCCCACCTCCGGACCCGGTACGACGACCGCGGGCTCACGGTCCTCAACGTGTCGCTCTCGAGCCTGAAGCTGCGTGCCTGGGCCCACGACTACCAGGCGATGGTCCCGGCCGAGCGCTTCGTCACGGCGAGCGCGGACCTGGTGGTCGCGGCGGTCCTGGAGCGGCTGCGCCGGGACCCGCTGCCGACCGACCTGGTCGCCCGGCGCCGGCAGCGGATCGCGGAGCGCACGGCGGCGGCACGCCACGACTGGCGGCTGCGGGCGAGCACCGCGACCGCCGACGGCCTGGTCCCGGTCGAACGGATGCTCCACGAGCTGGCGGGCGCCCTCGAGGGGGTCGACTTCGTCTTGGGGGGCGGCACGAACGGCCGTCACGAGCACCGGTTCCTCCAGCTGGACCGCGCGCGCCAGTACACCGGCTGGGGAGCCGGGGGCGGCCTCGGGTACGGCGTCGGCGGTGCCCTCGGCGCAGCGCTCGCCCAGCAGCCCGGCACCATCACCGTCGACGTCCAGGCGGACGGCGACCTGCTGTTCCTGCCCTCGGCGCTGTGGACCGCCGCCCACAAGTCGCTGCCGGTGCTGGTCGTGGTCAACAACAACCGCCAGTACGGCAACACCGTCGAGCACGCGGCCCGGATCGCCGCCCGGCGCCGGCACACCGAAGAGACGAGGTACGTCGGTGCCGGGCTCTCCGACCCGCCCGTCGACCTCGCAGCGATGGCGCGCTCCTTCGGGGTCTGGGCCTCCGGCCCGATCACCGACGCCGACACGCTCGCCGAGCACCTCGCGGAGGCCGTCAAGGTCGTGAGCTCCGGCAGGCCCGCGGTGCTCGACGTCCTCACTCCCGGATTCTGAACACCGAAAGGACCCCCATGACTGCCACCGAGGCCGCGGCCGACCCGATCGTCGACCACGTCGGCTCGCAGGACTTCAAGATGCTGATCGGCGGCTCCTTCGTCGACAGTGTGACTGGAGCGACTCGCGAGGTCTTCGACCCGTCGACGGGAGGGCGCCTGGCGGACATCCCGTTGGCGGGCGCCGACGACGTCCAGCAGGCGTACGAGGCCGCGGCGGCCGCACAGCCAGCCTGGGAGGCACTCGGCGTGAAGGGTCGGGCCGACTGCTTCGCGGCGTTCCAGACGCTGATCCACGAGAACCGTGAGCACCTGGCGATGCTCGACGCGATCGACTGCGGCAACCCTGTCAAGGCCATGCGCGTCGACATCGACATCTGCGACACCTACCTCGAGGGCTGGCCGGCGTTCGCGCAGTCCATGACCGGCGAGGTCTTCCCGGCCAGTCCCGGCAACCTGCACTACACCGCGCACCGGCCGTACGGCGTGGTCGGCCGCATCACCGCCTTTAACCACCCGGTGATGTTCGCGATCACCCGCCCGCTGCCCTCGCTCATCACGGGCAACACGCTGGTGATGAAGCCGTCGGACGAGACATCGCTCTCGACGCTGGCCCTTGCCCGGCTCTTCGGTGAGGCGTTCCCGCCGGGCGTGGTCAACATCGTCACCGGTGGCGCCGAGGTCGGCGACACCATCGTCACCCACCCGAACATCAAACGGCTCGCGTTCACGGGCTCGGTCGGCACCGGCCTGCTCATCCAGAAGCGCGCCGCGGAGTCGGGCTACATCAAGCACGCCTCGCTCGAGCTCGGCGGCAAGAACGCCATGATCGTCTTCCCCGACGTCGACCTCGACCTCGCGGTCGAGGGCGCGATCTACGGCATGAACCTGGACGTCTGCCAAGGTCAGTCGTGCGGCTCGAACTCGCGGATCCTGGTGCACGCCAAGATCCACGACGAGTTCGTGACCAGGATGGCGGCCCGGCTCGACGAGTTCCGCGTCGGCGTCGCGTACGACGAGGCCACCGACGTGGGCCCAGTCGTGAGCCGGGCGCACTTCGACCGGGTCACCGGCTACATCGAGTCGGGAATCGCCGAGGGAGCGACCCTGGTCCGCGGCGGCGGACGCCCGGACGGGCTTCCCGCGGGTGGCCACTTCATCGAGCCCGCGCTCTTCGCCGACGTCTCCCTCAACATGCGCATCGGCCGCGAGGAGATCTTCGGCCCGGTGATGTCGGTCTTCGCTTGGGACGACTACGACACCATGCTCCGCGACGCGAACGGCCTCGACCTCGGTCTCACGGCGAGCGTGTGGACCAACGACCTTGCGATCGCGCACAAGACCGCCGCCGCCCTGGACGCCGGCTACGTCTGGATCAACGACTCGACGAGGCACTACTTCGGGACGCCGTTCGGCGGCTCGAAGAACAGTGCACTCGGCCGCGAGGAGTCCCAGGACGAACTGCTCAGCTACCTCGAGCAGAAGGTCGTGCACACCCGGCTCGGCGACGCCCGGGCCTCGCTCTCGCGCCTGCTCGGCTGACCCCGTCGTACCCCTCGAACACCCCTGACCGAAGAAGAGGACGTCCCGTGGCCAACCCGTTCTACTCCTACTCGCCCATCGTCGAGCGCCCCGTCCGCCCTCTCCCCGAGGGCAAGCGGATCGCGGTGTGGTTCGGCCTCAACGTCGAGCACTACGAGTACGGCAGGCCGGCGCTGAGCATGGCCCCGTTCACGGCCGGACTCACCCCAGACCCGCTCAACTTCGGGTGGCGCGAGTACGGCCCGCGGGTGGGGATCTGGCGGATGATCGAGATGTTCGACGAGCTCGGTGTGCAGCCGACCGCCATCCTCAACAGCGACGTGATCCACGAGCATCCGGCGATCGTCGCCGCGGGGGTCGAGCGCGACTGGGCCTGGGTGGGTCACGGCCGGAACAACTCAACCTGGCAGGTCGGCATGGAGCCCGCCGACGAGAAGGCCTACATCGAGGACGTCGCCGACCTGATCGAGGAGGCGACCGGCAAGCGCCCCGCGGGATGGCTCGGCCCGTCGCTGACCGCGTCGCCGGAGACCAACAACCTGCTCGCGGAGCTCGGGTTCGGCTACTGCCTCGACTGGGGCGTCGACGACGAGCCGTTCCCGTTCGACGTCGCCTCCGGCAGCCTGCTGTCGCTGCCCTACAGCACCGAGCTCAACGACATCCCGTTCTATGCCCTGCAGGGCCAGGCCGGCGCCGACTTCAAGCAGGCGCTCATCGACCAGTTCGACCAGCTCCACGCCGAGGGCGCGACCCGGCCGCGGGTGATGGGGGTGGGCCTGCACCCGTTCCTCTCCGGGCAGCCCTACCGGCTGCGCTACGTCCGCGAGGCCATCGAGCACATGGCCGCGCACGACGACGTGTGGTTCGCAGACGCCGACGAGATCGCCGCCTGGTACGGCGCCGAGCGATGACCGAGCTGCAGCAGGTCGTGGTCGTCGGTGCGTCGCTGGCCGGTCTTCGCGCCGCCGAGACGCTGCGGCGGCTGGGGTACGCCGGCCGCCTCGTCGTCGTCGGGGACGAGACGCACCTGCCCTACGACCGCCCGCCGCTCTCGAAGGAGGTGCTGCGCGGCGACCACACCGCGGCAGACGTGATGCTGTCCGGTGCCGACGAGCTCGACGTCGAGTGGCGACTCGGGTCCCCGGCTGTGGCGCTGGACCCCACGCGCCGGGTCGTGAGCCTCGGCACCGGCGAGCAGCTGCCGTACGACGGCCTGGTCCTCGCAACCGGCAGCGGCGCCCGTACCCTGCCGCTGTTCGATCCCGAGGCTCCCCATGTCCACGCGGTCCGGACCCTGCCGGACGCCCTCCGGCTCAAGGAGGTCCTGCGGCCGGGCACCCGGCTGCTCATCGTCGGGTGCGGCTTCGTCGGCATCGAGACGGCGTCGTCCGCGCGGTCCCTCGGCGTCGAGGTCACCGTCGTCGGGCTCGACGAGCCGGTCGCTCCGGCGGGCCGGCTGGCCAGCGCCCAGGCGACTCGGCTGCTCGTCGACGCGGGCGTCGACCTCCGCGTGGGCCAGACCGTCGAGACCGTCGAGCCCGCGGGCTCCGGCTACCGGGTCACCCTGACCGACGGCTCGGTCGTCGGCGCCGACCACGTGGTCGTGGCCGTCGGCTCGGTGCCGAACGTCGGCTGGCTGGCCGGCTCGGGCCTCGACGTCCAGAACGGCGTCGAGTGCGACGCGGCGCTGCGGGTCGTCGGCATCGAGGGCGTCGTCGCCGCCGGCGACATCGTCCGCTGGCCCAACGCGGCGTACGGCGGGATGCCGATGCGGGTCGAGCACTGGAGCAACGCGGTCGAGCAGGGGGTCGCAGCGGCGGCGTCGCTGCTCGCCGGGGCGGACGCCGTCCCCTTCGGCTCGGTCCCCAGCTTCTGGTCCGACCATTTCGGGATCCGGTTGCAGAGCGTCGGCCTGCCCCGGCTGGCGACCCGCTTCGAGGTCGTTGAGGGCGACCCGGAGGACGGGGTCTTCTGCGCCGAGGCCTACGCCGACGACATCCTGGTCGGTGGCGTCGCCTATGGGATGCCGCGCCCGCTGGTGCGGATCAGGATGAGCCTGGTCCGAGCCGGCGTGGCGCTCGCGCCGGCGGGCCGATGACCGCCGCGGGCTGGCTGGCGGGCGAGGTCGCCGTCGTCACGGGTGGCGGGTCCGGGATCGGCCGTGCCGTCGTGGAGCGGTTCGTCGCCGAGGGCTGCCGAGTGGTGGTCGCCGACATCGACCCGGACCGTCTCGCCGAGGTGCAGGCCACGCTCGGCGAGAGCGTGGCCACCATCGTGACCGACGTCCGTGACTACGCGCAGAACGCCGCTGCCGTGGCCCGGGCCGTCGACACCTTCGGGAGGCTCGACGTCTTCGTCGCGAACGCCGGCCTGGGGGACAAGTTCACCGAGCTCGCCGACCTCCCGGCGGAGAGCATCGCCACCGCGTTCGCCCAGGTCTTCGACGTGAACGTGCTGGGCGTCATCCACGGTGCCAAGGCCGCCCTGCCCGAGCTGCTGAAGACCCGGGGCTGCGTCGTCGTGACCCTCTCGAACGCGTCCACGCGACCGGACGGCGGCGGCGTCATGTACGTCGCCAGCAAGCACGCCGCGCTGGGGGTCGTGCGTCAACTCGCGCATGAGCTCGCACCGCTGGTGCGGGTGAACGCCGTGGCGCCCGGGGCGACCCGGACCAACTTCAGCAGCCCGTCGGCCTTCGGCGAGGCGGCCGCCGGCCTCCAGGCGTCGTCGCGGTACGCCCCGGTCGAGGAGCGCACGCCGATGAACGTCCTGCCGGACCCCGAGGACCACGCGGCGGCGTACGTCCTGCTCGCCTCGCGGGTCCAGGCGTCGGTGGTCACGGGCACCGTCATCGAGTCCGACGGCGGACTCGGCATCCGCGGCCTGCGCCGCGTGCGCGGCGGCGACGACCTCGTCCGACGAGTGCTGGGAGACGACTGATGCCCGACGAACACCCCCGGGTTGCGGTCATCGGCGCGGGGATCGGCGGGCTCACGGTTGCGGGTGCGCTCACCGCGCGCGGCTTCCCCGTGCAGGTCTACGAGCAGGCGTCCGCGTTCAGCCGGATCGGCGCGGGCATCCAGCAGAGCGCGAACGCCGTCAAGGTGCTCCGCGAGCTCGGCCTCGAGCCGACGCTGCGCGCCCGGGGCTTCGTCCCGGCGAGCTTCGTCCACCGCGCCGCGGGGACCGGCGAGGTCACCAACGACATCCCGCTCGGGGCCCGGGCCGAGGGGCGGTACGGCGCGCCGTACCTGGCCCTGCACCGCGGTGACCTGCACGACGTCCTGCTGGCCGCCGTCCCCGCCGGGGCGATCCACCGGGGGAGGAGGCTGGTCGGACTCGAGCAGCCGGGCGACGGGGTGGAGCTTGCGTTCGCCGACGGCTCGCGGGCGCGCGCCGATGTCGTGGTCGGCGCCGACGGTGTGCACTCCCTCGTCCGCGAGACCCTGTTCGGCCCCCACGAGCTGCGCTTCTCCGGCAAGGCCGGCTACCGCGCGACGCTGCCGGCGTCCGCGCTCGGCGGTGAGCGGCTGGACGACAACACCAAGTGGTGGGGACCCGACCGGCACCTGATCGTCTACTACCTCACCGCTGCGCGCGACGAGGTCTACGCGATGGGCACCGTCCCCGAGCCCGACTTCGATCTCGAGTCCTGGTCGGCGAAGGGCGACGTCGACGTCTTCTGCGCGGCCTTCGCCGACTTCCACCCGACGGTCCGCACGCTGCTCGGCAGCGTGCCCCTGGTGCACAAGTGGGCGCTCGCCGACCGCGACCCGCTGCCGCGGTGGAGCGACGGCGACGTCGTGGTGATGGGCGACGCGGCCCACCCGATGATGCCGCACATGGGGCAGGGCGCCGCGATGGCGGTCGAGGACGCCGCCGTCCTGGTGCGCTGCCTCGAGGCGGCCGCAGGCGACTGGTCCGGTGCTCTCCGACGCTTCGAGGAGACCCGCCGGGCGCGGACCTCGGAGATGCAGGCGATCTCCGCCGGCAACTCCTTCGCGCGGACGGGCAAGGACGCCGTGGACTTCGTCTACGGCTACGACGCCTGGACCACCCCGCTGGCCGGGGCGCCCGCCCCCACGACGACCTCGACCCCCGGAGGGAACGACCGATGAGCAGGCATGCGGAGATCGCGGGAGGCGGCATCGGCGGGCTCAGCCTGGCGACGATGCTCGCCCGGAGCGGCTGGTCGGTCCGCGTCCACGAGCGCGGGGCCGCGATCCGCGAGGCCGGCACCGGCATCTTCTTGAAGAACAACATGGTCGAGGTGCTAGAGGAGGTCGGCATCTTCGACGACCTGCGGAGCACGTCGCTCCACCTGGAGAACAGCATCACCAGGAGCCACGAGGGCACCGTGACGGGCACACGGCCACTGGCCGGCTCGGCCCGGCTCTACGCGACGGCCCGCCAGAACGTCATCCAGTCGCTCTACGGTCACGCGGTCGCCTCCGGCGTGGAGGTGGTCCTCGGGTCGCCGGTGGCCGGAGCGGATCCGGCGGGGGCGCTCCTGCTGGCCGGCGGCGAGCGACTCGAGGCCGACCTCGTTGTCGGCACGGACGGCGTCAACTCTAAGGTGGCCGCCGCCGTCGGCGGCGTGCGGACCGTCCGCAAGCTGCCCACGGTCATCAACCGCTACATGCTCCAGACCCGGGAGATCGCCGAGACGCCCGACATGGTCGAGCACTGGTCGGGGCGCTACCGCGTCGCGACCGCTCCATGCGGCGAGGACCTCACGTACGCGTTCCAGGTCTACCCCGAGGCCGACGCCGCCGCAGCGGCGGCGCCGACCGACATGACGGCCTGGCAGCGGGCCTTCCCGCGGCTGCACCCACTCTTCGACCTGATGAGCGAGCAGCAGCCGATCCGCTCCAACTACCTCGTCGTGCAGGCGTCCTCCTGGCACCGCGGCCGGGTCGCCATCCTGGGCGACGCGGCGCACGGCATGCCGCCCACGCTCGGTCAGGGTGCCGGCATGACGGTGCTGAACGCTCGCGCTCTGGTCGCCGTCCTCGCCCGGGCGGAGTCGGTCGAGTCCGCGCTGCCGCTGTGGGAGGGCGCCGTGCGGAACATCGCGGACACCACGCAGCGCTGGGCGATGCGCTACGACCTGGTGACCCGGAGCTGGCCACGACCGCTGCGCTTCCTGCGACCGGGTGCCCTGTGGGCGATGAGATCGGTCCCGCAGGTCAGCAGCCGGATGTTCATCGCCGACCGGGGCCTGCGGTCGACGACCCTCGAGGTCGAGCCCTTCCCGACCGCCTGACCTCCCGGCCCGGAAGCCGGCCGGGCGGTCGAGCCGAGCCGCGTGGCTCAGCCCTCGCGGGCCGCCATCCGGGCCAGCTGGTCCACCGTGACGACGTCGGCGTACTTGGCGTTCATCTCGAACAGGTTGACCGCGTGGCTGAGCCGAGACCGATCGAAGACGGCGTCCTCGACGACGAACGTCGGGTAGCCCTGGGAGTGCGCGTCGATGACGGTGGCGCGCACGCAGCCGGACGTGGTCGCCCCGGTCACGATGACCGAGTCGACGCCGCGGCGAACCAGGTAGGAGACCAGCGCCGTGTCGAAGAACGCACTCGCCTTCGGCTTCGCGAACACCAGCGCGTCCGCCGACGGCTTGATCGCGTCGGGGATGTCCTGCGCACCCGGCAGGTCCATCGGGGAGCCCAGCGGACCGAGCTCCGCCTTCACCGTGCCGCCGAACAGCGGGGCACCGCCGGGCAGCGCGGTCGTATAGACAACGGGCCAGTCGAGCTCCGCGGCCAGGTCGAGCACCTCCGCCAGGTGCGGCATCGCCTCCCAGGCGCTCGGGCCGCAGGCCGTCGGGAAGTCGGCGGTCGCCTCCTCCAGCGACTGGCCGTCCTCGCCGGTGAAGGACCGGACGACGTCGATCACCAGGACGGCAGGCCGCCGGCCCAGGGGACTCTGCACGGCCCAGCGCCTCATGTCGTAGCCGGAGCCGTCCTTCTCGGCGAAGTACTCGATCCACCAGGGGGTGCTTTCGCTCATCTCGTCCTCCGGATTCAGAAGGCGGTGACGACCGGGGCGGACTCGCCCTCCGCCGCCCTGTAGCGCTCGACGAGCCACTGGGCGAAGCCGACGAGGATCAGCTCCTTGGCGATGATCGGCCCGCGCGGCGCGAACTGGGACTCCATGCCCTGCTGCACCCGCGCGAAGGCGACGTCGTCCTGGTGGACGAAGTAGCGGGTGGCGACGTTCTCCTCGGCGTGCCGCTCCTGGAAGTCGGGCCGCTCCAGGGTCGAGCGCTCGTAGAGGCGGTGCCGCTTGACCCGCATCGAGGTCGGTCCGGTCGCGTAGTACATCAGGGTGATGACGCTGTCGGGCATCATGAACATGGCCATGTTCGGGGCGATGATGACGCCCTGGGTCTCCCACCGCTGGGCCTCGGTCAGGCCTTCGATCGGTCCCCAGAACGACTTGCCGAACTGGTTGAGCGTGACGTCGATGTCCTTGCCCGGCAGGATGTAGTGGAAGACGCCGTTCTCCTGGTCCTGGACCCCGAAGCTCATCTGCGCGCAGGCGGTGTTCTGCATCAGCGGGACGTCACCGTGGAGCTTGTCGCAGTGATAGCACTCGTTCTGCCCGTCCGCGTAGACCTTCCAGTTGATGTCGTAGTCGAACTCGAAGTGGTAGTTCGGGTCGGTGAGGAACTCCCCGTGGAGGTCCTCAAGGCGGTACGGCGCGACGACGTCCTCGATCGCGGCGAGGCGCGGGGCCAGCGGCTCGGCGTCCTGGTTGAAGGAAACGAAGATGAAGGCGTGCCAGATCTCGGTGCGCAGTTGGGGGAGGGACGCGCCCTTCCGGAGCATGCTGATGGCCTGCGGAGCCCCGATGAGCTTGCCGGTCTTGTCGTAGGCCCACTCGTGGTACGGGCACACGAAGGAGCGCTCGCAGTGACCGCGGCCCTCGGCCACGAACATGCCGCGGTGCCGGCACACGGCCGACATGGCGTTCACCGAGCCGTCGTCGGCGCGCACGATCAGCAGCGGCTCCCGGTCGACCTCGATGGAGAAGTAGTCACCCGGGTTCGGGATCTCCTCGAGCCGCCCGACGACGATCCACTCCTGGCGCCAGATGGCGCCGCGCTCGAACTCGTAGAACTCGGGTGAGGTGTACGCCACCGGAGGCAGGAAGAGCGGCTCCGCCGGGTCGGCGAACGAGGCCTCGAACTCGGCGATCGGGATGGGGCTCTGGGGCACGGGTCCTCCTGTAGTGGCGACTTAGTTAATACTGTCTACATCTTAGATGGGTGTCAATGCGCGGGTGGCCCGGCCGCCGCGAGTCGGGTGCCGATCTCGACGAGCCGCCGGCCGGCGGCTCGGATGTGCTCGGCCAGCAGCGCACCGGCCCGGGTGCCGTCGCCGGACTCGATCGCGTCGAGGATCTCGTCGTACTCGTCGCGGGCGGGTCCTGGCTGGTGGAGGGTGTCGAGGCCGGACCACATGCGGTCGTACCGCTCGGCACGGGTCTGCAGCAGGTCGACCAGCTCCAGCCCGGTCTCGTCGCCGGCGGGTTCGACGAGCCGGCGGTGGAACTCCCGGTTGCGGGTCAGCCAGACATCGACGTCCACCACGGCCTTCATGGCGGCGTTCTCGACGCGCAGGTCGGCGATCGTCTCCGCGGGGATGCGCCCGGTTGCCCGGCCGATCATCGCGCCCTCCAGCAGGGCCCGGTGTTCGTAGATCTCCGCGAGCCGCTCCACCGGCAGTCGACGCACCACCGACCCGTGATGGGCGCGCGTCTCGATGAGACCCTCGGCCATCAGCTGTCGCATGGCTTCGCGCACCGGCTGCCGGCTGATCGAGAACCGCTCGGCGAGGGTGCCCTGGTTGAGCACGGCGCCCTCGGGGAGGGCGCCGGTGCGGATCGCCGTGCGGAGGGCGTCCGCGACCACGTCCGCGCTGGTGCGTCGGCTCGAGAAGGTATCGCCGAGTTCGACGCCCGACAGGTCCGAGGTCATCGCACGCCGGCCGGACCGGTCCACCGGTCGACGAGGTCGAGGTGGATCCCGAACTGGTCCAGCGTCTTCACCACGGTGTGGTCGATCAGCTGCTCGATGGTGGTGGGGCGGTGGTAGAACGCCGTCACCGGGGGCAGGACGACGGCGCCGGCCTCGGTCACGTGCTGCATCAGCCGCAGGTGACCCAGGTGGAACGGCGTCTCGCGGACCAGGAGCACGACCGGGCGCCGCTCCTTAAGGCACACGTCGGCGGCCCGGGTGATGAGGTTGTCGTTGAAGGAGCTCGCCAACGCGCCGAGCGTCTTCATCGAGCAGGGCGCGACGATCATCCCGGCGGTGACGAAGGTGCCGCTGGCGATCGAGGCGGCGAGGTTGGTCTCGGAGTGGACAACGTGGGCCAGGCCGGTGATGTCCTCGGGATCACGGTCCATCTCGTACTTGATGGTGGCCCGCGCCCCCTTGGACAGCACCAGGTGCACCTCGACGTCGGTGTGCTCGCGCAGCACCTCGACCATGCGGACGCCGTAGTGCGGGCCGCTCGCGCCGCTGATGCCGACGATGATGCGTCGAGGGGTGGGGGATGGCTCAGTCATGGTGCTCCTCGGTCGTCGGGGTCGGGGGTGAGGCGATCAGCTGCCGCGTCGCCGCCCAGCGGGGCAGCACCGCGTCGGGGTCGTGGAGCCGGAAGGTCACGCCACTGGTCAGCTCGGCGTACGGCGCCCGGTCGACGAGCGTCGCGACGACCGTGGCGGCGAAGCGCCGGAAGGTGCCGTGCTCGCTACTCACCGGCGGCTCCTCTGCCACGGTCAGCCGCAGCATCCAGCTGGCGCCGTCGACAACCGCGCAGAGCGTGCCCCGGCCCCGGGCGAGCAGGTTGCGGGTGGCGGTCGAGTCAGGCCAGAGCAGCAGCCCGAGGCTGGTGTCGTCGCGGGCGACGACCTCGCCGACGCTGAGCATGGCCAGGTGGGGCCAGCCGTCGTCGCGCACGGTCAGCAGGAGCAGGGTCAGTCCCTCGGCGAGCGGGGCGTCCGCAGCAATCGCCTCTCGGACCGGACCGGGGACGCGCGGCTCGAGCTCCTCGCTCATCGCGGCACCGCGCCGAGCGTCTGCAGCCAATCGCGGATCGCGCCGTGGGCGACGTATGGCTTGTCCTTCAGGGCGGCCGGGGATCCTGCGCCGGTGAGCAGCAGGACGGTGCGGAGCGCGAGGCAGAACTGCGTGATCCAGGTGTCGACCGCGTCGTCGCCCTCCAGTGCCGCGAGCAGCAGCGGCCGGGCGACGCCGACGACGTCGGCGCCGAGGACGAGGGCCTTGGCGGCGTCGAGCCCGCTGCGCACACCGCCGGTCGCGATGACGGGCAGGCCCAGGCCGGCGCTGGCGGCGACCGCCGCAGCGGTGGGGATGCCCCACTCGCCTAGGACGTGACCCAGGGCGACCTGGGGCAGGTCGCCCTGCTGCTCGGCGCGCAGCCGCTCGATGATCGCGAAGCTGGTGCCGCCGGCGCCCCCGACGTCGAGGGCTGCGACGCCGAGGTCCCGCAGCCGCGCGGCGGTGCTGCGGGACATGCCGGCGCCGGTCTCCTTGACGATGACTGGTACGTCGAGGGCGTCCACCGCTCGGGCGATCGCCGCGGCGCACCCGCGCGTGCGGCTGTCGCCCTCGGGCTGGACCGCCTCCTCGAGGAAGTTCAGGTGGATGGCGAGCGCGTCGGCGTGCACCATGTCGACCAGTGACCGGAGGTCGTCGGGGGTGACGGCGGGCCGGTCGCCCTGGGCGATGAGCTGGGAGGCGCCGATGTTCCCGATCACGGGCGCGGTCGGCGCGCACTCGCGCACCACGGCGTAACTGGCTGTCGTGCTGGGGTCGTCAAGGACGGTGCGCTGGCTGCCGACGCCGATCGCGAGCCCGTGCCGCTCGGCAGCGCGGGCCAGGCGGGCATTGATCTCGGTCGCGCCGTCGTACCCCCCGGTCATGCCGGCGACGACGAGCGGCGCCCCGAGCCGCCAGCCGAGGAGGTCGGTGGACAGTTCGACCTCCTCGGCGTCGAGCTCCGGCAGCGCTTCGTGGAAGAGCTCGATCTCGGGCCAGCCGGGCCCACTGCGACGCACGACCGCGGGATCGAGCGCCGCAGCGATGTGCTGTGCCTTGCGGCTCGTGGTGACCGACACGTCAGGCTCCGCCTACTCGGCTTCCGCCGTCACATCGCCGGGAAGAAGTCGTCCAGGCGGATGTTCTTCCAGACCTCGGCAGGTACGTCGGCGAGTTCCTGGAACGGCAGTCCGACGGGCTTCGTGGCGTCGATCATCCACTTCGCGTTGAGGGCGCCGTTCTTCGTCGGGTCCTCGATGGAGTACGCCGTCGGGTCGAGCTCGCAGGTGTAGGCCTCGGGGATGATGATGACGTCCTTGTCGGCCCGTACGCGGGTCGCGACCGCCCACATCACCTGGGACTCGTCGTAGGGATCGATGTCGTCGTCGACCACGATGCACAGCTTGACGAACGGGTCGGCGCCGAGTGCGGTCAGAGCAGCGTTGCGGCCCTGGCCGTCGTACTCCTTCTTGATGGAGACATACGCCGCGAAGCGGCACACGGCCGAGAACGGCATCGAGACCGCCTTGACCGAGGGGACGACCGCGCGCACCTTCGACAGGATGCCGGCCTCGCGACCGACCATGCCGATCAGGTTGTGCTCGGGGTGGGCGTTGAACACGTCCTGGTAGATGGCGTCGCTGCGGCGGGTGATCGCGGTGATCTCGACGACGTGCGCGTCGTGTGCGGGTCCGACGTACCAGGAGAACTCGCCGAAGGGGCCCTCGTGCTCCCGCACGTGCGGCAGCATCCGGCCCTCGATGACGATCTCGGCGTCGGCCGGGACCATCATGTCCAGCGTCTCGGCCTTGACCATGCGCATCGCCTCGCCGGCGAGACCTCCGGCCACGTGGATCTCGTCGTCCTCCAGCGAGCCGCGGAACTGCGAGGCCATGTAGAGCGTCGGATAATGCCCGATGACGATCGCGATCTCGAGCGGCTGGTCGCGCTCCTCCTCCTTGTGGTGGAGGTGCCAGATGTGGGAGTACTGGCCCGGGTCCAGGCGCAGCTCGGTGGGGCCGATGACCTGGATGCGGTAGATGCCGGCGTTGTAGACGCCGGTGTCGTTGTCCTTGGCCAGGGTCACGCCCGAGGAGATGTACTCCCCGTGCTCGCCGCCGTCGCCCTCGCAGTGCACGATCGTGGCGATCGAGGTGACGTCGACGTCGGCGCCGGTCTGGACGACCTGCTTGACGGGGGCGTCTGCGGCTTCCACCTCGACGGGCGGGATCTGCTGGCCCTGCTTCTTCTCGTACGCCGCGGCGAGGCCGTTGCTGTCGGTGTCGAAGAGCAGCGCGAGACGCTCGCGGTGACCTAGGGCGTTGCCGAGGACGGGGATGTCGCAGCCCTTGACGTCCTCGAAGAGCACCATCGGGAACTGGCCCTGCTCCTGGAACTTCCGAAGGACTCCGGTCAGCTCGTAGCGGGGATCGACCTCCTTCTTGGTGGTGAGGAACGAGGTCGGGTTGGACTGCTGGACCTGCTCGATGAAGGTCCGAAGATCTTTGGGCACGGGATCCTCCGGGGAGTGAGTGTGTAGGGGGTGCTCGCGACCTACTGTCGCAGAAATAATGTCGTCTGTATACAGGCGACACAAGATTCGGACACGACGACGGGTCGGCACCCCGGGCCGCCCAGAAAGGTCGTGGTGCGGTCGGACAGGTAGGGCACGGTCACCTGGAGCCCGACCGGCAGCCCATCGGGGCTCGGTCCGGCGGGCAGCGAGGTCGCGGGCAGGTAGGCCACGCTGGCCGGCGCGATCAGTTGACCTGGTCCCTGTAGGGGACGAGCACTCCGTCCACCGGTCGTCCATCTCGCGGTCCTGGTCGTGCCCGACCGCGGTCCTCAGCGCCGAGGGCGAGAGCCAGGCGTCGCAGGTGTCGAAGAAGCCGGCCCGGGCCGTCCGGGCCCGCCAGCGCTCCTCGTCGATCCGGTTCCATTCGAGCTTGCTCATGGTCATCCGCCGGGCGCGGCGGATGCGTCGGCGCAGGCGTCGGCGTCGGGGTCGGCGGCATCGATCCGGTTCAGCAGCTCGGCGAACCTCTCGGGCGTCAGACCCCGCGGGCGAGCGGGCCGATCACGCTCATGTCGACATCGGCCGGACTGCCGGGCGGCGGCGGGAGGTGGCTGCGGAGCGGGACGATTCCGAAGGTCGGCTTGTGCCCGAAGACGCGCAGTACGACGCGGGGATGCGGATCGAGCCCGCTATGTCGCTGCCGATCTCCAGCGGCGTCGGCCTCGGCCGAGGGATCGAGGACGACGGAACGGCGTACGGGTCAGGTCCCACGGGTTGCTCGTCGCGCCGGCCACTGCGTTGAAGGTCTGGCCGTCGGCGGTGAGCGTCGGCAGGTTGGTCTTGCCGAAGATCACCGCGCTGGCCGCGCGCAGTCGCGCCACGGCGGCATCGCTGGGGCACGTGGCCGGCGAAGAACAGTGCGCCCGCCGTCGTCCGCAGCGGACCTGGCGCCGTCGCGGTCGATCGTCACGAACGCGTTGATGCCGTCGTCGACCTCGTCGATGCGCGCGAGGAGCGCATCGAGCAGCTCGACGCTGCGCAGGGTCCCGGCTCGGAGGGCAGCGATGAGGTCGCTCGCCGAGCGGTAGTGCAGATCCACAGCGTCCTCCGCGCGGATGTTTCGAGCACGTCAATTCTTCGGCGGCGGCCCGAACTTTCTGGGCCATTCCTCTTCCCAAAGAGCAAGTGTCGAAAGTATACATATGCCACCGCCTAGTGGCGACTGAATACACCTTGGCCATGCGGCCCTGGCGGATCGGAGAGGTGAGAGATGGACGAGCCCATGCTCATGCAGCCGGAAGCCGAGATCTCGGCGACCCGGGTGGAGAGCGCCGAGCCCGCTTCGGGGCCGGTGGTCTCGATCACCGGTGTCGGAAAGATCTTCGGCACCGGCGAGAAGGCAGTCAGCGCTCTGGAGGACGTGTCCTTCGACGTCCAGCCCGGCAGCTTCGTCGCCCTCCTCGGCCCGTCCGGGTGCGGCAAGTCGACCCTGATGCGCCTGATGGCCGGTCTGCAGCCGGTCACGTCGGGCTCGATCGACTTCGAGGGCCGCTCGCCTGAGCAGATGCGCAAGGCGCGCGAGTTCGGGATCGTCTTCCAGCAGCCCATCCTCTTCGACTGGCGCACCGTCCAGAAGAACGTCGAGCTGCCGCTCGAGCTGATCGGCGTCTCGAAGGCCGAAGCCCGGGCCCGCGCCGACGAGATGCTCAGCCTGGTCGGTCTGCAGGACTTCGCGACCAAGCGACCCTGGCAGCTCTCCGGCGGCATGCAGCAGCGGGTCGCCATCGCCCGGGCGCTCGCCTTCAGGCCCCGGTTCCTGATGATGGACGAGCCGTTCGGTGCGCTCGACATGATGACCCGCGAGCGCATGCAGGTGGAGCTGCTCCGGATCTGGGACAGCAAGCCGGACATCACCGTCACGTTCATCACCCACTCGATCTCCGAGGCCGTGCTGCTCGCCGATCGCGTCGTGGTGATGAGCGCGCGCCCAGGCCGGGTCATGAAGGTCATCGACGTGGACCTCGAGCGCCCGCGGTTCGACGACATCCGCCAGTCGAAGGAGTTCGTCGACATCGAGGGCGAGATCCGCGAGCTCATCTACTCGCAGGAGAACTAGTGGCGACCGTCCCGGCCCCCGGCATCGTCCCGAGTGGAGTGCGGCGGCTCCCGTTCCAGTCGTCGTACGGCCTGCTCGGCGTGATCGTCGCGATCCTGGCCGTCTGGTACGTCGGCGCCTTCCTCGTCCACCTCAGCGACGAGCCGTTTCCCGACGCGAAGCTCCCCTACCCGCACTTCGTGGTGCAGGAGTTCGTCGACAACCTCGACATGGTGATGAGCGCGGCCCGCGTCACGCTGACCATGGCGGTCCTCGGATTCCTTGCGGGCGCCGTCATCGCGATCGGGATCGGCGTGTTCATCAGCCAGTCGTCGTGGCTGGAGGCGGCATTCATGCCCTACCTGCTGATGGCACAGATGATCCCGGTCATCGCCCTGGTCCCGGTGATGCAGACGGTCTTCCGGAACCCGACGTTGACCCGGCTGCTGATCGCCGGCTTCGTGACGATCCTGCCGGTCGCGGTCTCCACGGTGCGCGGGCTGAAGGCCGCGCCACCGGAGGCCCGCGAGCTCATGGAGTCGTACGACGCCAGCCGGCTCCAGACGCTGCGTCACCTGCTCTCGCCGTCCGCGCTGCCGCTGGTGTTCACCGGGCTGCGCATCGCCGCGCCGCTCAGCGTCCTCGGGTCCGTCCTGGTCGATCTCACCGGCGGCCAGCAGGGCCTCGGCTACCTCGTCCTCGCGGCCCAGGTATACGGACCGAACTTCGCCGGCCTGGTCTGGGTGGCGATGGTCGTGCTCGCGGTGCTCGGCGCGTTGATGGCCCAGGCGGTGTCGATCACCGAGCGACTCGTCGCACCCTGGGACGTCGCCGTACGAGGAGAGGTCGCCTGATGGGCGCGTTCCGGATGCGCCCGAAGGTGCAGGCGGTCCTTGCTCCCGCCGTCGTCGCGGTGCTGGTGATTGCGGTGTGGCAGCTGAAGGTGGTCCACCACCTCTTCGACCTCAAGGAGTTCGCGGTCCCGCTGCCCTTCGACGTCGCCGAGGCGATGTGGACCAACCGGGACACGCTCCTCCAACGAGCGAAAGAGTCCCTGGTCCCCGGGGTGCTGGGCTTCGCCCTCGGTGAGGCGATCGGACTGGCGATAGCCGGCGCGATCATGGCCCTCCCCGGTCGTACGGCGCGTCAGGTCACCGTGATGGGCGCAGCGGTTCAGTCGCTCCCGGCCATCGCCCTGGTCGCCCTGGTCGCGCTCTGGGTCGACTCGGCGACGGTCCTCAAGATCACGGTCGTCGCGATCATGGTGGCGCCGTCGATGCTCATCTACATGTACCGCGGCTTCACGAGCGCGAAGTCGGAGGCGCTGGAGCTGATGAGCTCCTACAACGCCTCTGGGCTGCAGGTCCTCCGTGGGCTGCGACTGCCCAGCGCGGTGCCCCATCTCTTCACGCAGGTCAAGTACGCCACGGTGATCATGCTCGTCGCCGTCATCCTCAGCGAGATCATGCGCACCGGTGACGGGTTCGGCTTCGAGATCGAGCACGCGCTCGGTCGGTTCGACACAGCCGAGGCTTGGGCGGCTGTGTTCGCGCTGGCGCTGGTCGGCGTCCTCGTCTATGCGCTCGCCAGCGTCGTCGAGCGCGTGTTCTTTCCCTGGGCGGCGCGGCACAAGCCGTGACCGCCACCAGTCACCCAAGGAGATCCACGATGTTCAGCATGAAGCGATGGTCGGCCGCAGCGGTCGCGATCTCGATGGTGCTCGCGCTCGCCGCCTGCGGATCGGACGACGAGTCGGCCAGCGCCGTCAGCGACCCGTCGGCCCCGCTCGAGAAGTGCGACGGGACGAAGATCAAGTTCCAGCTCTCCTTCTTCCCGAACGCCCAGTACGTCGCGCTCATGGTGGCGCAGAACCGGGGCTTCTTCGAGGAGGCCGGCGTCGACGTCGAGCTCGTCGACGGCGGGCCCAACATCAGCGCCCCGGCGCAGATGGGCCAGGGCCTGGCCGACCTCGGCCTGCTGCAGTTCGACGAGACCCAGAACGCGAACCTCTCGGGCGCCGACTTCGTCTGGATCGGTCAGTACTACCAGAAGAGCCCGGTCCTGTTCGCCGCGATGAAGGACACCCCGTTCGCCGACGGCGCGGACCTCAAGGGACTCACGACCAACACCAACTCCGGCGATCTCGATCCCGAGCTCCACGCCCTGATGGAGCAGGCGGGCGTCGCCGAGGACGAAGTGGAGATCGTCCCGGCCAGCCCGAGCGTCAGCGACCTCATCAACGGCACCGTCGACATGTACCAGCTGCAGCGCTTCTTCCACGTCGCGGAGATCGAGAGCCTCGGGATGTCGCTGGAGGAGGACTTCAACACGATCGACGCGAACGAGGCCGGGGTCGCCCTGCCCGCGCACGGCGTGGTGGCGAACCGAGAGTTCCTCGACGCCAACCCGGACGCGGTCGGCTGCTTCCTCGCCGGCCTGATCAAGGGCGTCAACACCGTGCTCGCCGATCCGGAGGGAGCGGTCGCCGACGTCGACGCGATGTCGATGGAGGGGCTCGCGACTCACGAGCAGAACATCGTGAACGTGCAGGAGACGATCAAGCTCATGTCCGAGCGCCCTGACGGCTCGCCCGTCGATCCCCTCGTGATCGACGAGGAGTGGCTCGCTGACGGCCAGGAGCAGTCGCTCGAGTTCGGCATCCTCCCGGAGGCTCCCGACCTCGACACCTTCGTCGACCCCGCCCCCCTCGCGCGCGCCGAGAAGCTCGCCGAGACCCTGGGCTGAGCTCGGGTCGGAGCCTCGGGCCCAGCCCCGGCCACGCCACGTACTGCACGACCGACGAGTACGCCCACGCAGGAGCCGCCGGCCATCGCCGGCCGGCTCCTGCGTGGGCCGACCGCGAAATCCTCACCACCCATCCCAGAACAGGGGCACCGATGACGATGCTGGCCATGAGCGGGTGAACGGCCCCGGGGACTCGGCGCAGGCGAGCCTGCACGAGTCCGGGGTGGCTTCGGACCACGCGACCCGACTCGACCCGGTCCTCTCCGGCGCCCGGCCCCACCGGTCTCGACCGGGCACTGCCGCCGACCGCCCACCAGAGAGAGGACCGAGAGCCATGACCATCACTGACAGCGTCCAGGTCGAGGTGACCTGGATCGAGACGACCTGGGGCAGGATCCGGGTCCAGTCCGCCGGATCCGGACCCGCCCTGCTCTACCTGCACCCCGCCGCCGGCAGCTCCTGGCGGCCCTTCCTGGACCTACTGGCCCAGGACTACCGCGTCCACGTCCCCGAGCACCCGGGGTTCGGCGAGACCGAGCTGTACGACGGCCTCGACGACCCGCACGACCTCGCGTTCCTCTACCTGGAGCTCCTCGACGCGCTCGACCTGGAGTCGGTGATCCTGGTCGGGTCGTCCTTCGGTGGCTGGATCGCCGCGGAGCTCGCGTCCATCGCGCACCGGCGGTTCCCGAAGCTGGTCCTGATCGACGCCGTCGGCCTGCGCATCCCCGAGAACCCGGTCGCCGACACCTTCGCCATGAACCAGGCCGAGACCGCCGCGGCGCTCTTCCACGACCAGGAGTTCGCCGCCCGGCTCTTCGCCGGCGAGCCGACCGTCGAGCAGATCGTCCAGATGACCAGTGACAAGGCCGCGCTGGCCCACTACTCGTGGAAGCCGTTCTTCAACAACCCGAAACTGGAGGCGCGCCTGCACCGGATCGGCACGCCGACCCTCGTCCTGTGGGGTCAGTACGACGGGGTCGTCGCGCTCGTGCACGGCGAGCGCTACGCAGCCGCGATCCCGAACGCCCGCCTGGAGGTGATCGCGGACGCAGCCCACTCGCCTCTGCTCGAGAAGCCCGCCGAGACCATCGCTCTGGTCACCCAGTTCCTGCGCTGAGCGCCGCTGACCCTCTCCCGAAGGAACGCCATGTACTTCAACTGCTTCCACCTGATGCCCTACCCCCACCTGCCCGCCGACTTCCAGGAAAACTACGAGTCGGCGTCGTTGGACATCCCGAACGCCCTCTACGACCCGAAGGTCGGCTCGACGCTGTACGCCGACTACATCGACGAGCTCGTCTCCGCCGAGGCGGCCGGCTTCGACGGCGTGTGCGTGAACGAGCACCACAGCTCAGCGTACGGTCTGATGCCCTCGCCCAACCTGATCGCCGCAGCGCTTGTCCAGCGAACCGAGCGGGTGAAGATCGCGGTGCTCGGCAACGCGCTCCCGGTGCGTGATCACCCGCTGCGGATCGCCGAGGAGATCGCCATGCGCGACAACATGTCGAAGGGCCGCATCATCAGCGGCTTCGTGCGCGGTATCGGCTACGAGTACTACGCCCAGGGCATCACGCCGACGCACTCCCGCGAGCGCTTCGAGGAGGCCCACGACCTGATCGTCAAGGCGTGGACCGAGACCGAGCCGTTCCAGTGGTACGGCAAGCACTACGAGTTCCGCTACGTCAACGTGTGGCCGCGTCCCTACCAGGACCCGCATCCGCCAATCTGGGTGCCCGGCTCGGGCTCCTACGAGTCGGTCAAGTGGGCGGCGCAGCACGGCTACACCTTCCTGTCGGTGTTCGCGCCGACGCGGGTGCAGAAGATGTGGTTCGACAGCTTCCGCAAGGCCGCCGACGAGGTCGACCGCGAGCTGACCAGCGAGCAGATCGGCCTGTCCATCCCGACGTTCGTCGCCGAGACCGACGAGGAGGCACACCGGCGTGCCCGGGTGCACATGGAATGGCTCTTCCAGATCGGACTGCGCATCAAGCGCGAGTACTACTTCCCGCCGGGCTACACCTCGAAGGCCTCGCTGACCAACATGCTCAAGTCGGGGGCGAAGCAGTTCGCGCACCTGTCCTACGACGACCTCGTCAAGGACGGCTACATCCTGGTCGGCTCGTCGAACACCGTCGCCGAGAAGCTGCACGCGATGGGGGAGGACCTCGGCTTCGGCCAGCTGACCGCCACGATGCAGGTGGGCTCGATGGGCCACCGGGAGGCCCTCGAGAACATCGCCCGGTTCGGGGCCGAGGTCATCCCGCTCTTCGACCGGGCCGAGGCGAGCGCGTGACCGCCGACGAGCGGGGCGGCACCAGTCTGCACGCCCGCAGGATCATGGTCGGTGCCGGCACCAGGATCGTCGCGCCGTTCGGCATGGGGGACACCTCGCCCGCGACCTGGGACCACGTGTGGGCGGTCAACGCCCGCTCGCACGCCCTGCTGGCGACCCAGGCGCTGACGACGCTCGCCGACGGCGGGGCGATGGTCGTCGATGGTGGGATGACCACGCTCGCGCTGATCCGGTGAGCGTCTCGGAAGGGGCCGCCACCACGGGCCCCGGGGAGGCGACGGCGCAGCGGGGGACCGGCACGATCGCCGCCCTCACGCTGGCCGTGCTGGCGTTCAGCTTCCTCCAGATGCTGGTCGTACCGGCCATGCCGGTCATCCAGGCTGACCTCGGCGTCAGCGCGAGCGACATCACCTGGCTGCAGTCGGCGTTCCTCCTGACCACGGCGGTGGGCACCCCCATCCTGGGTGTCGTGGGCGACCACTTCGGTCGTCGACGTGTCCTGGTGGCGGTGCTGTGCGTCTTCGCGGCCGGCGGGGCGATCGGTGTCTTCGCGACCTCGCTGCCGTGGCTGATCGTGGGGCGCGCCGTCCAGGGGCTGGGCGGGGCGGTGTTCCCCTTATGCGTCGCCCTGGTGCGGGACGCCGTACCCGCGCGCCAGGTGTCCTCCTCGGTCGGCCTGCTCACGGCGATGTTCGGCGCCGGCGCGGCGGTCAGCCTCGTCGTCACCGGGCCGCTGGTCGACCATGTCTCCTGGCACGCGATCTTCGCGCTCGCCGCGGTCATCCCCCTGGTGGCCGCCGCGATGGTGTGGCGCTACGTGCCCGGCCACGTCGGCCGGCCGGTCGGCCGACGCCGTCTCGACTGGCCCGGTGGGGTCCTGCTGGTGCTGGCCATGGTGCCGATCCTGCTGGGCATCTCCTCCAGCTCCACCGACGGTTGGAGCTCGGTCCGGGTCCTGGTGCCGCTGGCCGTCGGGGCCGTCATGACGGCAGTCTGGGTGATGTGGGAGCGCAACGCGCCCACGCCTTTGATGGACCTGCGCCTGCTGGCCGGCCGGCCCGTCTGGCCGCTCCACGTCGGCGCGGCCGCCGTCGGCTTCGGGATGTACGGGGGCGTCTACGTCATCGCGCAACTGCTGCAGAGCGAAGGCGTCGGATTCGGGCTGAGCGTGACGACGACCAGTCTCCTCATGCTGCCGGCCATGGTCCTGGGCTTCCCGGCGGCGACCCTGGCCGGCGTCCTCGGGAGCTGGTTCGGCAGCCGACTGCCGCTGGTCGTCGGGATGCTCGCGATGGTGGCTGGCTACGCCCTGATGGCCAGCGTGGCCGAGCAGGTCTGGTCGGTCATCGTGGGCATCGTCCTCACCCAGGGCATCGGGCTCAACCTCGCGTTCACCGGCCTCGCGAACCTGGTCGTCGAGGCGACGCCGATCACGCAGTCCGCGGAGGCCATGGGCGTCAACGCCTCCGCGCGGACGATGGGAGGCTCCGTCGGCAGCCAGGTGCTGGGGGTCTTCGTCGCAGCGGGGACGGTCACCGGCTTCGCCTGGGCCTTCGCCCTGCCGGGCGCCGCGCTCCTGCTGACGCTGCTCGTCATGTGGGCAGTCGGTCCGGCCCTCGGGAAGCGGGTCCCCCGTGACGGCTGACCCGTCGAGCGCGGACTTCCGCGCCACCATGAGCAGCTTCTGCACCGGGGTGGTCGCCATCGCCGCTGTCGTCGACGGGAGGCCGGTGGGCATGACCTGCCAGTCGTTCATCAGCCTGTCGCTAGATCCGCCACTGATTGCCTTCGCCCCCGCTCGGACGTCGTCGACCTATCCGGTGCTCCGTCAGGCTCGCCGGTTCGCCATCAGTGTCCTCGCCGAGGACCAGGGGGACGTCGCGCTGGCCCTGGCGAGCAAGGGGACCGACAAGTTCGCGACCGTCCCCTGGCACCCGCTCGCGAGCGGGACGCCGGTGATCGACGGTTGCCTGGCCTGGATCGACTGCACTTTCGAGACCGAGTACGACGCGGGGGATCACCTGCTCGTCGTCGGACGAGTCCACGAGCTCGGCCATCTCCCGGATGGAGAGCCGCTGACCTACTACCGCAGCTCGTTCAACTCGGTTGGTGGGCGACAATCTCCCTTGTCGTCCTGATGCTGTCGCGCGGACTGCACAACAATCGGAGCGATGCATCTGGTACGGCGGCCAGAGGTGAGCGGCCGGGTCGACGTGGACGGCCACCGCACAGGGAGTGTCACTGCACTGCCCGGATCACGTCGCGGTCGATTCTTGCGCGAAACGTCGAACGAGCATGGCCGCGAGGCGATCCCAGCCGGTGGCCGCGGGTAGCAACGCCCCGAGGCACGACTTGAGTCCCCGATAGTGGTGTAGCGCGGTCGCCGAGATCGTGTCCGGCGCGTACGCCGGACGTAGACGCGGCCACCGCGTGATCTGTGAGTGTGTGTGACGGCGGTTCTGGATGGATCGCTGCCAACCGAAGGCCGCTGTGCTGAGGGCGGCCCCTCAGGGGCTAGCGACGTCCTCCGATCAGGAGTACCAAGGAGACAGCGGGTCCGCTCGCCCGCGAGAGGGAGGGACGAGATGACAAGTCACGTGCCGGAGCAGGGCCGGGAGTCTGCGCGGACGTACGACGAGGAGCGGTGGGCCTCGGCCATCGCGCTCCTGGGCGCGGTCCTGGTCGGTGCGGGGATCATCGGCTTGTTCATGTTCATCACCTGGCTCACCTACGCCACGGACTGACTCACCACCCGCGGGTTGGAGATCGTCGTGTGGAAGTAGCAACCGGATGTGCAGTCGCGACGAGCCCGTGCCGGAGATGTGGGGACTCGTCCACTTGGACAGCTGGGGCGAATTCCGAAGGTCAGGTGCGAGCGAACTCGCAGGTCAGGCCCAGGTGCTCTCAGTGCTCGCGAGTCGGCTCCGACTCGCCCCCAGTCGTGCGGGCTGTGCTGGGAGAGTCAGGCTGTCGAGGGCCGGGCAAAGTGTCGCTGCCGACGAACACTGCGTACTTCCGTGGAGAGTCGATTCAGACCCCCTGGATGATGCTGCTGGAGATCATGCGCTCGGGGTCAGCGACACTTTGCCGATGCAGTCCTCGGTGAAGTGGTCGACGTAAGGGACCTCGCGGCCCCCGCGATGGTGGAGGCCGTGGGTTCGCGACTCGGTCGGCTGGACATCGCGGTCAACAACGCGGGCGGTGCGCACTCTGCGGCCGCGGCCGACGCGTCGCCGCGCTTCCACGACAAGATCGTCGCGCTCAACCTGATGGTCCGCTCGCTCTGGCGCAGGCGGCGAATGCGGTCATGCAGGAGCAGGAGCAGGGCGGCACGATCGTCAACGTGTCCTCGGTTTTCGGCGGTTCGTCCGTCATCGGGTCCGGCCTCCGACCTCGCCTTCTACGTCAGCGGCTCGCTGGTGGCATGCCACGGAGGGGAGAGCCGCCGGCGTTCCTTCTGGCGGCTGAAGGCGCCTGGTTAGACATCGCCGCGTACTTCCCGGGAAGTCACGCGGGAATTCTCTGGTTGCTAGCGAGCGCCTAATTCCGCTACTTTTCGGACATTCATCGTATGGTGGTGCCTGTCCTATTGGACGGGGGATGCCCTGGGAGGGGTGCTTGTTATGGCACAGCGCGTTATTACTCAGCTCGTCAGCGATCTGTCAGGGGACGAGATCGCCGACGGTAAGGGCGAGTCGATCGAGTTTTCGTACCGCGGTGCGAGCTACTCGATCGACCTGACCGACAAGGAAGCAGCCGGCTTCGACAAGGCGATCGCTCTGTATCTCGAGCACGCCACGAAGACCGGTGGGCGTCGTAGAAGTACGAGTGCTGGCTCGAAGAGCGACTACAGCGCCAAGGACGTCCGGGTGTGGGCGAAGGCTCAGGGCATCGACGTGCCCGAGCGTGGGCGCATCCCCGGCGAGATCTTGGAGCAGTACAAGAGCTCGAAGTGACGTCTTGAGATATTCGCTGCCGGGGGAGGTCGACTCTCCCGGCAGCGTTTGTTCATAGCAGATTGATGTCAGCGCAGGTCCGCCTTGACTGCGGAGCTGTCATTTCATTGCCTCAACATGCCTAACCGCAGTCCCACGGGTCGGCTAAACGTCACGTCTTTGGCGGCCCGGGATTTGCTGGCCCCTCTGGGCCCGGCCTGATTCTTGCTCGCGTCCGCTTCACGCCGGACGACGTCCGCGCCGTCGAGCTCCTCGGCCCAGTCGCCGACGGTGCGGCCGTCCCAGGCCCGGTGGCGTACGCCGGGCTCCAACGTCTCAGGCTGCCGGCTGAGCACGACGACGTCGTGCCCGGCCGCGGCGCACCGCCGTCGCAGGATGCCGCCGACCTGGCCTGTGCCCCCGGGGATGACGATGCGCATGGCGGCACACCACCGCAGTTTTGGACGTGTTCAATTAGTCGAGGATCGGCCGACCTGGTCGAGGAACTCGCGCACCATCATCTCGAGCAGGGCCGGGCGGTCCTGGGCGACCAGGTGGCCGGCGGCGGGCACGATCGCGAGCTGGGCGCCCGGGATGCTCTCCGAGATCAAGAGGGTGTGGTCGGGACGGATCACGTCGTGGTCGCCCGCCATGACCAACGTCGGTGCCTGCACCGTCGCGAGCATCTCGGACGTGATGTGAGGCTCGGTCTTCCACATCTCGGTCAGCTTCGCGACGACGACGTCGGAGTGCTCCGGGCCGTCGGGAGAGAGCTTCTTGTAGTCGCGCTCGATCTCGGCGCTGTCCTCCTCGGACATCGCCCGCGCGAACAGCTCGTCGGCCACGAAGCCGTCGGGGTCGAGGTTGGCGCTGATCGAGACGACCGACCGCACGCGGCCGGGGTGGTCCAGCGCCATCAGCAGCCCCAGGATCGCCCCGTCGCTGAAGCCGACGACGTGGACCGAGTCGAGACCGACAGCGTCGAGGTAGGCGATCGTCTCGTCGACGCCACCGGCATAGCTGAACGGGCCGTCGCGGTCCGCCGTACGACCGTGGCCGACGCGTTCCGGCGCGTGCACCTGGTAGGAGGTGCCGAGACCGTCGCCCAGGCCGCGCAGGTTCTCGATCGAGCAGTAGCCGCCGTGGAGCAGCAGCAACGGCTCACCGTCGCCGTGGATCTCGTGGTAGGTCGGGTGGCCGAGGAGGTCGACGTAGGGCACGGGGAGAACTCTAGGCTCGCACCCTAGTCGAGCCAGATGACGATCCCGGTCACGCCGCTGAGGACCGCGGCGACGCCGGCCCGGACGGCGTCCATCGCGCGCTCCGCGGTGAACGACGCGGGATCGTACGTCGACGACGCGCCGAGCCCTTCGCCTCGGAACGACGCACCGGTCCAGTCGGCGGCCGTGACGTTGTGGGTCGGCTCGGCGAGCTCGGCGCCGACCACCAGGAACGGCTGGTCGAGATGGCTGGCGCTCACCATCGCCAACGGGTCCACGAGGTCGTTGCCGGCGGTGACGATCAGGTCGGGCGCCATCTTGATGGCCCGGTCGATCTTGTCGACGTAGTGGTGCGGGTCGGTGGCGGTCACGGTCTTGAGGCTGACCTCCTCGTCGTCGGCCCAGCGCCGTACGGCGTCCACGAGCGTGCCGGTCGCCTCGTCGTCACCCGCCGTGAGCAGCACGACGCGGTAGTCCTCGGAGGGGTGCACCCCGTCCCAGGAGCCGGGCCGTGGCGTGATCGTCGACTCGGGCCGCGGCGGGCTGGCCGGGTCGGTGAAGCCCTCGGCGAGGGTGCCGACCGCCGACGGTCTTGCGTGCGGCCGGGACCAGTCGTCGGCCGAACCGCAGCCGGACACCAGGGCGAGGGTCGCAGCGACGCCGACGAGTGTGAGGGCAGGACGGAGTCGCAGGAGCACAGAAGGGTTCCTATCCCATGCCTGGTTGAGATCGAGACCCACCCAGGGGTTCGTCGCGGTCCCTTCTTCACGGGTTGGCCGCCGCGCTGCCGTCCGTTCACCTGCGACCGACAACTTGCGCTCGCCAACAAGAAAGAGGAGCCGTGTCGAACCCCGTACGCCGCGCTGTCCAAGCCGCTCTCGCGGCCGTCTTCATCCTGATCGCCCTGTTGCTGAGCTCGGCCTCGTCCCTCGCCCACGGCTTCTCCTCGGTGGTGTACGTCGACGTCACGTCGCCCGAATCCGGGCACGTCCGCACCGAGCTCGGGCTCGAGTACGACCTCCTCGTCGTCTCCGCCGCCGATGCCGAGGGGGACGACCCGCTGTTCCAAGAAGGTGACGCCGCGTTCCAGGACGCCGACGAGGCCGCGCAGGTCACCGCGCTCGACGACCACGCCGACACCGTCCTCGCCTACGTGACCGGGCGTTTCGGGGTCTCGGTCGGCGACGAGGACTGCACGCCGACGCAGGTCGGCGGTGCGACGATCAACATGCGCGAGGGAGTGCCGTACGCCTTCCTGGTCCTCGACTACACGTGCCCCGCATCCGCCCAGGAGCACGAGATCCGTAGCGGCCTCTTCCCGGACGACGAGGGCTACGTGAAGGGCACGAAGACGATCGTGACCTACGACCTCGACCTGCGGACCGGCAGCGCGGCGCTCGATGCGGACCAGCCGTCGTTCTCGACCCACCAGTCGACGGGCGAGCGGTTCTGGGAGTTCTTCAAGCTCGGCGCCGAGCACCTGCTCCTCGGGCTCGACCACATCCTCTTCCTGCTCGCCCTGATCGCAGGGTCGCGCCGGCTGCGCGAGATCGTGCTGGCCGCGACGACGTTCACGATCGCGCACTCGGTCACCTTCGTGCTGGCGGCGCTCGGCCTGGTCGACGTGCCCTCGGAGATCGTCGAGCCGATCATCGCGCTGTCGATCGCGGTCGTCGCGGGCTGGTATCTCTGGCGGCTCTGGCGGCGCGGATCGGGCGCTCTGGACATCGACAGCGGCGAGGGCCACCTCAGCCTGGATCGCGCCGGCTGGACCCGGCTCGGCGTGGTCTTCTGCTTCGGCCTCGTGCACGGGCTCGGCTTCGCGGGTGCCCTCGGGATCGATGTCGCGTGGTCGTGGACGCTGCTCTGGTCGCTCCTGGTCTTCAACATCGGCATCGAGTTCGTCCAGCTCTCGATCATCGTCCTGGTCTTCCCGCTGCTGGCCCTGCTCCGGCACCGTGCGCCGACCCTCGGCCTGTGGGTGACGGGCGCCATTGCGGCGGCCGTGTCGGCGATGGGGCTGTTCTGGTTTGCCCAACGTGTGCTAGGGCTCTGAGCATTTGCCCTACGTCTTAGGGAACGTGCCGCCGCCGCGCTCGTCTGCGTTCATCTCGAGTACACGCGCCACCGACAGATTCGGCGCGCTGACCTTCTCGGTAGCCAGCAGCCTCCTATCTCTCGCTGCTCCTCGAACCCGAAATGGACGGATCTCGATGAAGTTGAATCAGTGTCTGCAGGCCTCCGGGTCTGTACGACGTCGCGCGGCCGTCGGTGCCAGCGCGGCAGTCTTCGGACTCACCGCGGTGCTCGGCACCGGCCTGGTGTCCGCAGCCAACGCGGACGACCCGGCCACGCTCTCCGGCGTGGTGCTCACCGTCGGCTCCTCGGAGTCCCAGCGCGTCGTGTCGTGGTACGCCTCGGCCAACACCTCGCAGGTGGTCGAGGTCGCCCCGACCTCGACGCTGGTCGCCGGAGAGTTTCCCGACGACTCCGTGACGATGACCTTTCCGGCCACCGTCGCCGCCAACTTGGTCAACGGGGGCTTCAACGGCCACGCCACGATCGACGGCCTCCAGGAGGACACGGCGTACTCCTATCGCGCCGGCGTCGAGGGCGCCTGGTCCCCGACCTACTCCTTCAAGACCCAGGACTTCGAGGGCGACTTCGACTTCCTGTTCTTCGGCGACCCGCAGATCGGCGCCTCCGGCAACGTCGCGAACGACGGCGCCGGCTGGGCCGACACCCTCAACGTGGCGAGTGCGGCGAACCCGAACGCGGAGCTGCTCGTCTCCGGCGGTGACCAGGTCGAGACTGCCAACACGGAGTCCCAGTGGGACGCGTTCCTCGCGCCCGCGCAGCTGCGCCAGTACCCGTGGGCGGCCACCATCGGCAACCACGACGTGGGCGGCAAGGCCTACGAGCAGCACTTCTGGACGCCGAACACCGACCGCTCGGCGCCGTTCTACACCGGCTCCAGCAACTCGGGCGGCGACTACTGGTACATCTACAAGGACGTGCTGTTCATCGACCTGAACAGCAACGCGTACGCCAGCGGCTCGGACGCGGCGCACCTGCAGTACGTCACCGACGTGATCAACGCGCACGGCGCCGCGGCGAAGTACACCGTGCTCGTCTACCACCACGCGATCTACTCCCCGGCGTCGCACGCCAACGACAGCGACGCGAAGGTCCGTCGCCAGGACTTCCCCACGACGTTCTCCAACCTGGGCGTCGACCTGGTCCTGCAGGGCCATGACCACGCGTACTCGCGCAGCTACCTGATCAAGAACGGCCAGAAGGCCAACCCCGACGAGCAGCCCGGTGCTGCCGAGGTCGAGCAGGGTCCGGGCGGCGTCGTCTACGTGACGGGCAACTCCGCCTCGGGCTCGAAGTACTACGCACTGACCAACCCGGTCGCGGGCGAGTTCGGTCCGGACCCGCTCGACAACAGCGCCGGCCGCAAGCGGCACTACGCCAACTCGGTCGAGAGCCAGGAGAACAAGCGCTCCTACGTCAAGGTCGAGGTGCGCCACGACCGGCTGGTCGTCGAGGACATCCGCAGCGAGGTCTCGCCCAACGGTGCCGTCGGCTCGACGATCGACAAGGTCGCCATCCGGCCCTACCACGGCGAGGGTCAGTCGATCCAGGTCGACGTGCCGCAGGCCGGACCGGGCGAGTTCGGCTGGGAGATCGACGGCGACAACAGCCTGGTGGACCTCGGCGAGGCCGCCGAGGGCACCGGCTTCTTCCTGGCCTCGGGCGACATCAACCCGATCACCGTCACGGACACCCGGACCTCGGGTGCGGCCTGGGCGGTGAACGGTCAGGTGACCGACTTCCAGGACGGCGACAAGACGTTCTCCAGCAAGTACCTCGGCTGGCAGCCGCACGTCTTCGCCGAGGGCGCCGGCGCCGCTGCCGGCGACCCGGTCGAGTCCGGCTTCAACAACGGCACCGGCCTGTCGGTGTCGCGCACCCTCGGGTCGGCCGCAGCCGGCCACTCGCTCGGCGACACTGAGCTGGGCGCGGACCTGAACCTGAAGTTCCCGACCTCGATCGACAAGGGCAACTACCGGTCCACGCTCACCATCACCGCGGTGAGCTGACCTCTTCATCTCCGGTGGGGTGGGCGCTCGGGCGCCCACTCCGCCATCCCTCCTCTGCACCGGCTCCACATCTCACGAGGACCACCACATGCTGTGCACCCGCCAGATCTCCCGCACCGTCGTCGTCGCCCTGCTCGCCTCTATCGCCCTGCTCGGCGCGAGTGCCGGCACAGCCGTCGCGGCCGACGACGACGTCGCCTGGGCGGTCCGGACCGCGTCCAACAAGTTCGGGGCGGACCGGCAGAACTACCGCTACACGCTCAACCCGGGCGGCTCGATCCGCGACGGGCTCATCGTGGTCAACCACGGCAAGAAGCCGATCGATCTGGCCGTCTACGCGGCGGACGGGTTCACCACTGACGGCGGCCAGCTCGACCTGCTCACCGAAGACGTCGAGTCGACCAACGTCGGCGCCTGGGTGCACGCCGACAAGGCGAAGGTTCGCGTCCTGCCCGGCGAGTCCGTCCAGGTGCCGTTCCGGCTCACGCTGCCGGAGAACGCCACCCCCGGTGACTACCTTGGCGGCATCATCACGTCCCTGACGCAGGCGGGTGCCGTCGACGGCATGAACGTCGACCGCCGGCTCGCCATGCGGATCCGGCTGCGCGCCGGCGGTGACCTGGAGCCCGGACTGATGGTCGTCGACCCGCACGTCTCGCCCGGTGGCCCGTCGAACCCGTTCGGAGCGGCCGGTGCGACCGTCGACTACACGATCCGCAACACCGGCAACGCGATCCTCGCTGCGAAGCAGGACGTCGCGGTCACCGGGCCGTTCGGACTCTTCCGGGTCGCGGCCGCCGACGTACCCGACGCGCCCGAGCTGCTGCCGGGGGAGGAGTGGCAGGTCTCCGTGCCGGTGGACGGCGTGCGGCCCGCCGTACGGCTGGCCGCGACGGTCACCCTCACCCCGCTGATGACCGATGCCTCCGGCTCGGTCAGCCCACTCGACGAGGTCGAGACCACGACCCACGCGTGGGCGATGCCGTGGGCCCTGCTGGTGCTGATCGTCGTCGTGGTGGCGCTGGTCGTCGGTGGCGTCGTCGTCACCCGTCGGCGCCGCGCGGAGGCCAGGCGCCGTGAGGACGAGCGCGTGCGGGAAGCGGTCGCCCAGGCGGTCCGCGAGAGCGCCGGAGCCGCGCAGTGATGTCGCGCCGCAGCCGCTGGGTATCCGGTCTGGTGACGGCCACCCTCACCCTCTCCGGGCTCGCACAGCTCGGCCTCGCCGCGCCGGCGTCCGCCGCCGGCGGTGGACCGTGCGCGTACGACGGGCCCGGCTCTGTCTCCCTCGACGGTGCTCCGGCGGTGGGTGCTCCCGTCACCGCGACCGTGGTCGGTGCGGGCGCCGGACGCGCCCGCTACACGTGGTCCGGCACCGGCTTCGGCGGGCCGGTCCACGGCGCGACCTTCACCGCGCGCCCCGACGTTGTCGGCGCTCCCGTCCATCTGGCCGTCCAGGTCCGCACCACCGGTGGGCGCACGTTCGCGGCGAGCTGCGACCTGGCCCGGGTGGGCTGGGGCCACCTCGCACGCCCGGAGGCCCCGACCGTCACCGGCCGCCCGATCATCGGCGGTACCCTCCACGCCACCTCGAGCGGCCCGCTGCCCGCGGGTGCGGCGTACCACTACGAGTGGTTCCTGGGCGACAGCCCGAGTGCCTTCGCCACGGGCGCCGACCTCGACCTCGGTCGCAGTCAGGTCGGGAGCACGCTCACGGTCAAGGCGATGGTCACGGCGCCGGGCCGTCGCGACTCGTCCTGGTCGACCGCCACCGTGACCGCGCCGGTCGTCGAGGACACGCTCGTCCAGCCCGGTGCCCCGTCCATCAGCGGCGTTGCGGCAATGGCGGGCACCCTGACCGCCCACCCCGCGGCCGGTGACGACTTCCCCGGCGACACGACGTACGAATATCGCTGGCTCGCCGACGGCGTCCAGTTCGCGACGGGAGCCCAGATCACGCTGGCCGCCGCGCAGGTCGGTCACGCGATCACCGTGCAGGACCGCGCGACGGCGACCGGTTTCGGCGCGTCCGAGTGGTCGGCGTCGTCGGCCGCGACCGCAACGGTCACGCCGGGCTTCCTGACCGCACCATCTGCCGTGGCCATCTCGGGTACGCCGACCGTGGGCTCGACCCTGACTGCCGTCGTCACCGGCGGTTGGACGCCGGGCACCCAGGCGGACTTCTCCTGGAAGGCCGACGGCGTCCCGTTCAGCACCGCGCCGGGCGCCGTCACGCTGACCGACGCCGAGGTCGGGCGCACGATCACGGTCGAGATCACCGGGTCCCTCGCCGGCTACGTCTCACGGAGCATCGTGTCCCCGGCGACGAGCCCGGTCGGCGGCGTACCTCTCCCGGACCTCGGGGCACCCTCTGCGGTCACGGTGGCCGGGACCGCGAAGGTCGGGCGGTCGCTGACCGCGTCTGCCACGGGCTCCTGGACCCCGGGCGCCGCGGTCACCTACGTCTGGAAGGCCGATGGTCGGACCTTCGGCGGCAACGCGGCAACGGTCGTCCTGTCCGCCCGCGAGCTCGGTGCGCGGATCACGGTGACGGAGACCGGGACCCTGGCGGGCTACCGTCCGGCGACGGTGACCTCCGCGCCGACCGCCCGTGTCACCGCGGGCACCCTGACGGCCCCGAAGCCGACCGTCCACGGCAAGGCCAAGCTGGGCCGCACCTTGACGGCCAGGCCCGGCCGGTGGACGCCCGGGACGCGACTCACCTATCGCTGGTTCGCCAACGGCAAGCCGATCGCCGGTGCGACGGCGGCGAGGCTCCGCCTGACCAAGAAGCTCGACCACCGCCGGATCACCGTCCAGGTCACCGGCAGGCTGAGCGGCTACGCGACGGTGACCAGGGCGAGCAGGGCGACTGGGAGGGTGAGGTAGCGCCGACCTACCCCGCGCCCTGCAGGTGGGCCTGCACCGCCAGGTCGACGCTCGGGTGGATCCGGTCGTCGCCGAGCCGGCCGACGACTCCGTCGCGATCGAGGACCTGGCGGACGGCTGGGCGCAGGCGGGCCAGCCGCAGCTCGAGTCCCGACTCCTTCGCGACCGAGACAAGCTCGTCGAGCGCGGCGGCCCCTTGGGCGTCGGTGAAGGTGATGGCTGAGCAGTCCAGCACGATGCAGCCGAGCCCGCCCGCACTGCCGTCGATCAGGCCGCGGACGCGTTCGTCGAGGGCCTCGGAGGTGGCGAAGAAGAGACTGCCTTCGAGCCGCAGCACCGCGACGCCCGGGAACTGCTCGTCCTCCGGGTGTCGAGCGAGCGGGCGGAAGAGCGTCGTTCCCGGCCGCCGGCCGAGCGTGGGCATCGCCGGTCGCGTGGCGACCGCGACCAGCCACAGCAGGGACAGTGCGATGCCCACCAGCACGCCCGCGAGGACCCCGACGGCGAGCGTGGCAAGGATCGCGACCATCGCGACCCAGAAGTCGAACCGCTGGACGCGGGCGAGGCGGCGCATCTCGCCGACGTTCATCATGCCCATCACGACGGCTTCGATGACGAGGGCGGCCAGCACCGGCTTGGGTAGGTGGGCGAAGAGCGGAGCGAGGAAGAGCAGGGTCCCGATGACCACGATCCCGGACGTCAGGGAGGCCATCCCCGACCGAGCGCCGGCGCGGTCGTTCAGCGAGCTAGCCGACAGGCTCGTGGACACCGGCATCCCCTGCAGCAGACCCGCTCCGGCGTTGGCCACGCCCTGGGCGATCGTCTCCTGGTGGAGGTCCACGCGGTAGCGGTGACGCGTCGCGAACACCTTGGCATCCCCGGCCGTCTGAGAGAAGCCGATGAGGACCAGGGCAAGCGCCGCGCTCGAAGCGACCCCTGCGTGATCCCAGATCAGAGGGACGTCGGGCACCTCGGCCGACGGCAGCCCGCTAGGGATCGTGCCGACCACGGCAACGCCGCGCCCCTCGAGATCGGCGGCCACGCTGACGACCAGGCCGCCGACGAGCAGCACGAGGGCGCCGGGCAGCGACGGGGCGACCAATCGGAGTCCGAAGACGACGATGAGGGCGACGGCGCCGACGGCCAACGTGGCCGGGTCGGTCGCGCCGAGTCCGCCGAGCCACGACCACAGCTCCCGAAACGCGTTGGAACCTTTGGCGTCGGTCCCGGTGAGCTTGGGGAGCTCGCCGACGACCACGTCGATCGCGGCGCCGAAGAGGAAGCCGGTGACGACCGCCTGGGAGAGGAACCTGGCGATCCAGCTCATCCGGAGGACCGCGAGGAGCACGAACACCAGCCCCGAGAGCAAGGTGATGCCGGCGACGAACGTCGCCACGTCCGTCTGACTCGTGATGCCCGCGGCGAGGACCGCGCTCGCGGCGACCGCCGCCAGCCCGGAGCTGGGACCCATCGAGATCTGGCGGGACGTGCCGAGCACGGCGTACAGGATGGTCGCCGCTGCCGCGGCGTACAGCCCGTTCTGGAGAGGGATGCCGGCGATCCCGGCGTAGCCGAGGTTCTTCGGGATGATCAGCGCCGCGACCGCCACCCCGGCGACGAGGTCGCCGCGCAGACAGCCTCGCTCGTACGAGCGGATCCAGCCGACCATCGGCACCAGCATGGGGACCACTATCGCGTGTCGAGCGGACCTGGGACCCTTCGAAGATGTCGCAGATCGTGCCGAGGTGGGAGTGGCGCAGTTTCGCGGGGAGCTTCGGCGCCGCGGAGGAGGCGCTGCAACCCGCGGACGTCCACATCGTCGAGAGCGACGAGCTGTACCTGCTGTCGGCGCCGGGCGTCGGCATCGTCAAGGTGCGTGACGGCCTCATGGACGTCAAACGGCTGCAGCAGGTCGACGAGCACGGGCTGGAGCAGTGGGTGCCGGTGCTGAAGGCCGCCTTCCCGCTGGCGGGCGACGATCTCGACATCGTCACCGCCGCGCTCGGCCTGTCGGTCGACGTCTTGTCGGCACGTACGTCGTGGTCGCTCGCCGAGCTGCTCTCCGACGTCATCGAGCCGCGTCGTGACCTACGTGCGGTCGAGGTCCACAAGCGTCGGGCGCGCTCGACGCTCGACGGTTGCATGGTCGAGCTGACCGACGTCGTGGCCGGGGGCTGGCAGACGCGCTCGGCCGCGGTGGAGGACTCGGACCCGGAGCGCGTCGTCGACGTGGTCGGCCGGCTCGGGCTCGCGCCCCGACCGAACCTCAACTACGGGCGCGGCCTCGTGATCCTGCTCGGGCTCGGCGAGCCGCGGTGCGCGGTGATCGACGTCGGCACCAACTCGGTGAAGTTCCACCTCGGCGAGCGAGCCGCGGACGGGTCGTGGCGCACCGTCGTCGACCGGGCCGAGGTCACGCGACTGGGCGACGGCCTCACGGCCGGTGGACGACTCGCCCCCGTGGCCGCCGAGCGGACGGTCGCCGCGATCGCCGACATGGCGGACGAGGCCAGGCGGCAGCTCGCGGTGGCGGTCGTCGCGGTCGGTACGGCGGGCCTCCGGATGGCTGCCGACCGGGACGAGTTCGTCGACGCCGTACGCCGGCGGTGCGGTGTCGTCGTGGAGATCATCTCCGGTGAGGAGGAGGCCAGGCTCGCCGCCCGCGCGGCCACGGTCGGCCTCGCCGGCCCCGGGTCGCTGGTCGTGTTCGACACCGGCGGCGGGAGCTCCCAGTTCACGTTCGGGCGCGACGACCGGGTCGACGAGCAGTTCAGCGTGCCGGTGGGCGCGGTCCGCCTGACCGAGCGGTTCGGGCTGTCCGGGCCGGTGTCGGAGCAGGTGCTGGCGCAGGTCGCGGACGAGATCGGCGATGGGTTCTCCCGCCTGGCCGGGCGAGACCTGCCGGACCTGCTCATCGGCATGGGCGGAGCGGTCACCAACCTCGCCGCGGTCCGTCATGGACTGAGGGACTATGACCCGGAGGTGGTGCACGGGACGGTCCTGGACCGCGAGGAGGTGGAGCGGCAGATCGACCTCTATCGCACCCGCGATGCTGCCGATCGTCGGCGCGACGTGGTCGGGCTCCAGCCGAGCCGGGCCGAGGTCATCCTCGCCGGCGCCTGCGTCGTCCGTGCGGTCCTCGAGGCACTCGGCACGGACTCGCTCACGGTGAGCGACCGCGGGCTGCGGCACGGCGTACTGGTGGACCGGTTCGGTGCGAGACGGGTTCGGTCGCCGTAGGCCGACATGGGAGACTCGGCGCCGTGGAGACCCGAGTCGACGCCTGCGTGCTGTGGGCGCGCGCGCTCGTCGTGGGTTCTCTGGCGTTCTTCCTGGGGGTCGTCGGCCACGTGACGGCCGACGGGCTGCTGCCCGGCCCGGCGTTCCTCGGGGCCCTGCTGGCGATGTCGGTGCTGCTGAGCGCGCCGATGCTGAGCCGTCCGGCGTCCTCGGTGCGACTGGTCGCGATGCTCGTCGGGGGCCAGACCCTGCTGCACCTGGTGCTGTCGGTCAGTGCCGGCCATGCCGGTGACGGCGCGACCGGCGCCGTCGCAACCCGATCGAGTGCCGTCGGCAACCTGCCGGTGCTCGACGGCCGACGGGTCGGGTCGCTCCAGGACGCCTACACGGGTGCCGCCGACCAGCACGGCGCGCTCGCGCCGGCGCTGCCCGTCGGCCACCTGCTCAACGACCTGTCGGCGCACGCGCCGATGATGGCCGCCCACGTGGCGGTCGCCGCACTGGTCGGCCTCTGGCTCGGGTACGGCGAGCGCTGTCTGTGGACGCTGCTCGCGCTCACCGGACGCCGCATCCTGGCCGCCGTCTGGGCGCTGCGCCCGGTCGTCGCCACCCCACGCCTCACCGCGGTCGACGCCGGCCGCGCGCTCGCCGGACCGCGCTCGGTCTGGCTGGTCCGCCCCGACTCGCGTCGCGGGCCACCTCTCCTCGCCGCCTGATCAGCAGACCGACGCCGGAGCCCTCTGGGCTCCGGTGCAGTTGCGCGTCCGCGCGCACCCACTCTTCGAGGAGAACCATGACCGACGTGCTCGCGCCCAAGCGCGGCTCAGCCGAACCACCATCTCGACCATCCAGACCGAAGCGGCCGGCCACCTCCGGTGGCTGGTTCCGGGCCGTCTGGCGCTGGCACTTCTTCGCCAGCTTCCTGGTCGTCCCCGTGTTGCTGCTGCTCGCGGTGACCGGCCTGATCTACCTGTTCCGCTTCCAGCTCGAGCCCCTGATGCACCCCGACCTGATGAAGGTCGACCCACCGGCCGGTGCCGTGGCACAGCCCTACCTGCAGCAGCTGGCCGTCGTCGAGGACGCCTACCCGGGCTCGACCGCGGTCTCCCTGGCGGAGCCCCGGGACGCCGACAGCGCGACGATCGTCTCGATCACGACGGCGGCTGGCGAGGGTCGTGATGTCTACGTGAGCCCCTACGGCCCCGAGGTGCTCGGCTCGCTGAACCCGGACACCACCCTGTCGGGCACCGCGATCCGGCTGCACGGCGAGCTGATGGCCGGGACCTGGGGCGACTACGTGATCGAGCTCGGCGCCTGCTGGGCGGTGGTCATGGCGATCACCGGCTACTACCTGTTCGTCCGGGGATGGCGCGCCCGGCGCCGGGCCAGGACGGCCGGACGCCGAGGTGCGAAGCTGCGCTGGCGGCACGGACTCGTCGGAGCCGTGGCGGGCGTCGGCCTGCTCACCCTCCTGGTGACCGGGCTTCCCTGGACCGGCTTCTGGGGCGCGAAGGTGCAGACCTTCGCGACCGAGAACGGCACCTCGATGTGGAGCACCGATCCGGGTGCGGTCAGCGACCCGACGTCCACCCTCGACGAGTCACTGCCGCACAGCCACCAGAGCGACGTGCCGTGGGCGATGGGCGACTCGAAGGTGCCGTCGTCGACCCCACCGGCGGACGGTGTCGAGCGCAGTGTCGCCAACGTCGACACCGCGATCGCCATCGCACAGCTCCAGGGGCTGCGGCACCCGATGACCGTCGCGCTCCCTGCGGCCGACGACACCGCCGGCGTCTTCTCCGTGATCGGCTACGCGTTCGACGCGCCGTCGGACGAGAAGACCGTGCACATCGACCGGTACGGCGGGCAGGTGGTGTCGGCGTACGGCTTCGACGACTACCCGGCGCTGGCCAAGGTGGTCTCGCAGGGTATCGGTCTGCATGAAGGGCGCAGCCTCGGGCTGTGGTCGTTCTGGGGTTCGGCTCTGATGTGCGCGGCGATCATCTTCATGTGCGTGACCGGCCCGCTGATGTGGTGGCGACGCCGCCCGAAGGGCAGAGCCACGATGGGGGCACCTCGAGGTCGGATGCCGATCCGATCCACGCCGGCGTTGGCCGTCGTCCTGGTCGCCCTCGGCATCTTCCTGCCGCTCTTCGGACTCTCCCTGCTGGTGGTGCTGCTGCTCGACCAGCTCGCCCTGCGCCGGGTGCCGGCGCTCTCCCGATGGTTCGGCACCGCGTGAGCGCGCGACCGGACCACCTCGGGACCTCACTCGACACCACGAAACGGCGCACGTCATCGCCACGCCGTCCGGAACGGTCGCGGGCGCCGACACCATCGTGACCGTCAGCGTGCCCCTGCTGAATGTCGCGTTCGTCGCTGTACGGGCGCCGGTGCCAATTCTCCAGGTGGTCTCCGTGGTTGGGACTCTGCGAGATGCGTTGGACTGGGTCGCCTGGCTCAACGGCCTCACCCGCGGCAGGACCTGGCTGCTCCTGGCCAGCGTGCTGCTGGCGGCGGGTCTGGTCGCGGTGGTGCGGTCAGCGTCGGCTGACGGACTGGCTCAGCCGGAGGCGAGCCGCCGGGCGCTGCGTTCTTCGTGGCGGGCGGTCCGCCTCCGGCGCAGCCGGCGCACCAGTCGGGGCGCGTGCGCCTCCGCGGCCGGCAGGTCGATCAGCCGGTTGAGCAGCTGGTGGTAGCCGGTCGGGGTGAGGTCGAACCGCTCGCGGACGGCCTCGTCCTTCGCGCCCGCATGGGAGGTCCAGTCCTCCTCGAACGCCAGGATCTCCCGGTCGAGGTCGCTGAGCTGGTCACCTTCCGCGTGCATGGCAGAAATCCTCACACGAGGCCGGCGGAGACGAGGAATCGGTCCACCTCGATCCGGAGCGCCACCCGGAGCGGGTTCGGCTGCGGGGTTCGGTAGCGCGCGGCGTACCGGTCCATCGCCCGCTGCACCGACGCCTGGTCGCTCAGCACCTGAGCCGTGCCCTCGATCGTCGACCACCGGCCGCCGTCGACCTGGCAGGCAGCGACGCGCGAGTCCGCGGCCGCCTGGTGGGCCTTGCGCGAGGTCCCATAGGTGATCACCCACGCGCAGCTCTCCTCGAGATCGAGCGCGACCCCGACCGGGACGACGTGCGGGCTCCCGTCGGCGCGCAGTGTCGTGAGCGTGCACAGGTGCCGCTCGGTCCAGAACTCCAGAAGTGCCGGGGGGAAGTCCGCCCAGTCAGGCTGCCAGGAAGTCACGCGCACATGCTGGCACGGCCCCAGCGATATGTACGGCGGTTACGTTCGTGATATGTCCCGCATCGCCACGCTCGTGGACACCCTGATGGATCGCACGGTGGTCCCCGGCTACACCCGGCTCGGCCCCGCCGTACGCCGCCACCTGTCGACCTGGCCGGCCGACCCGCCTCCCGACGCGCTGGCCGGCAAGCGGGGGCTGGTCACCGGCGCGAGCAGCGGGCTCGGGGTGGCGACGGCCGAAGGGCTGGCAGCGCTGGGTGCCGAGGTGGTCCTCGTGGTCCGCGACATCGACAAGGGCGCGAAGGTCGTGCGCGAGATCCAGGGCCGGCTCCCGCTCGCGCAGCTGGTTGTGCAGCGCTGCGACCTGGCCGACCTCGACGACGTACGCCGGTTCGCGGCGGCTGCCGACGGGGACGTGGACGTGCTGGTGCACAACGCCGGCGCCATGCCGCCGACCCGCACCGAGTCGCCGCAGGGTCACGAGATGACGATGGCGCTGCACGTGCTCTCGCCGGTCCTGCTGACCGATCTGCTGGGGGAGCGGCTGCGGAGCGGCCGGGTGGTCCTGGTGACCTCCGGTGGCATGTACACCCAGCGGCTGCGCGAGGACGACCCGGAGTACCTCGACGGCGACTACTCGCCGACCACGGCGTACGCGCGCAGCAAGCGGGCCCGGGTCGAGCTGCTGCCGGTGCTGCAGCACCGGTGGCGGCCGCTCGGCGTCGACGTGCACGCCACCCATCCCGGCTGGGCGGACACCCCCGGGATCGCCGATTCACTGCCGACCTTCCGCAAGCTCACCGGTCCGCTGCTGCGCAATGCCGCCGAGGGCGCCGACACCACCACGTGGCTCTCCGCCACCGAGCCAGGACGTGCGGGCGGTCGGCTCTGGCACGACCGGCAGTCGCGCCCGACCCAGATCCTGCGGCGTACCCGCACCGGCGCTCCAGAGCGCGAGCGCCTGTGGGCGTGGGTGACCGAGCAGCTCGCCCTCTGATCTGCACCGTTGGTCGAGCAGCGAGCGCCAGCGAGCGTCTGTCGAGACCCCCGCACCCGAGCGTCCGCGTCGGCTGCGGGGGTCTCGACAAGCTCGACCACCGAGTGGTCTAAATCCAGCGGGTGAACCAGATCCGGTCCACCCACTCCGAGTGCGTGAGCAGCTCGTTGGTCCAGATCGGCCAGAACCAGGCGAAGTTCAGCAGCACCAGCACCAGGTAGGCGCCGACCACGACGACGCCGGCCGTACGCCGTCTGCTGGGCGCGGTGGTCCTGCCCAGCAGACGCCCGATGGCCATGGTGATCGCGAGGACCATGAACGGCAGCGTGATGATCGCGTAGAACGAGAAGATCGGGCGGTCGTCGTACTGCAGCCACGGCAGCCAGGTCGACGCGGCCCCGACGACCACGACGCCGTAGCGCCAGTCGCGGGCGCCGACCCACATCACCAGCGCGAAGAGCAGCGCGAGCGAGCCCGCCCACCAGATGGCCGGGGAGCCGAGCAGCAGCACCTGGCGCAGGCAGTCGCTGCCCGCCGGGGCGTCGCACCCCTGGGTGCCCGGCTTGATGTCGGTGTCGGCGGCGACCCCGACCGGCCGGTTGAGCAGCAGCCAGCCGGAAGGCTTGGAGGCGTAGGTGTGCGAGCTGTCGTTGAGGAAGTGGGTGTGGAACGCGTAGACGTCCTGGTGATAGTACCAGAGCGACCGCAGCGACTGGGTCACCTCGCTGAGACCCTCGGCGTCCGGCTCGGTGCGGGTCGGCCAGTCCTTGCCGCCGTTGTAGTGGGTGTACTGCGTCGCGGAGAGGTGCTCCTCGTAGGTGTGGGCGTTGGCCAGCCAGCCCGACCAGCTCGCGATGTAGACGATCACGCCGACGAGCACGATCTGGATGAACGCCGGGACGCCGTCGGCGAGCACGGACTTCGGGAGCGACCACCGGACCCCGAACGACCTTCGGGCGCCGGCGGACCACAGCCAGGCGAGCAGCCCGAACGCCGCCAGGGGGTAGAGCGCCTCCCACTTCGTGCCGACCGCGAGGCCCCAGCTGACGCCGGCGGCGACCAGCCAGGGCCGGAAGAGCAGCCCGCGGACGGGCCCCCAGGCCCGGAAGTCGTTGACCTGCTCGGGCACCAGGCGCGCCATCGTGGCGCGGTACCAGTCCCGGTCGGCCACGATGCAGTGCACGCCGCAGAGGATGAAGAACGCCACGAAGATGTCGAGCAGCGCGAGCCGGGACAGCACGAAGTGCAGCCCGTCGAAGCACAGCAGCAGGCCGGCGATGCAGCCGAGCAGCGTCGACCCGGTGAGCCGACGCGCGAGCCGGCACATCAGCAGCACCATCAGCGCCCCGGCGACGGCAGCCGACACCCGCCAGCCGAACGGGTCCATGCCGAACGCCTTCTCGCCCAGCGCGATCAGCCACTTGCCCACGTCCGGGTGGACGGCCATCTCGGGGGTGGACTTCCACTGACCGCTGGTCTGGCCGGCGAGGATGTGCTCGTTGGCCTTGTCGACGTAGTCCCGGGCGTAGCCGTGGTGCAGGAGCGACCAGGCGTCCTTGGCGTAGTAGGTCTCGTCGAACTCGAACTCGCGCGGCTTGCCGAGGTGCCACAGCCGCAGGAAGAGCGCCAGCAGCGCGACCGCGATGCTGCTCGCCCAGCCGACGAACGGGTCCTCCGCGCGCATCCGGGTCCGCGCTCGCTGCCACGCCGAAGGTACGGCGTCGCCGGCGGCGTTGGTGGAGAGGCCGACACGCTCCTTCGGGGGCTCGGGCGGCGCGGCGGTCGTCACGGTGGAAGACTCTAGATCGTGACTCCTGACGTCGGTGTGCTCGTCCTCGCGGCCACGCCGATCGGGCGGGTCGCCGACGCGCCACCGCGCCTTGCCGAGGAGCTCGCGACGGCCGACGTCGTGGCCGCCGAGGACACTCGCCGGCTGCGCCGGCTCACCAACGACCTCGGCGTCACCGTGACCGGTCGCATCGTGTCCTACTTCGAGGGCAACGAGACCGCGCGGACGCCGGTGCTCCTGGAGGCGCTGCTCGCAGGCGAGCGGGTGCTGCTCGTGACCGATGCCGGGATGCCCAGCGTCTCGGATCCCGGCTATCGGCTGGTCGTCGCCGCCGTCGAGCACGACGTGCCCGTGACGGCCGTTCCCGGCCCGTCCGCGGTGCTGACCGCGCTGGCTGTCAGCGGGCTGCCGGTCGACCGGTTCTGCTTCGAGGGCTTCCTGCCGCGCAAGGCGGGGGAGCGCTCGCGGCGGCTGGCAGAGCTGCTCCGAGAGCCCCGCACCATGGTCTTCTTCGAGGCGCCGCACCGCACCGAGGCGGCGCTGTCGGCGATGGCCGAGGCCTGGGGTGGCGACCGGGCCGCCGCGGTGTGCCGCGAGCTCACCAAGACCCATGAAGAGGTACGCCGAGGGCCGCTCGCGGACCTGGTCGAGTGGGCCGCGGAAGGTGTCCGCGGTGAGGTCACGATCGTGGTGGCCGGCGCCGCGCCGTACGCCGAGGTCGGGTCGGACCCCGCCAGCCTGCTCGCGGCGGTCGCCGAGCTCGAGGCCGAGGGTGTCCGCCGCAAGGAGGCGATCGTCGAGGTCGCTCGGCGCGCCGGCGTACCCAAGCGCGAGGTCTACAACCTCGTGCACGGGGGAGAACGGAAGACATGACCGACCGCATGCGCACCCTCCACCACGACGGCTTCACCTTCGACGTGCTCGATGAGGGGCCGCGCGACGGGAAGCCGGTGGTGCTGCTGCACGGCTTCCCCGAACGCAGCTCGACCTGGCGCCTGGTCGCGCCGCTGCTGCACGAGGCCGGGCTGCGGACGATCGCCCTCGATCAGCGCGGCTACTCGCCGGGTGCGCGCCCGCGACGTAGGCGGGACTACAAGGTGTCCAACCTCGTCGGCGACGTCGCCGCCCTGATCGAGGAGGTCGGCGAGCCGGTGCACCTGGTCGGACACGACTGGGGTGCGGCCGTCGGCTGGGCCGTCACCCTGCGCCGTCCTGACCTGCTGCGCAGCTGGACCGCTGTCTCGGTGCCGCACCCGGCGGCGTTCGCGCGGGCGATGAAGACCAAGAGCCAGCGGCGCCGGTCGCGCTACATGCTGTTCTTCAACGTCCCGCTGCTGCCTGAGCTCAGCGCCCGCCGCGCCGGGGGTCGCTTCGACCAGAGCATGAGCAGGGCCGGGATGACCGCCGAGGAGGTGACCCGCTTCCGGCAGGAGATCGTGGCGTACGGCGCGCTGCCGCACGCGCTGGGCTGGTACCGCGCGCTCCCGTTGCTCAAGCCGGGCGAGACCGATCACAAGACGACGGTGCCGACGACCTTCGTCTGGAGCGATCGGGACATCGCGATCACCCGCTCCGGCGCCGAAGCCACGAAGGACTGGGTGGCTGCGCCGTACCAGTTCCTCGAGTTGCCCGGCGTCAGCCACTGGATCCCGACCCAGGCGCCCGACGACTGCGCCGCCGCGATCATCGAGCGGGTCCTGGCCAGCGAGGTCGGGGCGTGAAACCACCCGCACCTGAGCCGCTCCCGCACCCGGTCGTCGACAACCACTGCCACCTCGACATCGATCGCGGCGACGACCCGGCCGTCCCGGTGGAGGAGGCGCTGGCCGCCGCTGCCGCCGTCGGGGTGACCCGGATCGTGCAGATCGGCTGCGACCTGCCGGGCGCGCGGTGGGCGGTCGAGGCCGCGGCGTCGTACGACGCGCTGGTGGCAGGTGTGGCCCTGCACCCCAACGAGGCGCCTCGTCTGGCCGACCTCGACGAGGCGCTGGTCGAGATCGAGGCGCTCGCCGGCGCGCACGACCGCGTGCGGGCCGTGGGGGAGACCGGCCTCGACTACTTCCGCACGGGTGAGGAGGGGCGGGCCGTCCAGGAGGAGTCGTTCCGGCGGCACATCGACATCGCCAAGCGCCTCGACAAGACGCTGGTCATCCACGACCGCGACGCCCACGACGACGTGCTGCGGGTGCTCGACTCCGAGGGCACCCCCGACCGGTGGGTGATGCACTGCTTCTCCGGCGACGCGCTGCTTGCGCGTGAGTGCCTCTCGCGCGGGGCCTACCTCTCCTTTGCCGGCACGGTGACGTTCAAGAACGCGTCGGCCCTCCGCGAGGCGCTCGCGGTGGCTCCGCTCGACCGAGTGCTGGTCGAGACCGACGCGCCGTACCTCACGCCGACGCCGCACCGAGGCCAGGTCAACGGGTCCTACCTGGTCCCGATCACCGTCCGCGCGATGGCCGCCGTCCGCGGTGACGACCTGGGTGAGCTGTGCGCCGCCATCGACGGGAACACGGAGGCGGCGTTCGGTGGGGGTTGGTAGTCAGGGATACCCGGTTCACCGGGTATCCCTGAGGTTCTGGGGCTTTGCAAACCCCCAGAACCTCACGAAGAGCCCGAGGACCTCAGCCCGGCAGGAGGTCCGGACGCGCCTCAGCCAGTACGGCGGATCGGTCCTCGGCGAGCACGAACCCGGCAGAGATCGCGGCATCCGTCGCCGATTCATACGCCGACAGGTACGCCGCGCGCGACGGCCACCGGGTCGTTAGCAGGTCTGGGGCCACCGGCAGCGTCCGGCCGAAGAGCTGGCAGATGGGCGACGCGTCCGGGGCGGCGGTGCCGGACAACACCTCGACGGGTGCCTCGACGACTGGCGTCCGCACCCCACCCACCACGTTGCCGACGGCATCGAACGAGAAGCCCGACCCGGCCACCGACAACCGCGGCGCCGAGGGCGCCGCGGACCCACCTCGCGCCCACGACTCCAGCCACCGCAGCGCCGCACGCACGACGTAGACCTGCTGGCCCCGGTTGACCGGGTCGGGGCAGCCCAGGAGCGACTCGAACTCGCCGATCTGGAAGCGGTCCGCGTGTGCCGCGCCCGCCACCTCCCACAACCGGAGAAGTGGTGCGTCCGGCTGCCGCGCCGCCAGGTAGGCGAGGCGCCCGAAGAGGTCACCTTCGGTCTGCACGATGATCACCGGCACGTCGACGTCGTCGCGGATCGGCGTGGGCGCTGCGGCGATCCGGGCGGTGAGGTCGATGCCGCACCCGGGCTCGCCGAGGGGCATCGCCGAGCGGGGCCGGCTGTGCACCAGGAACCCGTCGAAGAAGGTGCTGTGCGCGTGCACCACGTTGACGTACGTCGTAAGCGCGTACGCCGACTGCGACTCGCCGACCGCCAGCACGCACGAGGCACCGAGCGAGGCAGCGAGTCCGCGGGCCACCTGGGTGTAGATGTCGTAGGAGTAGGCGTCGCCCGGGTGCAGCAGCGAGCCGTACCGCTCCGGGTCGACCCCCTTCAAGCCGGAGACCCCGGCCCCCGCGTCGACCGCGGCCGATCCGCCCTCCACACCGATGTACTGCGCCGACACGCCCGCCCAGGCATGACCGCGACGGACCAGCTCCTCGGCGAGGTAGGTCCAGTCCGGTCCGGCGTCCGAGCCACTGCTGACGTTGAGCCACTCGACCACCAGCGTCCCGCTGGCCGCGGCGTCAGCGGGCCGGCGGACGACAACGCGGGTGCGGTACGCCGCGTCCGGGTGCTCGCCGTACGACCTCGCCGTCCCGGAGGCGAGGAGCTCGGTCTCCGCCCACCCGGCGGCGGCGAGGTCCGGGCCGGTGGTCGCGGCCATCAGCGAGACGCCGTTTCCGCTGGTCAGGGGCGCAAAATCGGCACGGGAGGAGGCTGGCACGCGGCGACTTTACCCACGAGATCCCCGTCACGACGTACCGAAATATGACAAGTTCGGTTTGCAATCACCGGGGAAGGCTGGTGGTCTGAACCACTGATGGCCGGGATCGGGACCTGATTTCGCACGCTGTCGGCGGCTGTTTCCTGGCCGCTGGCGCCCGAGGCCCGGAGAGTACGACGTTCGGAGAACCGTGCCCGACAACGAGCACACCACCTGGCTGCGCAAGGCCACCACCAGTCGACCCCTGATGATCGCCCTCGCCACGGTGGTCGTCCTCGCCGTCGCCGGCACCACCTTCGGCTACACGGCACTGAGCAAGTCCGTCACCGTGACCCTCGACGGGAAGTCGCAGGAGGTCAGCGCCTTCGGCGGCGGCACCGTCGGCGACGTCCTCGCCGACCAGGGCGTCGAGGTCACCGGTCGCGACGACGTCGCGCCGGGGCTCGATGAGCCGATCGACGACGGCACGCGCATCTCGGTCCACTTCGCCCGGCCCTTCGAGGTCAACGTCGACGGCGAGCCGAAGACCTACTGGGTCACGTCGACCACGGTGTCTCGCGCTCTCGACGAGATCGGCCAGCGGTACGCCGGCGCCGACCTCTCCGCCAGCCGCGGAGGCGGCATCGACCGCGAGGGCATGACGCTCGACGTCGTCACCCCGAAGAAGCTGACCGTCCAGGTCGGCGACCGCAAGGCCGTGAAGCGCACGCTGACCGCGCTCACCGTCGAGGACGCTCTCGACGAGCTGGGCGTCGACGTCGGCAAGCACGACCGCACCGAGCCCGCGATCGACCACGTCCTCGAGGACGGCGACAAGCTGGTCTTCACCGACGTCCGGGTGCTCAAGAAGCGCGTGAACGGCGAGGTCGTCGACTTCGGCACCGTCGAGCGCGAGGACTCCTCGATGTACGAGGGCGAGACCACCGTCGTGCGCGACGGCAGGACCGGCCTGCGCGACGTCACCTACCGGATCGTCATCCGCAACGGCAAGCTCGCCGAGAAGAAGGTCCTCCAGCAGGACGTGCGGCGCCAGCCCGTCGACGAGATCGTCGAGGTCGGCACCAAGGCTCCGGCCGCCAACTTCGCCGGCGGCAACTCGGTCTGGGACCGGCTCGCCCAGTGCGAGGCCGGCGGCAACTGGGCCATCAACACCGGCAACGGCTACTACGGCGGCCTGCAGTTCAACCTCGGCACCTGGCACGCCTACGGCGGCACCGGCCTGCCGAGCAACGCCAGCCGCGAGACCCAGATCGCGATCGCGACCAAGGTCCGTGACGCGTCCGGCGGCTACGGCGCTTGGCCGGGTTGTGCGGCCAAGCTCGGTCTGCCTCGCTGACCCAGCGCTGACAACGACGAAGGGCCCCGGTGCACCGCACCGGGGCCCTTCGTCATGCGGCTACTTCACCTTGACGGCGACCGTCTTGCCTGCCTTCGCGAACACGCTGGTGCCGGCGTACGCGATCGTCAGCCAGTACTTGCCCTGCAGCTTCGCCGGCAGCTTCACGGTGACCTTCCCCTTCTTGAGGGTCAGAGAGCCGACCTTCTTGCCTGCGTAGGTCACCGTGACCTTGCCGGACACCTTCAGACGGCCGGACTTCGGGGTGACGGTCACCGGCACCTTCTTGCCCTTCTTGGCCTTGCCGATGGCGACCGACAACGCGACCGGTGCCTTCGCGACGGTCGCCGACTCGGTGCTCGACCTGCCGTTGTCGTACCCCGTGACGGTGAGCGTCTCCATCAGCTTCAACGGCTTGCCGACGTCGGCGGGCCGGACGGCGTACGACGTCCCCGTCCCGACCGTCTGGCCGGCGACCCCCCAGACGAAGGTCGAGGTGCCAGCCGTCGGCCAGGTGCCCGGGATCGCCCTGAGGGTCGATCCGACCCGGACCGCCCCGGAGATCCTCGGCTGGGCGGTCGCGACCGGGGCCGCTCCGGCGATGACTGCCGCACTGGCGACCGCGCTGGTGGCGACGTCGTAGCCGGGGCTGGTGAAGGTCTCCGTGACCGTGACCGACTTGCCGAGGTCGGCGGTCGCGACGACGTACGTCGTGCCCGTCCCGACGGGGGTGCCGCCCGCCGTCCACGTGAAGGTCGACTCTCCTGCGACCGGCCAGGTCGCCTTCACGGCCGTGAGCCGCTGGCCGACCTGTGCGGTGCCGGTGAAGCTCGTGGCCGCCGTTGCCTGAGGAGCGGTTCCCTTCGTGACCACGGCGCTGTCGGCCGTGGCGGTGGCGTCCTCGTAGCCGGGGCTGGAGAACGTCTCGGTCAGCGTGATCGCGTGGCCGAGGTCTTCGGGCTTGACGACGTAGGTCGTCCCTGTGCCTCTCGACTGGCCGCCGACCGACCAGGCGAAGGTGGAGCTACCCTCCAGCGGCCACTCGGCGGCATGGGCGGTGAGCGTCTGGCCCACCTGCGTGGTCCCGGTGACGCTCGGCTGGGTGTCCGGCTCCGGCGCCGGGTCGGCGACCGCCAGGATGCCTGCGGTCTCGACCGTCGTGTCCTGGTAGTCGTTCTTGCTCCCGGTGACCTCGGCAGAGACCGTGTGGCCGACGTCGGCCGCCGTGATCTCATACTCGGTCCCGTCTGCAGCCTCGATGGGCGTGCCGTCGCGCAGCCAGGCGACCGTGGCGGTCACGTCGTCCTGGAACCAGGCCGGGGGCGTTGCGGTGAGGGTGCCGCCGAACGACTCGTCGCCGTCGATCGTCGCCGAGCTGGTGGCGGCCACGAACCGCTTGCCGATCTTGACGACCATCTCGCCGGTCGTCTCGTCGGAGGAGATGACCTGCACCATCGTGCCGGCGCCGGCGACCTTCGTGCTGAGGACGCCGCTGCCCGGGAGCGAGTCGTCGTAGTAGCCGTTGACGTCGCTGTCGTCGAAGACCGGGATGCTCGGGTGCGCGGGGACGTTCAGGCTCCCGGTGAGACCCGGCTGGAACTCCATGTCCAGCTCCAGCGCATCGGTCTGGTCGACGTCGAAGGTGGCGTCGAAGCCCTGGAGACGCGAGTCGGCGAGGTCGATCGGGTCGTCCTCGTGGCGCCACACCTGTGCCGCGGCGCTGGCGTCCACCGGCAGCGTGACGCCGCCACCCGGGTGCTGGCTGGTGTTGTTGTCGCCGTAGCGTCCGTTGACGTACCAGACCAGCAGCCCGTCCTGGTAGGGGAACCGGTCGGAGACCGTGAACGGCTCCTCGCTGACGTTGTGACCCCAGCTGTACGGCCCGGACCGCAGGGTGCTGTCGTAGCCGGCGTACTGCCGGTTCTCGATGAAGTAGGCCTGCGGGTAGGTGATCGAGTACTGGTCGTCCCGCACGGCGGTGAAGCCGCCCGCCAGCTCCCAGTCCACGACGGGGACGTCGAAGCCGGTGTCGTAGTCGCCCAGGGCGATCTCGTCGAGTGCGAAGCCGAACGCACCCAGGGTGCCCGGGTCGGTGAGGTACTCCCACTGGAGCCGCACGGTCTTGCCGGCGTACGCCGACAGGTCGGCCGTGAGGTCGACCCATCCGCCGGAGCTCCCGGTGATGCCGTTGCCCAGGTTCTGATTCTTCGGGTTGGCATCGGTCGACTCGCTGGTCTCGATCGGGGTCGGTGACCACTCCCCGGCCGCGACGTCGTAGACCCAGAGGTAGGCGTAGTCGTAGTGCTGCTCGGTGGCGTAGGCGACCTTCGCGGTCAGCATCGGTTGGGGCACGTCCGGCACCCCGATCGGCGGGCTGGTGGCCAGCGCGTCCGACGAGCTCCTGTTGTCCGAGTAGAGGTAGGCGCCGTCGTCGCTGCTGGCCACGGGGCCGTCGATCGTCGCCTCACCGTCCGGCAGGTCCACACGCACGGCCTGCTTCCCGGTCGTCGTCGCGTGGTGGCTCGGCCCGAGCGTAACCGTCGTCGCCGCGTCGGCGAGACCGTCGACGATCTCGAGGTCGGTGTCCCCGGGGCCGTACCACCCCAGGTAGTACTTGTCGTAGGCCCCCATGTGGTTGGGGGTCGTGCCGTTGGCGTGGCCCTCGTCGGACAACCACGACCCGGCGCTCATCAGGTTCCAGAAGCCGGTGCTGTTGTCGATGCCGGGCGGTGCGTCGGTGTCGTAGTAGTCCGGCAGGCCGAGATCGTGGCCGAACTCGTGGGCGAACACGCCGAGTCCGCCGTCCTCGGGCTCCGTGGTGTAGTCGAAGATCCAGTAGCCGGTGTCACCGATCTCGACGCCCCCAGGCAGGAAGCACGGGTCCGCGGTCGTGGACACGCAGTCCGGGCCGGTCGAGAGATCTGGGTCGAAGGCGGCACCGCTGCGGTGCGACCAGATCGTCCAGGGGGCTGCTCCGGCCTCCTCGCCGGGGCCGGCGTGGATCGCCTGGAAGTGGTCGATGTAGCCGTCGGGCTCGTTGAAGTTGCCGTCGTTGTCGGCGTCGTAGCGGTCCCACTGGTCGAACCCGGCGAGGTAGTCCTGCACCTGCTGGTCCGACATCGTCGCGGTCGCGTCGTCGAGCCACGCTGTCGCGCTGTCGCCGATGAAGGCAGCCATGTCCTCCTCGCTCTCCTCGCCGTTCGCCTGCGAGTAGTACGACGACGGGTGGTCGACGCTGACCCAGTCGGACACGTCGCCGGACACATCGAACCTGCCGCTGGACATCTCCCTGTAGATGCCCTTGAACGACTGGCCGTCCTGGTCGTCCAGGCCGTTGAAGAACATGTCGAGGTAGTGCTGGCGGTCGAAGGCCGGCTTCCAGTACGTGCTGTTGTCCGACGGCCCGGGCTCCGGGATCTCGTTGTGGACCGGCCCTGAGGTCTGCGTGGGGAAGTCCGGGTTGCCCTCGCCGGACCCGAAGTCGACCAGGAAGGTCAACAGCTTCGCGTGCTGGGTCGCTGGATAGGAGACCTCGGCGCCGTCAGCCATCAGGATGGTGCGCGCCCGGCCCTTGCCCTGGAGCTTGGCCTCGCCGGACATCAGCTGCTGCACGGCCGCCTGGCGCAGCGCCGTCTGCCTCGAGGACGCCGGGGTCGCCCGGTTGTCGGAGCGCGTCACGCCGGTGTCGGCGTGATCGCTCCCGCTCGGGGCGCCGACGGGAGTCGCCTGCACGGGAGTCGCGACGACCGGGAGCACCGCGGCGACGGCGAGGGTGGTGAGGGCAGGCAGGACGCGTCTCATGTGATCCTCCGAGTCAGCACGGCCCGAGCCGGCGGGGATGTTGGTCGGACCCTACCTATTCCGGTGCTGGCGAAGTCCGGAAATCGGGAACCGCCGTCGCGCTGACTACGCTGGCGACCATGTCCGAGACCCCCGCCGTTCCGCGCCTGCTGGGCCCGGCGGAGGTGCGTTCGCTCGCGGCGCGGCTGGACCTGCGTCCGACCAAGCAGCGCGGCCAGAACTTCGTGATCGACCCCAACACCGTGCGGCGGATCGTGCGTGAGTCGGGCATCACCGCTGACGACGTCGTCCTGGAGGTCGGCCCGGGACTCGGTTCGCTCACGCTGGCGCTCCTCGAGGTCGCCGGACGGGTGGTCGCGATCGAGCTCGACGACAAGCTGGCGGAGCTGTTGCCGGAGACGATATCGGCGTACGCCCCCGACCAGGTCGACCACTTCCAGGTCGTGCACGCCGATGCCCTGCGCGTCGATGCCGTGCCCGGCCCGCAGCCGACCGCGCTGGTCGCCAACCTGCCCTACAACGTGTCGGTGCCGGTGCTCCTGCACCTGATGGCGCTGCTGCCGTCTCTGCGGCATGGGCTGGTCATGGTGCAGGCCGAGGTGGCCGACCGGCTGGCCGCCGCCCCCGGCTCCAAGGTGTACGGCGTCCCGTCGGTCAAGGCCGCCTGGTACGCCGACGTACGCCGGGCCGGCACGATCGGTCGCAACGTCTTCTGGCCGGCGCCCAACGTCGACTCCGGGCTGGTCGCCTGGACGCACCGACCGCCGCCCACCACGACGGTGTCGCGCGAGCGGGTCTTCGCCATCATCGACGCGGCGTTCGCCCACCGCCGCAAGGCGTTGCGCGGCGCACTACGCAACATCGCTCCCGGTGACGCCGTCGACGCCGCCCTGGCGGGGGCGGGCATCGAGCCGCTCACGCGGGGCGAGACACTGACCATCCACGACTTCGTCCGGCTGGCCGAGGCACTGCCGGACCACCAGGAGCACCACGCATGACGTTGGGCAAGACGTTGACGGTCCGCGCGCCGGCCAAGATCAACCTCCATCTCGGGGTCGGGGCCCCGCGGGAGGACGGCTTCCACCCCCTCACGAGCGTCTACCAGGCGGTCGGCGTCTACGACGACCTCACGGTCGAGGATGGCGACAGCTGGTCGGTCGACGTCACGGTGTCCGACTGGATGGATCGTAGCCACGTCCCGCTCGACGGCGACAACATCGTCGACCGGGCCGCCGCGCTGCTCGCCGGGCATCACGGGCTGGCCGTGAGCGGGTCGGTCCACATCGACAAGGCGATCCCGGTCGCCGGCGGGATGGCGGGCGGCTCGGCCGACGCCGCCGCCGCTCTGGTTGCGCTCGACCGGCTCTGGGAGGCGAACACCTCCGATGACGACCTGCTCGCGCTGGCCGCGCAGCTGGGCAGCGACGTGCCGTTCGCGCTGGTCGGCGGCACCGCCCTCGGCACCGGCCGAGGCGAGGTCGTGGAGCCCGTGACCGACACCGGCACCTGGTGGTGGGTCCTGGTGCCGTCGCCGATCGGCCTGTCGACGCCGGAGATCTACCGCCACTTCGACCGGCTGTTCCCGGACGCCCCCGCCGTACCCCCGATGCCGGAGCCGCTGCTCGCCGCCCTCGAGGCCGGCGACCCGCACGCCCTCGCGGCGGCCCTGCACAACGACCTGCAGCCCGCGGCGCTCGACCTCCGCCCGGACCTCGCGAAGCTGATCGCCGCAGGGGAGTCGGCCGGAGCGCTGCGCGGCGTCGTCACCGGCTCGGGTCCGACCTGCGTCTTCCTCTGCGAGTCCGCCGACCAGGCCCGCGAGACGGCGGCAGAGCTGCGCGCCGCGCACGACGTCGTACTCGTCACCACAGGCGCTGTCGCCGGAGCGCACCCGGTGTCCTATGTCTAACCTCCTCAACCTCGAGCGCGTCTCCAAGTCGTACGGCGTCCGCCCGCTGCTCACCGAGGTCTCGCTCGGCATCGGCGTCGGTGAGCGGATCGGCATCGTCGGCCGCAACGGTGACGGCAAGACGACCCTGCTCGAGGTGATGACCGGCATCGAGGAGCCCGACTCCGGCCGCGTCTCCCAGCAGCGCGGCCTGCTCATCGGCTACCTCCACCAGGGCGACGAGCTCGACGACACCCACACCGTGCGCGAGGCCGTGCTCGGCGGTCGCTCCGACCACGAGTGGGCCGCCGACTACCGGATGCGCGAGATCGTCGAGGTGCTGCTCGCCGGGGTCGCGCTCGACCGGGCGGTCGACGGGCTGTCCGGCGGTGAGCGGCGCCGGTGCTCCCTGGCGGCGCTGCTGCTCGGCGACCACGACCTGATCGTGCTCGACGAACCCACCAACCACCTCGATGTCGAGGCCGTGGCCTGGCTGGCCCAACACCTGGTGAAGCGCACCTCCGCGCTGGTGGTCGTCACCCACGACCGATGGTTCCTCGACGAGGTCTGCCAATGGACCTGGGAGGTCCACGACGGAGCGGTCGACGCCTACGAGGGCGGCTACGCGGCGTACGTGCTGGCCAAGGCGGAGCGCTCCCGTCAGGCGTCGGCCTCCGAGATCCGCAGGCAGAACCTGGCCCGCAAGGAGCTGGCCTGGCTGCGCCGCGGCCCGCCGGCGCGGACCTCGAAGCCGAAGTTCCGCATCGACGCCGCCAACGCGCTGATCGAGGACGTGCCGCCACCGCGGGACCGCCTCGAGCTCCAGAAGTTCGCGACCCAGCGGCTCGGCAAGGACGTCATCGACATCGAGGACGCCGATCTGGTCCGCGGGGAGCGCACGCTGCTGAAGCACGCGACCTGGCGCCTCGGCCCCGGCGACCGTGTCGGCATCGTGGGCGTCAACGGGGCGGGCAAGAGCTCGGTGCTCAACCTGATCTCGGGTGCGCTCGCACCCGCGGCGGGCAAGGTCAAGCAGGGCCGGACGGTCGCGCTGCGGCACCTGACCCAGCAGCTCGACGACCTCGACCCCGACGGCAGGGTGCTGCCGATGGTGGAGTCGTTCCGCCGGGTCACCAAGACCGCGGACGGCAGCGAGATCACGGCGACGTCGATGCTGGAGCGCTTCGGCTTCACCGGCGACAAGCTGACCGCCCGGATCGGCGACCTCTCGGGCGGCGAGCGGCGCCGCTTCCAGCTGCTGATGCTGCTGCTCGACGAGCCCAACGTGCTGCTGCTCGACGAGCCCACCAACGACCTCGACATCGACACCCTCAACGTCCTCGAGGACTTCCTCGACGGCTGGCCCGGGACGCTGATCGTGGTCTCCCACGACCGCTACTTCCTCGAGCGGGTGACCGACTCGGTGTGGGCGCTGCTCGGCGACGGCCAGATCTCGATGCTGCCCCGCGGCGTCGACGAGTACCTCGAGCGTCGTCATGCCGGGCTTGCGTCCGGCCAGCCCGACGTGGGCTCGGCGTCGCAGCAGGCCGCCGATGCCACGGCCACCAAGGCGAAGGCCAAGATCGGGGGCGCCGAGGAGCGGGCCGCCCGCAAGGCGGTCTCGCGGATCGAGAAGCGGCTGGCGCGGATCACGGTCGAGGAGACTCAGATCAACGCCGAGATCCTGGAGCACGCGCAGGACTACGAGAGGCTCGCCGGGCTCAGCGCCCGGCTGACGGCGCTGGCGACCGAGAAGGACGAGCTCGAGCTGGAGTGGCTGGAGGCGTCGGAGCTGCTCGAGTAGCCGGCTCGCATCAGTCGGCCCGGTCGGCCCGGTCGGCCCGGTCGGCTCAGTCGGCGAACGGCGCGAGCAGGGTCCGCAGCAGCGCGGCCAGCCGCACCCGGTCCTTGTCGGGCAGCTCGGCGAGGAAGGTCTGCTCTGCTTCGAGGAGCTTCTCGAAGGCGCTGTCGACGGCGACCTTGCCCTCGGGCGTGAGTCGCACCAGGACGCCGCGGCGGTCGCGGGGGTCGGGCAGCCGCTCGACCAGGCCACGGTCGACCAGGCGGTCGACGCGGTTGGTCATGGTGCCGCTGGTCACCAGGGTCTCGCGCAGCAGCTTGCCGGGGGAGAGCTCGTACGGCGTACCGGCTCGGCGCAGCGCGGCCAGCACGTCGAACTCCCAGGACTCGACCTGCGCCGCGGTGAAGGCGTCGCGGCGAGCCAGGTCGAGGTGGCGACCCAACCGGCTGATCCGGCTGAACACCTCGACGGGCGCGAGGTCGAGGTCGGGGCGTTCGGCCGCCCAGGCCTCCACCAGCTCGTCGACCTCGTCCCGCATGGGGCGAGCGTAGCGGATACATCGAGAATCTTGACATCAAGATACTACGAGCGCACGATGACGAGGTGAGCCACACCTGGGACCCCGACCGCTACCTCACGTACGCCGACGAGCGCGGCCGGCCGTTCGTGGACCTGATCGCGCGCGTCGCCGCGGCCGATCCGCGCACCGTCGTCGACCTGGGCTGCGGCCCCGGCAACCTCACCGCGCTGCTCGCCGATCGCTGGCCGGGCGCCTCCGTCGTCGGCCTGGACTCAAGTCCCGAGATGATCGCCAAGGCGCGCGGCGCCGACAGTCGCGTCACGTTCGACGTCGCTGACCTGCGCCGGTGGACGCCCGCGGCGCCGGTCGACGTGCTGGTCTCCAACGCCACCCTGCAGTGGGTGCCCGGGCATCTCGACCTGCTGCCCGCCCTGGTGCGTGCGGTCGCGCCCGGCGGCTGGCTCGCCTTCCAGGTGCCCGGCAACTTCGGCGAGCCGAGCCACACGATCCGCGACGAGCTCGCCGGGGAGGCGCCGTACGCCCAGCACACGGCCGGTGTCGCGGTCCCCATCAGCCACGACCCCGCCGTCTACCTCGACGCGCTTGCCGGACTCGGATGCACGGTCGACGCCTGGGAGACGACGTACCTCCACCTGCTCGCCGGCCCTGACCCCGTCTTCACCTGGGTCTCCGGCACTGGCGCGCGTCCGACGCTCCAGGCGCTCCCCGACGACCTGCGGCCCGGCTTCGAGGCGGAGTTCAAGCGTCGGCTCGCGGCGGCGTACCCCGAGCACGCGTACGGCGTCGTGCTGCCGTTCCGCCGGATCTTCGTGGTGACGCGGGTGTCGGGCTAGCCGCGGGACGTCATACGGACGGAGCAAACGGACGCACTGTCCGTATGACGTCCGCCGCTACTTGCCGGTGATCGCCTTGCGGCCGAGCACCACGACGCCGGCGCCGAAGAAGCCGATCAGGCCCCAGCCGAGGGCCGCGCCGCCGTCGTAGGTGAGCAGCACGATGCCGCCGACGACCGGGACGAGGCAGAGGAGGGCGACGAACAACAGGCCCCAGCTGACGTTGCTCATGAGCTCCAGATCTCTCGTGCGAGCGGCGCGACCACGGCGGCCTGGGCCCGGCCGGCCCGTGCTGACGCCGCCCGCCGGGCGGGGTCGAGCACGTTCTTGCCGATCGCGGCCACGGAGTCGGCGTCCGGGGAGACGGCGAGGTGCGGGATGGACCCGAGCAGCTGGCCCGCCGTCCGCATCCGGCCGATGGCGCGGTCGACCGGGGTGAACGCGAGGACCCGGTCGCAGTCGGAGACCACGTCCGCGTTCGACCCCGACCTGGCACCGCCGTCGATGTAGAGGCGTCCCGCGATCGGGACGGGTGGGTAGACGCCCGGCACAGCACAGCTGGCGGCGACGGCCTCGACCAGCGAGATGCCGTCGGCGTCGCCGAAGATCCGGAGGCTGCCGCTCGTGACGTCCACGGCGGTGACGATCAGCCGTCGGTCGCCGGCCCACTCCTGGATCGGCAGCCGCTCGCGGATCGCCGCGAAGCGCTCCTCCAGGGTGGGCGTCTTGCCCGCGGCGGCCCGGCGTACGGACCACTGGCCGACGAGGCGCCCGAATCTGTCGAGGTCACCCCGAGCGCGCACCATCGACCAGGCGAAGCCGGCCAGCACTCCCGGCCCGATCGTCGCGAGCGGCGCGGGCTTGGGCGTGGAGACCTGGTAGGCGAAGAGGTCCTCGAGCGTGATCCCGGTCGTGATCTGGGCTCCGACCACCGAGCCGGCCGAGGTGCCGATCACGGCGTCCGCCGTGGTCACGTCTATGCCGAGATCCTGGAGCCCGAGGAGCAGGCCCGTCTCCCAGGCGATCCCGGTGATCCCGCCGCCGCCCAGCACCAACCCGCGTCGAAGCGTCATGGCTGTGACGCTACTGGGCAGGCACCAGCGCGAGGCTGTCGAGGTCGCGGATCGCCGCGCAGCCAGACCATCGACGAAGATGTCGGTCGCGGGTCCGCAGAGCTCGGCCATCAGCGACGCGTCGTCGGGGCCCGGAGCCTGATCTGGAGGCCCTCGACGTCGAGCAGCGTCGGGTCGCACCAGCGCGGGCCGTGCAGCCCGGCCAGGTTGACCACGGCGTTCCGAGCCTGCGCGGCCGAGCGGCCGGTGAGGCGGTAGCAGCCGGAATTGACATGTGTCAGGTGCGCCTCGAAGTTACCAACGGGTAATGTGGTGGCATGAGCCAGGTCCTCACCCTCTGGAACAAGGCCACCGTGCTACCCCTCGGCCAGCGGGTCTTCTCGTTCCTCTTCGCCCGGAAGGCGCCGTACTTCGCCTCGATCCGGCCGCGGTTCCTCACCCTGGAGCCCAACCGCGTCGAGCTGCTGATCCCGAATCGGCGACGGGTCCACAACCACCTCAAGAGCGTGCACGCGATCGCGCTGTGCAACGGGCTCGAGGCTGCGATGGGGGCGTTGGCCGAGGCGACGATCCCGGCCGACAAGCGCTGGATCCCCAAGGGGATGGAGGTCGCCTACACCGCCAAGGCGACCGGCGACGTCACCTGCATCGCCGAGACCGAGCCGGAGCAGTGGATCGCGGAGAACCCTGACGTGCCCGTCCAGGTGCGCGGCGTGCTCGCCGACGGGACGGTCGTCATCGAGGGCGTCATCCGCCTCTGGGTCACCCCGCGGAAGCGGTGAGGAAGATCGGGTTCGTCAGCGCGACCATCGGGTCGGTCGGCGACGCGGCCTGACGGACCTCGGCCCGCACGAACGCCGTACCGCCGGGCACGACCGCGTCGAGCACGAGCTGGCCGGCCGCGTCCGCGGTCGCCGTGCCGTACGTCGCCGTACCCGGTCCGATCAGCGTGGCGACGCAGCCGGTGGCGACGCCGGTGACGCGCAGGCGTACGGCGACCGGGTCGCCGATGAGGCTCGGCAGTCGATCGCCGCACGAGACCGGTGTCCCTCCGTTCAGGGTCGCGGTGAACTCGAGCTGGACCGCGGACGAACCGGCGATCCAGGAGTGGCCACCGCGGTAGCCCGCGATGATCGCGGACGTGGACAGGCTGGAGGCCCGCACGATCGTCTGGGCGAGCCCGATCTGCTGGGACTGCTTGTGGGTGTCGGAGTTGCCGACCGCCGGCTTGAAGGTGCCGCTGCTCAGCAGGGCGTGCCACTGCGCGACCGTCGTCTGGTCGTCACCGCTCCACGGACCGTTCCAGACCTCGATCGCGTCCACGTCGGTGAAGCCGAAGCCCCAGCCGTTGCCGCCGCCGACCTGGTTGGGGTGTGCCGCGATGGAGAGCCCGCCGACCGAGCGGACCTGCTCGGTGAAGCGAGCGAGCTTGCCGTCCTCGGGCCGGTAGCGCCAGTCGATCCAGGTGCCGGCGGGCAGTCCGGTCGCCAGCCAGTGCCCGGACCGGGTCGTGACCTCCTCGCCGGAGATGACCAGGAAGTCCCGGGGGACCATGCGGCCCCAGGTCCGCGTCGCCGAGGAGGTGTTGTGCTCGGAGGTCCCGATGAAGTCGAGCCGGGCGGCCTTCGCGTACTTGAGCACCTCCCGCTGGGTCTGGGAGCCGTCCGAGTGGACGGTGTGCACATGCAGGTCGCCGCGGTACCAGTCGGCGCCCTTGCCGGGCACGGACGTCGGGGCGGGCGACGGCTTGAACTTCGGCCCCCGCTCGCCGAAGTGGAGGGTGACCTCGACGCGGTACGGCGTACCGGCCCCTTGGAGCTGGTAGGGGCCGAGGGCGATCCGCCAGCGACCGGGCGTGATCGGCCCGGCGAGGTAGCCGGGCGTCGCCGAGGTGCGGCTGATGGAGAACGAGCGCCGCGCGCCGCCCGACCAGCCGCGGAAGCCCTTCGCGTTGCCGAGGCCGGCACCCGCGTTGTCGAAGATGCCGATGTCGACGACGTTGAACGAGGTGCCGTAGCCCGTGTCGATCGGCTCGAACGAGTACTTGACCGAGATGCGGGTGACGCCGTGCGGCACGGTGAACGGCAGGTAGTGCCAGTCCGGGATGTTGCCCCGGAAGCGGCCCTTGAAGACCTTGGTGCGCTTGCGCACGCCGGCCGAGGCGGGCTCGAAGGTGACGAGGGCTGCGGTGGTGGCGACGCCTGCTCCGGCGAGCAGGAGGGCGCGGCGATCGAGGTGTGCGTCGGTCATGGTGGAGACAGGATGCGCCATCCCCTGCGGAGCCGCGCAACGAACCCCCGAATCAGAGGCCGCCCCTGCCGGCACTCTCCCCGGCCGCCGCTCCGATCATCGGGACGACGAGCTTCTGCTCCCCGACGTACTTGCGCTGCACCCAGGTGGCCAGGGCGGTCAGCACGAGGTTGCAGAGGATGTAGATCGCGGACAGCACGACCGCGGTCTGGAACTGGTTGCCGAACTCGATCCAGATCCGGCGGCCCACCGTCGTGAGGCCGGGAGCGAGCACGTAGAAGCCGAGACTGGTGTCCTTGAGCGCCACCACGCACTGGCTGATGATCGCCGGGATCATGATCTTCACCGCCTGCGGCAGCTGGATCTGCATCATCACCTGCGTCTTGCGCATGCCGATGGCGTACGCCGCCTCCGCCTGCCCCTTGGGCACCGCGAGGACGCCTGCGCGGAAGATCTCGGCCAGCACCGCGCCGTTGTAGAGCGTCAGTCCGACGACGACCGACCAGTAGGGGCTCAGCCGGAGAGGGCCGAGGAACAGGAAGATGATCAGCAGGAGGAGCGGCACGGCGCGGAAGAACTCGACGACCAGCCACGACGGCACCCGGACCGCGCGATGGTCGGAGAGCTTGCCGACACCGAGGACCGCGCCCAGCACGACCGCGAGCAGCACGGCGAGCGCCGCCATGGCGAGCGTGTCGAGCAGTCCCTGCCAGAGCACCTCGATGTAGGCGGGCGTCAGGAAGGGCTCCCAGAGCTCGTAGGCGAGCTCTCCGTTGTCGTTGAGCACCTTCAGGAACCACGCTGCCAGGGCCAGCAGTGCGAGGCCGGCGACGACGGCGTACATGCGGTGCCGACGGCGCGTGCGCGGCCCGGGGATGTCGAACAGGACGGAGGTCATCGGGCGGCCCTCCAACGGCGCTCGAGGCCGATCGCGCCGACCGAGATCAGCTCGACGAGCACGATGTACAGGGCCGCGAAGACCACGAAGATGACCGTGTCGTCGGCGCTGTTGTTGCTGAAGTAGCGCATCCGGCCGGTCAGCTCCATCAAACCGAAGACCGCGGCGATCGAGGTGTTCTTGGTCATCGCGATCAGCACGCTCGCCAGCGGCGGCACGCTCGCGCGGTAGGCCTGGGGGAGCACCACTGAGCCCATCGTCTGCCCGAAGGTCAGGCCGATCGCCCGGGCTGCCTCCGCCTGTCCCAGCGCCACGGCATTGACCCCGGACCGGACGGCCTCGCAGACGAAGGCAGAGGTGTAGACGCTGACCGCGATCACGCCCTTGACCAGGAAGGGCGTGCCCACGAACCAGCCGATGTTGGGCGCCGCGACGAAGACGAAGACGAAGACGAGCAGCAGCGGGGTGTTGCGTACCAACGTCACGTACGTCGTCGCCGCCGCGCGCAGCACCGAGACAGGGCCGACGCGCATCGCGGCCAGCACCGTTCCGAACAGGAGCGAGCAGAGGCCGGACAGGACGGCCAGCTGGATGGTCAGCCAAAACGCCTGGAGCACCAGGTCGGACTGGTCGATCAGGTCCTCCATGTCAGGCGGCGGGGCACTCGTCCATCGCGGGCGGGTCGGGCGTCTCCACCCCGGACTGGCCGAGCGTCGCCTCGAACGCGGTCGCCCAGTCGCCGTCCTCCTGGGCGTCCTTGAGCGTGTCGGTGATCCACTCGCACATCTCCGGTGAGTCCAGCGAGTACCCGACGCCGTACCGCTCCTCGGAGAAGGGGTCCACGACGACCTTGAGCTGGTCGGGGTTCTCCGCCGCGTAGCCCAGCAGGATCGCGCCGTCGGTGGTCATCGCGTCGACAGTGCCGTTGAGCACCTGGTCGACGCACTCGGAGTAGGTGTCGAAGCCGCGCGGCTTGGCGCCCTCGGCCTCGATGTTCTCCAGTGAGGTCGAGCCGGTGACCGAGCAGACCTCGGTGCCCTTGACGTCGTCGAGGCTGTCGATGTCGCTGTCGGCGCCCACCAGCAGCTGCTGGCCGGTGACGTAGTAGGGCCCGGCCTGTCCGACGACCTCGCGTCGCTCGTCGGTGATCGAGTACGACGCGATGACCAGGTCGACCTTGCCGTTCTGGATGAACGGCTCGCGGTTGTCCGAGATCGTCTCCTCCCAGGTGATGTCGGCGGCGTCGATGCCCAGATCGGCGGCGAGGATCTTGCCGATCTCGGGGTCGAATCCCTTCGGCATGTCGTCGGTGGCGCCCTTGAAGCCGATCCCCGGCTGGTCGAACTTCACGCCGATCGTGATGTTCCCGCTCTCGGCGAGCTCCTTCATGCGCGTGCCGTCGTCGAAGTCGTCAGCGGCGTTCTCCTGGGCTTCCACGTCGGGGCCGTCGTCGCTGTCGTCGTTGCCCGCGTCGCCGCACGCTGCGAGCGCCAGCGCCATCCCGGCCGCGGCGAACGCCGCCTTGATCCGTAGGTACTTCATCTGTGTCTCCCTTTTCCCGAGTGGTGCCACATGTCAGTGCCGGAAATCAGTGCTTGAGGATCTTGTCCAGGAAGTCGCGCGCCCGGGCGGTCTCCGGGTTGGTGAAGAACTGCTCAGGAGTGCCCTCCTCGACGACCGCGCCATCGGACATGAAGAGCACCCGGTCGGCCGCGGTGCGGGCGAAGCCCATCTCGTGGGTGACGACGATCATCGTCATCCCGCGCCGCGCGAGGTCGACCATCACGTCGAGGACCTCCTTGATCATCTCCGGGTCGAGCGCGGAGGTCGGCTCGTCGAAGAGCATCAGCTTCGGCTCCATCGCCAGCGCACGGGCGATGGCCACGCGTTGCTGCTGGCCGCCGGAGAGCTGCGCCGGGTACTTGTTGGCCTGCTGGGCGACACCCACCCGCTCGAGCAGCTGCATCGCGCTCTTCTCGGCCTCCTGCTTGCCGATGCCGCGGACCTTGATCGGGCCGAGCGTGACGTTCTGCAGGATCGTCTTGTGGGCGAAGAGGTTGAAGCTCTGGAACACCATCCCGACCTCGGCGCGGAGGTTGGCGAGCGCCTTGCCCTCCTGGGGCAGCGGCTTGCCGTCGAGGCTGATCGAGCCCTTGTCGATGGTCTCGAGACGGTTGATCGCCCGGCAGAGCGTGGACTTGCCGGAGCCGGAGGGCCCGATCACGACGACGACCTCGCCGCGGCGTACGGAGATGTTGATGTCCTGGAGGACGTGCAGGTCGCCGAACCACTTGTCCACGTGGTCGAGCACGACCAGGGCGTCCCCTTGCGTGGTGGCGGCGGGGTCGGACTCCAGCGTCGTCATGCACCGAGAGACTATCCACGTATCACCCGATCCGGCTATGGGTGCCTGGGGTCGGAGGGTCGATGTCGTGCGATTCCGTGCCGAGCGACCGGGCGCCGTAACCTTGGACCGTCATGAGTAGCGCACGCACGTACGAGGTCCGCACCTACGGGTGCCAGATGAACGTCCACGACTCCGAGCGCCTCACCGGGCTGCTGGAGGGCGCCGGGTACGTCGCGGCCCCCGCGGACGCCCAGGCCGACGTGGTCGTCTTCAACACGTGCGCGGTGCGTGAGAACGCCGACAACAAGCTCTACGGCAACCTCTCGCACCTGGCGCCGATCAAGGCCGCCAACCCGGGCATGCAGATCGCCGTCGGCGGCTGCCTGGCGCAGAAGGACCGCTCGACGATCACCGCCAAGGCGCCGTACGTCGACGTCGTCTTCGGGACCCACAACATCGGCTCCCTTCCTGTGCTCCTGGAGCGGGCGCGGGTGATGGAGGAGGCGCAGGTCGAGATCCTCGAGTCGCTCGAGGTCTTCCCGTCGACGCTGCCGACCAAGCGCGACTCGGCGTACGCCGCCTGGGTGTCGATCTCGGTCGGGTGCAACAACACCTGCACGTTCTGCATCGTCCCCGCACTGCGCGGCAAGGAGAAGGATCGTCGCCCCGGCGAGATCCTGGCCGAGGTCGAGGCGCTGGTCGCCGAGGGCGTCTCCGAGATCACCCTGCTGGGCCAGAACGTCAACGCGTACGGCGTGGAGTTCGGCGACCGGCAGGCGTTCTCCAAGCTGCTGCGCGCCTGCGGTGAGATCGAGGGGCTCGAGCGGGTCCGCTTCACGAGCCCGCACCCGGCCGAGTTCACCGACGACGTCATCGAGGCGATGGCCGAGACACCGAACGTGATGCCCTCGCTGCACATGCCGCTGCAGTCGGGCTCCGACAAGGTGCTCAAAGACATGCGCCGGTCCTACCGCCAGGCGAAGTACCTCGGCATCATCGAGCGGGTCCGCGCCGCTATGCCGGAGGCCGCGATCACGACCGACATCATCGTGGGCTTCCCGGGCGAGACCGAGGAGGACTTCCAGGCGACGCTCGACGTCGTCCGCGAGGCGCGCTTCTCCGGGGCGTTCACGTTCCAGTACTCCAAGCGGCCCGGCACTCCCGCCGCCACGCTCGACGACCAGATCTCGCCCGAGGTGGTCAAGGACCGCTACGAGCGGCTCGCGGCGCTGGTCAACGACGTCGCCTGGGAAGAGGGCAAGAAGCTGGTCGGCCGCCGCGTCGAGCTGATGGTCTCCGAGGGTGAGGGCCGCAAGGACAAGGCGACCCACCGCCTCTCGGGCCGCGGTCCCGACAACCGGCTCGTGCACTTCACCCCGCCCGAGGGCGTCGACGTTCGCCCGGGGGACATGGTCACCGTGGAGGTCACGTACGCCGCCCCGCACCACCTGGTCGCGGACGGCCCGGCGACCGCCGTACGACGGACCCGCTCGGGCGACGCCTGGGAGGCCAGGAACGCGGCCCCGGCGACGCCCGCCGGCGTCACGCTCGGCATGCCGACGCTCGGCGTACCCGCCCCGCTCCCGGACGCCCCCGCCTGCCGCTGACTCGCGCCCAGGTCGAGGCTCAGTCTGAGCGCGGGTCCTGGTCCGAGTAGCCCGCCTTGGGCGGGATGCCCTCAGGGTTCTCCTCCGGGTTGCCCGGCGACTGCTCGGGGAGTGTCTCCTCGTCGGGCTCGCGCTCGTGCTCCGAGACGTCACGCAGCCCGTCGGTCGCGGTCTGGCCGGGCCCGGTGGGGCCGACCCGCTCGCTGCTGACCCCCATCCCGCCGGCGGCTCGCTCCGGTCCGCTCGACCCGGGCGTCGAGGACTGCAGCTCCTCGTCGCTGTCGTCGCCGTTCATGCCGGCGACTCCTTCTCCGGCTGGTGGTCGGTCTCGCCGCCGCTGCCCGTCGCCGTGGCCTCGGTGGAGGTGTCCTCGCTGTCGGAGACCCCCTTCTTCACGGTCTCTGGCGCCTTGTCCTCGAGCGCCGGGTTCTCGTCGGCGGTGAGGTCGGGGATGGCGATCGGGCCGCTGTCGTCCTGGAGGGCATCGACACCCCCGGGGTTGGGCTCGCCGGGCTCGATGACCGGGTCGGGCATCGGGCCGAGGTCGGTGTCGTCGGACGTCACGGGGGGTCTCCTAGAAGCCGAAGGTGGAGTACGCCGTGGTGGTACCCGTTCGCAGCGCCTCCAACACCGACAGCTCGTGCGGCACCACCGGGTCGGGCAGGGCGTCGAGCGGACACCAACGCAGGTCGGCGGCCTTGTCGGGCTCGATGATCCGGGGCTCGCCCGTCCACGAGCGGGCGGTGAAGAAGAAGTCGACGCGCTCATCGATCGGCTCGTCGTGACGAGTGCGCTGCATCGACGTCACGAACGACAGGTCCAGGTCGGCGACGCCGAGCTCCTCGCGCGCCTCGCGTTGCGCGGCGTCGTACGCCGTCTCGCCCCTCTCGATGTGCCCGGCCGCGGCGGCGGCCCAGTGGTCGTCCATGTAGCCGGTGTTCTGCCGCAGTTGCAGCAGCACCTCCGTCCCGGTGTCGCCGTCGCGGAGCAGGAAGACGTACGCCGCGGGCACGACCACGAAGCGGCCGTGCGCTGGAGCCTGCGTCACTCCTCGTCCTCGTCGTCGTCCTCGAGGTCATGCGGCGTGGTCTCGGCCTCGCCGGTCGCGTCATAGATCGTGCCGGTCTCGTCGGAGAGGACCTCGTCCTCGCCGGGGGCCTCGTCGAGCACCGGCTCTTCCGTGTCGAACTCGCTCACAGCTTCACCTCAGCGGATGTCGTCGTTCTTGCCGTCGAGCTTGTCCAGGGCGTCCTTGGCCTTGTCGGCACCGCTCCGGATCCTCTCGCTGTGCTTGCCGCCGGTCTTGCCGTCCGCGAGGTCGGCAGCCTTGTCGATGCCGCTGGCGATCTTGTCGCCGTGCTTGTCCACGGCGTCCGAGACCGTGTCCTTGGCCTTGTCGAAGAAGCTCATCTCACTCACCTCCTGAGCCGTCAGATGGTTCGTCGAGCGACGTCTCCGCATTCTCCTCCTGCTCGCCGGCAGGTCGCGTGGCGTCGCGCTCGTCGGGCAGCTCGCTCTCGTGCTCTCCGGGTGGCTTCGAGGTCTGACTCATGTTTGCCACACTAGCCACGTGCAGCCAACCCCGACGGTCCCGATCGTGGCCGTCGTCGGGGCCACCGCCTCCGGCAAGACCAACCTCTCGCTCGACCTCGCCGAGCGGCTCGGCGGTGAGGTGGTCAACACCGACGCCATGCAGGTCTACCGCGGCATGGACGTCGGGACGGCGAAGCTGCCGGTCGCCGAGCGGCGCGGCATCCCGCACCACCTCCTCGACACCCTCGACGTCGGCGATCCCGCGACGGTGGCCGAGTTCCAGGGGTGGGCGCGCGCGGTCGTGGTCGAGCTGCGCGCCGCCGGACGCACCCCCGTCCTCGTCGGGGGGTCGGCGCTCTACACGCGGGCGATCGTGGACCGGTTCGAGTTCCCGGCGACCGACGCGGCCATCCGGGAGCGGTTGGAGGCCGAGCTCGCCGAGCTCGGACCCGAGGCCCTCTACGACCGGCTGCGCACGCTGGACCCGGAGGCCGCCGGCCGGATGCTGGTCGAGAACGGGCGGCGTACCGTCCGCGCGCTCGAGGTCATCGAGATCACCGGCCGGCCCTACAGTGCTTCGCTGCCGAGGCTGGAGTACGCCGACCCGCACACCGTCCAGATCGGTGTCGACATCGATCGGCCGACCCTGGACGAGCGGATCGAGCGCCGGGTGGACCTGATGTTCGAGGCCGGCTTCGTGGCCGAGGTGGAGCGCCTGCTCGACGAGGGGCTCGCCGAGGGGCGGACCGCGTCGGTGGCGATCGGCTACCGCGAGGTGGTGGCGCACCTACGTGGCGAGCTCACGCTGGACGAGGCGCGCCAGCGCACGATCTTCGCCACCAGGAGGTTCGCGCGGCGGCAGGACGGGTGGTTCCGCAAGGACCCGCGGATCGTCTGGCTGCGGTACGACGACCCCGAGCTCGCGGATCGTGCCGTCGGGGTGGTTTCGAGGCTCAGCCCTAGCGGGCTTCGCACCTCAACCACCGATCTCGGAGGTTGAGGTGTGAGGGCCGCTAGGCCCGAGCCTCGAAACCACAGCAAGATCGGTCGGGCGGTCGGTCGGTGACCGAGTCCAGACTGGGGTCATGACCGAGACCAGACCGGCGCGCGACCGGCTGCGCGAACTGCTCGACGCGGTGCTGGACGAGGGCCATCGCCGCCTCGACGACATGGCCGGCGGGGCTCACTCGTCGCCGTACCACTTCGCGCGCCAGCTCTCCGCCGGTGCCGGTGAACCGCCGGTCGCGATGCGGCGTCGGGTGATGCTGGAGCGCGCCGCCTGGCAGCTCCGGCAGGGCGCGACCGTGACCGACGTGGCGTTCGCGGCCGGCTACGAGTCCGTCGACGGGTTCAGCCGCGCGTTCTCCAGTGCCTTCGGGCGTCCGCCGAGCCAGCCGGCGACCGGCAGTCACTGGTTGCCCGCCCCCAACGGCATCCACTTCCACCCGCCGACCTCCCTGTGGGTGCACGCCAAGGAGGCGACCATGAACCCCCTCACCGAGCAGCTCGTCCAGCACGACCTCGACGACACCGCCGAGCTGATCGACCGCGCCAAGCAGCTGTCCGACGAGGACTACCGGGTCGTACGGCTCCCCGGCAACACGGTCCTGTCCTGGGACGGTGAGGAGACGTCGGTCGCCGCGGTGCTCGAGCACCACGTCTGGGCCAAGGAGGTCTGGGTCGCGTCCATCGAAGGCGGGGAGATCCCCGCGCGTGCCGGCGACGAACCCGCCGAGCTGCGGGCGCGGCACGAGGTGATCGCGCCGCGCTGGCTGGCGATCGTCCGCGACATCGACCGCCGCGGCGCCTGGGACGACCGGCTCGTCGACGCGCTGTGCGAGCCACCCGAGAGCTTCCAGCTCGGGAGCGTCGTCGCGCACGTGCTGACCTTCGGTGCTCACCGGAGACTGATGGCGCGCCACCTGCTGCGCTCGGCCGGGGTCGAGGTCGACCACGGTGATCCGATCGACTGGTTACGACGACGTACAGGAGTCACCCCATGACCAAGACCGTCTTCTACACCGCGACGACCCTCGACGGGTTCCTCGCCGACGACAACGACTCCCTCGACTGGCTGCTGACCCAGCCGATCGACGAGGACGGCCCGTTCAACTACGGCGAGTTCATCGCGACGATCGGCGCGATCGCGATGGGCTCGACGACGTACGAGTGGGTCCTCGCGCACAACGCCACGACCGGCGAGGCCTGGGCCTACGAGCAGCCCAGCTGGGTGTTCACCCACCGCGACCTGCCGTTGGCGGCGGAGTCCGTCCGGCTCACGACGGCGCCGGTGACCGAGGTGCACGCCGAGATGGTGGCCGCCGCGGGCGACAAGGATCTCTGGATGGTCGGCGGCGGCGACCTGGCCGCGCAGTTCGCGGAGGCCGGCCTGCTCGACGAGGTCGTGGTGTCGATCGCACCGGTGACCGTGGGGTCGGGCAAGCCGCTGTTTCCGCGGCGGTTCGACCTGGAGCTGCTGGAGGTCGACCGCAACAAGGCGTTCATCGGGGCGCGCTACCGCGTCGTGGGGCCGCGTTTACGTCCCGACTGAGCGGGCACCGGGATAGGAGCAACTACTTCTCGGGAGTTGATCCATGCGTTCCGTCGCGGTCCTCGCAGCCCTGTCCCTCACCGCCGGCCTGGTGGTCGTCTCTGCGCCGTCCCAGGCGGCTCAGCCGGACCGACCACGGGAGGCGCAGCCGCCCAAGAAGGCCACGGCGTACGGCTCGGGCGGCGCGGTCACCTCGGTCGACCCCTACGCCACTCAGGTCGGGCTCCGGGTGCTGCGCGCCGGTGGCAACGCCACCGACGCCGCCGTCGCCACGGCCGCCGCGCTGGGTGTCACGGAGCCGTTCAGTGCCGGGATCGGTGGCGGTGGCTACTTCGTCCACTACTCGGCCAAGACCGGCAAGGTGCAGACGATCGACGGTCGCGAGACGGCGCCCGCCGCGATGCCGCACGACGCGTTCATCGACCCGAAGACGAAGAAGCCCTACAACTTCTCGCCGGAGCTCGTCACCAGCGGCGTCTCCGTCGGGGTGCCCGGCACCCTGGCGACCTGGCAGCGCGCGCTCGATCGCTGGGGCACCCGGTCGCTCGGGAAGTCGCTGCGACCGGCGGCCAGGCTCGCCGACCGCGGCTTCGAGGTCGACCCGACCTTCCGTGGTCAGGTCGTCCAGAACAAGTTGCGGTTCAAGGCGTTCGTGCCCACCAAGCGGCTCTACTGGCGAGGCGGGCACGCACCCCGGGTCGGCAGCACGTTCCGCAACCCGGACCTCGCGGCGACGTACCGGCTGCTGGCGCGCGAGGGCCTGAAGCCCTTCTACAACGGCGTGATCGCCGACGAGATCGTCGACGCCGTCCGCACGCCACCGACGACGAAGTCGACCAAGCTCCCCGTCCCGAAGGGCTACCTGGTCAAGCGTGACCTGAAGCGCTACCGCGCGCTCGACCAGAAGCCGACCAAGATCGGCTACCGCGGCCTCGATGTCTACGGCATGGCGCCGTCGTCGTCCGGCGGTTCGACGGTCGGCGAGGCTCTGAACATCCTCGAGCGCTACGACCTCGGCGCGCTGCCTCGGGTGCAGGCGCTGCACCTCTACCTGGAGGCCAGCGCGCTGTCCTTCGCGGACCGCGGCGCGTACGTCGGTGATCCCAAGCAGGTCAAGGTGCCGCTGCGCGACCTGCTCTCCGACAAGTTCGCCGCCGAGCGCGCCTGCCAGATCAACCTCGCCACCACACTGAAGAAGCCCGTCGAGGCCGGTGACATCACGTCGTACGACGGCACGTGCACGCCCGTCCGCAGCGTCGGCACGACCACCAACGACACGGAGAACACCGAGACCACCAACCTCACCGTCGCCGACAAGTGGGGCAACGTCGTCGAATACACGTTGACGATCGAGCAGACCGGTGGCTCCGGCATGGTCGTGCCGGGGCGCGGCTTCCTGCTCAACAACGAGCTGACCGACTTCAGTGCGGCGTACGACCCGAAGGACCCCAACCGGATCGAGCCCCTCAAGCGGCCGCGCTCCTCGATGTCGCCGACGATCGTGCTCGAGAAGGGCAAGCCCGTCCTCGCCCTCGGCTCACCCGGCGGGTCGACCATCATCACGACGGTGCTCCAGATGCTGGTCAACCGGCTCGACTTCGAGATGACCCTCCCCGAGGCGATCGCCGCGCCGCGGGTCACGCAGCGCAACACCGCGACCGACCAGGCGGAGCCGGCGTTCGAGCAGCAGTACGGCGCCGTGCTCGAGGCGCTCGGCCACGACGTCGTCACCTATGCGGACATCTTCACCGGCACCCACGAGATCGGCGCGGCCACCGGCATCGAGTTCGGGGCCGGCAAGCGGCTGACTGCCGTCGCCGAGCCGCAGCGTCGTGGGGGAGGTGCGGCAGCGGTCGTCAAACCCAGGTGACGGGGCCCGTATCGTGATGGTGTGACCACCTCCACCTGGACCGAGATCACGACCGTCGACGACCTCGTCGGTCTGCTCGGTGAGCCCAACGAGCGCGCCCGCGACAAGGGTCGCACCGCACTGCTGGACGTCGACCGCGACTGGCTTGCGGCGACGCCGTTCTGCGTGCTCGCGACCGCCTCCGCCCTGGGCGAGTGCGACGCCTCACCGAAGGGTGACCCGGCCGGCCAGCTGGTCCACGTCATCGACGACCGCAGCATCGCGCTGGCCGAGCGGCCGGGCAACAAGCGGGCCGACGGCTACAAGAACATCCTCCAGAACCCCCACGTCGGCCTGAACTTCTTCATCCCCGGCCGCGGCGACACGCTGCGCGTCAACGGACGCGCCCGGCTCGTCAGCGACGCGCCGTTCTTCGCTGACATGATGGTGAAGGGCCACCGGCCGATCCTGGCCGTGGTCGTCGAGATCGAGGAGATCTTCTTCCACTGCGCGAAGGCGTTCCTGCGCTCAGGCCTGTGGAAGCCGGAGACCTGGGACCCCAACGGCACGGTGCCGCGCCGCGCGGTGATCGCGAAGGAGGCCGAGCCGAGTGGGATGAGCCTGGACGAGCTCGACGCCTACTACGCGGAGGACAACTACGCCAGGGGTCTCTACGGAGCGTCCCATGCCTGACTCGGCTGGGCCGGAGTACGCCTTCCTCAAGGGGCACGGCACGGAGAACGACTTCGTCCTGCTGCCCGACCACGACGGCTCGGTGCACGGGGATCTCTCCGCCGAGCGGGTCCGTGCCCTCTGCGACCGGCGTGCCGGCATCGGCGGCGACGGTGTCCTGCGGGTGGTCCGCGAGAGCGATCTGTGGTTCATGGACTACCGCAACGCCGACGGCTCGGTGTCGGAGATGTGCGGCAACGGCATCCGGGTCTTCGCCCGGCACCTCGTCGAGGAGGGCCTCGTCGACCCGTCGCAGCCGATCCCGATCGGCACCCGGGACGGCGTGAAGACCCTGCTCGTCGACGGCGACCTGATCACCGCCGACCTGGGGGAGCCGACCGTCCTCGGGGAGTCCAAGGTCGCCGTGCCCGGTCACGCCTGGGTTGCGCGCCACGTCGACATGGGCAACCCGCACGCGGTCGCCTTCGTCGACTCGCTCGACGACGCCGGCAACCTGCTGGCGGCTCCCGAGCACGACGAGGCGACGTATCCCCACGGCGTCAACGTCGAGTTCGTCGTACGCCGCGGCGACCGGCACGTCGCGATGCGGGTCCATGAGCGCGGCTCGGGGGAGACCCGCTCCTGCGGGACCGGTGCCGGCGCCGTGATGGTGGCGGCCGCGGTGGCCGACGGGGCTCTGTCATCGGACGGCGGGCCTCCGGCCGAGGACGTCGCCTACCGGGTCGACGTGCCCGGTGGCACCCTCACCGTCACCTGGACGGCCGGCAATCGGATCCTGCTCACCGGTCCCGCCGTGGTCGTGGCCCGGGGCGTCACCGATCTGTAGCGGGTTCTATGCTCCGGAGCCATGGACATCAACGGAGCCAGTGCCATCGTCACGGGGGGCGCGTCGGGCATCGGCGCGGCTGCCGCCCGCCAGCTCGCCGCCAAGGGCGCGATCGTCGTGGTCGCCGACCTGCAGGCCGACAGGGGTGAAGCCCTCGCCCAGGAGATCGGCGGCGTCTTCGCCCAGGTCGACGTGACCAACACCGATCAGATCAAGGCAGCGGTCAACGCCGCCGCCGAGATCGCGCCGCTGCGTGCGGTCGTCAACTCCGCCGGCATCGGATGGGCCCAGCGCACCATCGGGCGCGACGGCGAGTTCGACTCGGCGCACGACCTGGACGCCTTCCGCAAGGTGATCGCGATCAACCTGATCGGCACCTTCGACATGACCCGCATCGCGGCCACGGCGATGAGCCGCAACGAGCCCGACGCCGACGGCTGCCGCGGTGCCATCTGCAACCTCGCCAGCGTCGCCGCCTTCGACGGCCAGATCGGCCAGGCGTCGTACTCCGCCTCCAAGGGCGGCGTCGTCGGCATGACCCTCCCGGTCGCCCGCGACCTGTCCGCCTCGGGCATTCGCCTCAACACCGTTGCCCCCGGCCTGATCGACACCCCGATCTACGGCGAGGGCCCGGACGCCGACGCCTTCAAGGCCAACCTCGGCTCCAACGTGCTCTTCCCGAAGCGCCTCGGCGTCCCCGACGAGCTCGCCAGCATGGTCGTCGAGTGCATCACCAACAGCTACATGAACGCCGAGGTCGTCCGCGTCGACGGCGGCATCCGGATGCCCCCGAAGTAGTCGCTGATCGGGTCGTCCGCCTCTCCGCTAGCCATAGGTGCCTGTCAGGCGGACGACCCGTCAGGCGGAGCGCCCCATCCGCGCCAGGAGCCGCTCCTGGCGCGGGGCGTCGTCGGCGACCTCCACGGGCTGGCGGAAGACGCCCTCGTCGTACGCGTGGTCGCCGAAGCCCACGAACGCCTGCTCCATCGCGTCCATGTCGGCGTCGGTGAAGGTCGTCGGCCGACCGCTGGCGGACCCGAGGTCCCAGCCGTGCACGACCAGGTCGAACCCGTAGAAGTTGTCGAGGGTCGCGCCGACCGTCGTACGACCGAAGAAGCCGTCGTACTCGCGACCACGGAACGCCTCGTCGGACACGAGCGGACGTACGGCGGCCAGGTGCTGCGCCCACACGGTGGCCGGGTCGCCGGTCGGACGCTCACCCAGCTCGGCCCCCTGGCCCTCCAGGAACCGGCGCTCGGTGTCGACCACGTGGTCCACGACGTCGGCGGCGGTCCAGCGTTCGCAGGGACTGGTCGCGGACCAGTCGCTGGTCGCGTCCACGATGGCACTGAAGCGGTCGGCTGCGTCGAGGTAGAAGTTCATGCCTCCAGCGTGGCGTGTGGATGTCGGTGGTTCTTGAAAGAATCCGACACATGACAGACAACCGCCGGATCGATCCGACGGAGCGCGCCCACCTGCTCGACGCGAGCGGGTACACCCCGCCCATCCACCGGTTCGCGCCGAGCCCCCTCCTCGTCGACGTCGTACGCCGCTACTGGATGCCGGTGTGGTCTCTTCCGGCCGGTCAGGTGTCGGTGCAGCGGGTGCTGCAGTACCCCGTCTGCCTGATCGTCGTCTCCCACGATTACGCGCTGCTCGTCGGCCCGAGCACAGGCCTGTCGACCCAGGAGCTGACCGGCTCGGGTTGGGCGCTCGGCACGATGCTCCAGCCGGCCGCCGGCGCCGCTCTCGTCGGCGGCAGCGTCGACCAGCTCACTGACCAGGCGGTCCCGCTCCCCGACGAGGCACTGGCGGGCCGGATCCGGGAGGCGGTCGGCGACGACCCCGACGACCCGGACCGCCAGCAGGGCGCGGTCGCGGCGGTCGAGGAGGCGCTCGCGGCGCTGCTCCCCGTCGACGACGAGGGGCGGTTGGTCAACGCGATCGTCGAGTACGTCGAGGGCGACCAGCAGGTGCAACGGGTCGGACAGGTCTGCGAGAAGTTCGCGATCACCGAGCGCACCTTGCAACGACTGACCGCCCGCCGCATCGGGCTGTCGCCGAAGTGGCTGATCCAGCGGCGCCGGCTGCACGAGGCCGCCGAGCGCCTGCGCGACACCGACCGGCCCGACCTGGCCCGCGTCGCCGCCGACCTGGGCTACGCCGACCAGGCCCACTTCGGCCGCGACTGGCGCGCCGTCACCGGCGTGACGCCGGGGGAGTTCGCGGCCGAGCCTCGCTGAGCTCCACCACGACGTCTGCCCGGGCGGCCGCGACCTCGACGAGCGCGGCGTTGGCGTCGTCGACCCGGGCGACCCACGCTCTCGCCTCAGCAGGCGTCTTGCCGAACTCGACGTGCCGCGCGACCAGCCGCTCACGCCGTACGCCGTCGTCGACGTGCAGGTGCCACACCACATCGAGCTGCTCTCGTACGACGCGCCAGCGCGGCTCGTCGAGCAGCAGGTAGTTGCCCTCCGTGACGACCGTGCCGGTCGCGGGCACCGCGATCGCCCCTGCGATCGGCTGCTCCAGGGCGCGCTCGAACATCGGCGCGACCACGTCCGGCTCACCGGCCCGCACCCGGGCGAGCAGTGCGGCGTACCCCTCCGCGTCGAACGTCTCCGGTGCACCCTTGCGGTCGCGCAGGCCGCGCCGTACGAGCTCGACGTCGGCGTAGTGGAAGCCGTCCATCGGCACCACCGGCAGGCGCAGGGCGGTGGCGACCGTGGTCTTCCCGACCCCCGGCGCACCGGTGATGCCGAGCAGACGGATGCCGGGCGGGACGGCGGGCAGGTTCACCCGGTCAGCGTCGCACCTTCACGACCTTGCGCACGGTCTTCGCGCCCTTCTGGGTCAGCTCGACGCGCAGCTTGGTGACCCTGCCGGGTCGCACGGCCTTGGTGCCGGCCTTCGTGAGCGCGAGCCGCACGGTCTTCTTCTTGCCGGGCTTGAGGGCGTACGACACTGCGCGGGCGACCGGGCGATGCCCCTTCTGGACCGAGCGCAGGGTGACCGTGCCGCGGCAGCCGACCGCCGTCTTCGGGCAGGCGACGGTCGTCGGCACCCGGCCCTTGCGCACCGCGACCGGCTTGCGCGGGACGACCACGGTGCCGACCAGCGGGCGGGTGGTCGGCTGGGTGAAGACCGACCCGTCACCCGGGTCGACGTTGGTCCGCTGGAGCTGGTCGGTCGTCACCCGGATGATCACGTTGTTGGTCGGGTCGGTCGCGAAGATCGCGCCGTCCTTCGCGAAGGTCAGCGACTCCGGCTCGTAGCCGCCGATCGCGGTCAGTGCGCCCCGGCCGCCGGCCGAGATGTGGCCGATGCCGGCTGCGGCGCCGATGCTCGTGAACCACATGTTGCCGTCCGGCCCCTGCACCAGGTCGGCCGGCGCCGTGCGGCTGCCGGTGTCGTACGCCGTGACCTGCGACGTGGCGGCGTCGAGGTAGCCGACCTCGCCGTCGTCGGGGGAGGTGAACATGGTGCCGCTGAAGTAGCGGCCGAACCAGATCGACCCGACCGGGCCGGCCGCGATCGCATAGGGGTACGCCGCGTAGTTGTTGGCCGGGTAGCTGACCCCGCCGCCCGCTGGGTTCAGGTGGTTGAGGCCCGAGCTCGTGCGGCACCACATTGAGCCGTCGACTCCCATCCCGAGGGAGTCCTCACATTCGGGAGGATTGGGGAGGAGCTGCCCGCCGCTGTCGGTCACGGTCGCCACGATCGACTCGTCGAATTGGCCGACCACCCACGCTGTGCCGTTGGGGGCGACGCGCACCGAGTCGCCGACGGGGTCGCCCTGCGCGTCCAGCGACCAGTCGGTGATCGTCGAGCCGTCGGGCCGGATGTGTCGGAGCTTCTCGCCCGACTCGTAGAGCACCCAGATCGTGCCGTCCGGTGCGACGTCGAGATCCTTGAGCCTCGTGGTGCCCGGGAACTCGGCGGGGAACGCGAACTCCGTGACCTGGCCGCCCGGCGTCACCTTGCCGACCTTGTTGGCGTCCTCCTCGGTGAACCACATCGTGCCGTCCGGAGCGGTCACGATCCGGCCGACGCCGGCCTCGCTCGTGGGCACCGGGAAGACGGTTGTCCCTGCCGTGGCGGGCGGCGCTGCCCCGGCGAGCGCGATGGTGAGGCCACTGGCGGCGAGGGTGATGGACGTGAGCTGGGCGACGAGGCTACGAAGCATGACCTGTTCCTACCACCCGGGGGGATCCGCTAATCGGTTCGCTGGTTGAGGCGGGTGAACGTACTCTGGAAGCCGTATGACGAACGCACATGAGATCGATCCAGACTTCAGCCTCGACACCGAGCTCGAGGACACCGACGACTGGGCCGACGACGAGGTCGAGTCGGGCTACTCCGGGGACGACCCGGAGGAGGACCCGACGGTCGGCGCCATGCAGCTCGCCGAGCGACACCAGCTCCGGCGGGTCGCCGGTCTGCGCACCGAGCTCGAGGACATCACCGAGGTCGAGTACCGCCAGCTCCGGCTGGAGCGCGTGGTGCTCGTCGGTGTCTGGACCGAGGGCACCGTCGAGGACGCCGAGAACTCCATGGCCGAGCTCGCGCTGCTGGCCGAGACCGCGGGGTCCGAGGTGCTGGAGGCGATCTACCAGCGTCGGCAGACACCCGACCCTGCGACGTACGTCGGTCGCGGCAAGGTCGAGGGCATCGCCGAGATCGTCCAGGCGACCGGGGCCGACACGGTGATCTGCGACGGTGAGCTCGCGCCCAGCCAGCTCAGGAACCTCGAGGACAAGCTCAAGGTCAAGGTCGTCGACCGGACCGCGCTGATCCTCGACATCTTCGCCCAGCACGCCCGCTCCGGCGAGGCGCAGGCCCAGACCGAGCTGGCCCAGCTCAACTACATGAAGCAGCGCCTGCGCGGCTGGGGTGGCAACCTCTCCCGCCAGGCCGGAGGCCGGGTCGCCGGCGGTGCCGGTATCGGTAGCCGTGGCCCCGGTGAGACCAAGATCGAGAACGACCGGCGCCGGATCAACACCAAGATCGCCAAGCTCCGTCGCGACCTGCGCGAGATGAAGGGCACCCGCGACACCAAGCGCCAGGAGCGCCGTCGCAACCACATCCCGAGCGTCTCGATCGCGGGCTACACCAACGCCGGCAAGTCCTCGCTGCTCAACCGGTTGACCGACGCCGGCGTACTGGTCGAGGACGCGCTCTTCGCGACGCTCGATCCGACCACGCGTCGTACGACGACGTCGGACGGCCGGATCTACACCATGAGCGACACCGTGGGGTTCGTCCGACACCTGCCGCACCAGCTGGTGGAGGCGTTCCGGAGCACGCTCGAGGAGGTCGCCGACTCCGACCTGATCCTGCACGTCGTCGACGGCTCCCACCCGGACCCCGAGGGCCAGATCACCGCCGTCCGTGAGGTCTTCGCCGAGATCGGCGCCACCAAGGTGCCCGAGCTGGTCATCATCAACAAGGCCGACCTGGCCGACCCGATGGTGCTCGCCCGGCTGCGTCAGCGCGAACCGCACTCGGTGGTCGTCTCCGCCAAGACCGGCGAGGGCATCGCCGAGGCGCTCGCGCTGGTCGAGGGGGAGCTGCCGCGTCCGGGTGTCGAGTTCAAGGCGCTACTGCCCTACGAGCGCGGAGACCTGATCAACCGCCTGCACCAGCAGGGCGAGATCGACTCGCTCGAGCACACCGGCGACGGCACGATCGTGGTCGGTCGGGCCAACGCGGACCTCGCGGGCGAGCTCGAGGCCTACGCCGTCTGACGCGCCGTCCTGCCTGCGGGGTGCTTCCTCGCCCTCGCCGGACTGATGCTGACGCTCGCGCACTCGCTGGCGGCGGTCGTCATCGGTCTCGGCCTGCTGGTGGCGGGGTTCTTCGTCGTGCACGGGATCGCCAGCGGATGGGTCCCGGCGCGGGCGCACGCCGGCGCTGGTGGCTACAGCCCAGCGAGTCGCTTGAGGTCGGTGAGGATCTCCTCGAGCCTGCCGACCAGCGACAGGTGTCCCTCGTCCTCGAAGAGGTGCGCCTCGGCGCCCGGCACGTGGGTGGCGAGCCACTCGCCGTGCCCGAACGGCACCATCGCGTCCTGACGTCCCTGCCAGATCGAGACCGGCACCCGGATGTCGGCCAGGTCGAAGCCCCACGGGCTCACCGCGGCGATGCCGTCGTCGCGGACGCCGGCCGCGCCCTGCGCTCCCGCAGCGTTGAAGGTGCGGCTCATCCAGTCCGCGAACTCGTCGGTGACCATGGCCTTGTCGACCGGCGTCACCAGCCCGCCCATCGCCTCGGCCATCTGGTCGGGTGTCGCCGCCAGCATCGGCAGGATGTGGTCGACCACGAACGCCTCGTAGACCTCTGGACCCTGCTCGGCCGCGTGGTACTCCTCGTGGTTCTCCTCGGCCATACCGGCGAACCAGTCCAGCCCCTCGCCGAGGTACGGCGCAACGCCGGCCAGCGACGCGGCGGCGCGACACCGGTCGGGCAGCAGCGCGGCGCACGCGAGCGCCCGCGGACCGCCGCCGGACCAGCCCAGCGTGATGAACTCATCGATGCCGAGGTGGTCGAGCACCGACGCGCTCTCGACCACGTCGTCGGCGTACCGCCCGGGCGCGGGACGCGGCGTCGACCCGCCGTACCCGGGCCGAGAGAGCGTCACCAGCCGCAGGCCGAGCGCACGGGCGGTTTCGTCGAACGATGGGTACGCCGCAACGGCCGACGGTGAGCCGCCGTGGAAGAGCAGACCGAACCCATCCGGGTCTCCTCCCACCAGGGTCTCGATCGTGCGTGCGTCGGGCCCGGTGACGTGGAGGAGGTCGCTCACCGGCTTAGAAGATCACGATTCGGTAGCGCTGCCGAGGAATCTTCGTCATTCCGGAACATCTGCGCCGTCCTGTCGCTGAGTCTTGTGGTGGGGCACAGCGTGGCGAAAAGCGCGGGGAGCTGAGGTTCGTTGATCTGGTCGGTACGACGGCCGTGGCTGATGGGCGCGGTCGTGATTGCGGTGATGGTGGCGGCGCTGACCGTCGCGCTCGGCGTGCGCGCCCAGAGTGCCGACGTCCCCCGGTGCGAGAGGTTCACCGCTGACTCCCGCGCTCGCGCGGCGGCCGACCACGGCTCCGGGGAGCGCGTCGTCGTCATCGGCGACTCGTGGTCGGCGGGCCTCGGCCTGGACCGCGCCACGAACTCGTGGCCGTCCCGGCTGCCGGGTGCCGTCCACGTCGCCGGCTTCTCCGGCTCGGGCTTCAGCGCTCACGCCAGCAGCTGCTCACACGTCGCCTTCGCCGACCGCGCACCCCGCGCCATGCGACGCGGTGCCGCCCTCGTCGTGGTCGAGGGTGGCCTCAACGACTACGACCAGCCCGACGCCGACATTCGCGCCGGCTTCGCCCGCCTGATGCGCGAGCTGCGTGGCCAGCGCATCGTCATCGTCGGCCCCGCGACCGCCCCGTCCCGCGACCGCGCCGTACCCCACGTCGACGCGCTCCTGGCCTCGCTGTCCGAGCGGTACGACGTCGCCTACATCAGCACCACCCACCTCGACCTGCCCTACCTCGGCGACCGCCTCCACCTCACCCCGGCCGGCCACGCCCAGTTCGGCGACTACGTCGCCAGTCAACTCGTCGTACTCGCACGTTGAGGTATGAGGGCTGCCCGGCCCGCCGCCCCGGTGGGTGGACGGCCGCCGGTGTCCATCAGGTACGGCATCACCCGAGCCCATCACAGTCGGCCCCAGGGTGGCGAGCCTCCTCCACAGGCTCCTTGGCGGCACCCACGTTTCGGTTGTTCGAACGTTCGTGCGGGAATCTCGCACGAACGTATGAACAACGCGGAGGCGGATTCAACTGGCTGTTGCAACGAGCCCCGTGTTGAGTGCCTGGCCGGGAGTCTGCCAGTCGAGGCTCTTGCGGGGGCGGGTGTTGAGGCTGCACAGATGAGCGGTCAGCTCCCGCTTCAGCTCGCCCTTGGGTCTGGATGAACAGCGACTGGTTGATCGTCTCGTGACTCACCCGCATCCGCCGATCGCCCGCATAGAGCCCAGGCAGCTCGAACGCAATACCCCTTCGACACCGTGCGATCCAGTCGTCGAGGCTTCGGCGGTATGACGAGCAGCCACGTGTGGGTCGAGGCGGCGGCCGAGCGCTACTTGATGGCCGAGCTCGCTGGCATGGAGCTCGAAATGCGCTTCGCGGACTGGGATCGGAGCGCGTTCACCTCCGACAGTGAGAGTCACGTCTCGGTCTGGCGCAAGCCCTAGGTCCCTGTTGTCGGGTGTCTCTGTGGACAACCGTGGGAGACTCCCCGCGTGCGTCATTCCCTGGCGGGCCGGGCCGAAAGCCCGATGCAGGCCCGGATCCTCGCCCAGCTCCGTGACGAGGGGGCGCTCTCGAAGGCCCAGCTCGCGGACCGACTCCAAGTCAGCCGTACGACGGTCGCGGCGGAGGTCGCGCGCCTGGCCGAGCTCGGCCTGGCCCAGGAGGCCGGTCCGGCGGCGTCGCGCGGGGGTCGTCGTTCGACCCTGGTGGACCTCTCGCCCGACATCCGGTTCGTCGGCATCTCCATCGGTGCGACCGGCATGTCCGTGGGTGTCACCGACGGCCGCCTCACCGTACTGGCGACCCGGCACCGCACCAGCGACATCCGGCAGGGGCCGGAGATCGTGCTCGCGGCGGCGTTGGAGCTGGTGCGCGAGGTGATGGCGGAGGTGGGCGTCGACCAGGTGATGGGGGCCGGGATCGGCGTACCGGGCCCGGTCGACTTCAACCGTGGGGTGTCGGTGTCGCCGCCGATCATGCCGGGCTGGGACGGCTACCCGGTCCGCGACGCGGTCTCCCGCGAGCTCGGCTGCCCGGTCATGCTCGACAACGACGTGAACGTGTTGGCCGTGGGGGAGCAGCACGCGGGTGTGGCCAAGGGCGCCCAGGACTTCCTCTTCGTCAAGATCGGCACCGGTATCGGCTGCGGCATCGTCATCGACGGCGAGCTCTACCGCGGCGTCAACGGCTGTGCCGGCGACATCGGGCACATCCGGGTCGAGGACTTCGGCCCGACCTGCGCGTGCGGCAACACCGGCTGCCTCGAAGCCTTCTCCGGCGGCGCGGCGCTGGCTCGCGACGCGGCTACCGCAGCCCGCAGCGGCCGCTCGCCGGCGCTCGCCGCCCTGCTCAGCGAGAAGGGCGAGCTCTCGGCCGCCGACGTCGGCATCGCGGTCTCCCAAGGTGACGCCCAGGCGGTCCAGCTGATCCGCGAGAGCGGTCGCCACATCGGCCAGGTGCTCGCCGGCCTGGTGTCGTTCTTCAACCCAGGCCTGATCGTCATCGGCGGCCGGGTCACCGGACTGGGGCATGCGTTGCTCGCCGAGATCCGCGGTGTGACCTACCGGCGCTCCCTCCCGCTGGCCACCGGCAACCTCCCGATCGTGCTGAGCGAGCTCGGCGACGAGGGCGGCGTGATCGGTGCCGCCCGGATGATCAGCGCGTCGGTCTACGCCCCCTAGAGCGTCGTCCTAGGTCAAACTTTCGAAGATGACTTTGCAAAGTTTGTGCAGAACTTTGGAATCTTTCGCTTGAAACGCTTGCAACCTTCGGCTGTTGCGGCCTACTTTGTGCGGCATCTCAACAAATGAGTGACCGCAGTCACAGGGGCTGACGGCACGCGTCGAGGGGTCGGAGGTCTCGGGTGCGCACTGCCAAGCTCTCCCTCGTCCTCCGCCAGCTGCGCGACCACGGGCCGCGCTCGCGGGCCCGCCTCGCCACCGAGCTCGGGCTGACCCGGACCGCCGTCTCCGCGCTGGTCGCCGAGCTGGCCGACCTCGGCCTGGTCCGCGCCGCCGGCGTCGAACGCGGCGGGATGGGCCGCCCGGGTACGTCGGTCGAGCTCGACGGCGCCGCGGTCTGCGGGATCGGCGCCGAGATCAACGTCAACCACGTGGCCGTCATCGCCCTCGACCTGGCTGGCAATGTCGTCGCGGAGCACCGTATCGCCCTCGAGGCCCACAAGCTCGCCGTCGACGAGGTGCTGGACCGGCTGGTGGAGCTCATCGAGCGCACCGACGACGACGTCCGGGCCAGCGGTGCCCACACGATCGGCGTCACCGTCGGCGTGGCCGGCCTGCTCGACCGACCCCGTGAGGTGCTGACGGTCGGCCCGAACCTGCGCTGGCGCGACGTCCCGGTCGGCTCCGAGCTGCGCGCCCGCCTCGGCGCGGCGTACCCCGTCTCCATCGAGAACGAGGGCAACCTCGCCGCGATCGCCGAGGCCGTGCCCGGCGACCCGAACCGCCAGGACATCCTGGTGATCTTCGGCGAGGTCGGTGTCGGCGGCGGCATCGTCGCGGCCGGCCGGCTGCTGCGCGGACACCAGGGGTACGCCGGGGAGTTCGGCCACATGATCGTCGAGCCGGGCGGTCGTCGCTGTGGCTGCGGACGGGTCGGCTGCTGGGAGACCGTCTGCGGTCTGCGTGCGCTGCTCGACGGGGCCGCCGACCCGGACGACCCGATGCGCGACCCGGCTCTCTCGCTCGACGAGCGGCTGGCCGAGCTCAACCGGCGCGCCGACCTCGGCGACACCCGGACCATCGCCGCGCTGGACGCGGTCGGCAACTGGATCGGGATCGGTGCCGCGATGCTCACCAACGCGCTCAACCCGTCGGCGATCGTGCTCAGCGGCTACTTCGCCGAGATCGGTCACCACATGCGTCCCGCCATCGAGGAGCACCTGCTCGCCGGCGTACTCGCGCCGCAGGCCGGTGGCACCCGGGTCGAGTTCTCGACGCTGGGCTTCACCGCCGCGGTCCGGGGTGGCGCCGCCGTCGCCCTCGAGCCCGTCTTCGACGACCCGACCCTGGTGGCGCCGCCGCGCGCCGCCGCCCTCCTGGGAGGAGACCGATGACAGACGTCCTGCTGCAGATGACGGGGATCGTCAAGGAGTTCCCCGGCGTCCGCGCGCTCGACGGTGTGGACCTCGACGTCCGCCCCGGCGAGGTGCACTGCCTGCTCGGCCAGAACGGCGCCGGCAAGTCGACGCTGATCAAGGTGCTCTCGGGCTTCCACCAGCCGGACGACGGGACGATCACCTGGGACGGCCAGGAGACGTCGTTCTCCTCGCCGGCCAAGGCGATCGAGCACGGTGTGGCGACGATCTACCAGGAGCTCGACCTGGTGCCGCACCTCGACGTGACCGAGAACGTCTTCCTCGGCCACGAGATCTCCCGGGCCGGGTTCACCCAGCGCGGCCAGGCCCACAAGCGGGTGCGGGAGCTGCTGGCCCGGCTCGGGCACCCCGAGATCTCGCCGACCCGCATCGTCGGTGAGCTCTCGCCTGCGTCCCAGCAGATCGTCAGCATGGCCCGCGCTCTCTCGCACGACACCCGGCTGCTCGTCCTCGACGAGCCGTCCGCCGTGCTCGACCAGAAGGGCGTCAAGAACCTCTTCCGGGTGATCCGCGACCTCACCGAGGAGGGCGTCGCCGTCGTCTACATCTCCCACCGGCTGGAGGAGATCCGCGAGATCGGCCACCGGATCACGGTCCTCAAGGACGGTCGCACCGTCGCGACCGGCCTGGCCGTCGCGGACACTCCGACCGCCGAGCTGATCCGTCTGATGACCGGCCGTTCGATCGAGTACGTCTTCCCGCCCCGGCCCGAGACCGCGCGCGACCGCGGTGCACCGGTGCTCCAGGTGCGGGACCTCAGCCTCGCCGGCGTGTTCACGGGAGTCGACCTCACCGTGCGCGCCGGCGAGATCGTCGGCCTAGCAGGTCTGGTCGGCGCCGGCCGGTCCGAGATCGTCGAGACGCTGTACGGCGCCCGCCGCGCTTCGTCGGGCGAGGTCAGCGTCGACGGCAAGCGGGTACGGCGCGGCTCCGTGACGTCGTCCGTCCGCGCCGGCATGGGGCTGGCCCCCGAGGAGCGCAAGAGCCAGGGCCTGCTGCTCGACGAGGCCGTGTTCAAGAACATCACGGTGTCGTCGATGAGCCGGTTCGCCCGGTTCGGCTTCCTCGACCGGGGGGAGGAGCGCCGCCGCGCCCTGGAGCTGACGACCAGCCTCGACGTACGACCCGACGGCGTGACCCGGGCCGTCCGCACCCTCTCGGGGGGCAACCAGCAGAAGATCGTGCTCGCCCGATGGCTGCTGCGCGACTGCCGGGTGCTGCTCCTCGACGAGCCCACGCGGGGCGTCGACGTCGGCGCCCGCTCGGAGATCTACCAGCTCATCAGGTCCCTGGCCGATCGCGGAGTCGCCGTGGTCGTCGTCTCGAGCGAGATCGAGGAGGTCCTCGGTCTCGCCGACTGGGTCCTCGTCGTCCGCGAGGGCGAGGTCGTCCACCAGTCCGCCGCCACCGAGATCGACGAAGCGAGGGTCCTCGACCTCGTCATGGAAGGAAAGGTTCCGGCATGAGCCAGGACACTGCCCGCGTCGAGCAAGCGGCGCTCGAGACGGACCGGGAGGGCAACCCGATCCTCGCCCTGCTGCGCACCAGCGTCGGCCGCAACGCCGGCCTCGTCGTTGCGCTGGTGCTGATCTGCATCGTCGGCGCGATCACCGCCGGTGATCGGTTCAGCTCGACCGACAACGCCCTGACGATCCTGCGGCTCGCCGCCACGATCGGTGTCGTCAGCATCGGCATGACGTTCGTGATCATCGGCGGGGGCATCGACCTCTCGGTCGGCGCGGTCGTCGCCCTGTCGTCGGTCTGGTGCACCACGGTGTCCACCCAGACGATGGCATCGGACACCCACTGGTCGGTGATGGTGCTGGTCGCTCTGCTCGTCGGCGCCGCGTGCGGCCTCATCAACGGTGTGCTCATCGCCTACGGCAACATCGTGCCGTTCATCATGACGCTCGCGATGCTGGCCAGCGCCCGCGGCCTGGCCGAGATCATCAGCGACAAGAAGACCCAGATCTTGGGCGCCGACGGTGCCGACGTCAGCGGGTTCAAGGAGTTCTTCAACCGCGAGATCCTGGGCGTCGACGTCCAGATCTGGGTCTTCGCCCTCGTCGCGATCATCGGCTGGGTGCTGCTCAACCGCACGACCTTCGGTCGTCGTACGGTCGCTGTCGGCGGCAACCTCGAGGCGGCCCGCCTGGCCGGCATCAACGTCAAGCGGCACACCGTCTACCTCTACGTACTCGTCGGCGTGTGTGCCGGCATCGCCGCCCTGCTGCTGGTCGCCAAGACCACGACCGGCACCTCGACGCACGGCAACCTCTACGAGCTCGACGCGATCGCGGCGGTGGTCATCGGCGGCACGCTGCTGACCGGGGGCCGCGGCACCATCGTCGGCACCGTGCTCGGCGTCGTCATCTTCTCGACGCTCACCAACATCTTCATCCTCAACAACCGCTCCTTCTCCGAGCAGCAGCTCTTCAAGGGAGCCATCATCGTCGCCGCCGTGCTCCTGCAGCAGCGGTTGGCGTCTCGGAGCAGCACCTAGCAGCACCCGCCACTGCACCACCCCTGCACCACCTCCACATCCGCACCACACCTCCGCACCACTCAAGGAGCACCACCATGTCCCTGCGGTCAACCACCCTGAGATCCAGGAAGCGCCTCGCCGTCGGCCTGGTCGCCGGCGTCGCGGCCCTGTCCCTCGCTGCCTGCACCAGCAACGACTCCGGCGGCGGCGACGACGACGCAGCCAGCGCCCCGAGCACCGCGGCCGCGGCGGGCTCCAACGACGAGTCCGGCGACAAGGTCGTCATCGGCTTCTCCGCACCGGCCGCCGACCACGGCTGGATGGGCTCGATCACCGAGTCCGCCCAGAAGGAGGCCGCGAAGTACGACGACGTCGATCTCCGCGTCGCCGACGGCACCAACGACGTCTCCGTCCAGATCAGCCAGGTCGAGACCTTCATCAACGACAAGGTCGACGCGATCGTGCTGCTGCCCTTCGACGGCGCAGCGATGACGCCGGTCGCCCTCAAGGCGATGGACGCCGGCATCCCGGTGATCAACGTCGACCGGGAGTTCGACGACCCGAACGCTGCACGCGTCACCGTCCTCGGCGACAACTACGGCATGGGCGTCTCGGCCGGTGCCTACGTGTGCGAGCAGGCCGACGGCAACAAGGACGCCGTCGTCGCCGAGATCGCCGGCATCGACTCGCTGCCGCTGACCCAGGACCGCAGTCGTGGCTTCAAGGACGCGCTGTCCGAGTGCGGCCTCAACGTCGACAACCGCGTCGCCGCCGACTTCACCGTCGAGGGTGGCTCGGACGCCGCCGAGCAGCTGCTCCAGGCCGCGCCCAAGATCGACTACCTGTGGAACCACGACGACGACCAGGGCGTCGGCGTCCTGGCCGCGATCGACAACGCCGGTCGCGACGAGTTCACGATGATCGGCGGCGCCGGCTCGAAGAACGCCATGGAGGCGATCCAGTCCGGTGACAGCGCCCTCAAGGCGACGGTCATCTACCCGTCGACGCAGGCCGCCGACGGCGTGAAGCTCGCCCGACTGCTGGTCCAGGGCAAGTCGATGTCGGACCTGGTCGAGGTCGAGGTGCCCCGCACCGTCCAGCTCTACGCGCCGGTCGTGACCGCGGACAACGTCGACCAGTTCATCGGCTCCGCCTTCACGTCCTGACCGACACCTGCCCGCCTCCGGCCCCCTCTCCGTCAGGGCCGGGGGCGGGCACCTCCACCCGGGAGATCGCATGACCGACCCGAGCAGTTCCCTGCGTGTCGCGATGATCGGCCACGCGTTCATGGGCAACGCCCACTCGCAGGCCTGGCGCACCGCGCCCCACTTCTTCGCTCTACCCGCCCACCCCGAGATGGCGGTGGTCGTCGGCCGCGACGCCGGCCGAGCGGCCGAGGCGGCCGCCCGTCTGGGCTGGGCCGAGAGCTCGACGGACTGGCGCGAGGTCATCGCGCGCGACGACATCGACGTCGTCGACATCTGCACGCCGGGCGACACCCACGCCGAGATCGCGATCGCCGCACTCGAGGCCGGCAAGCACGTCCTGTGCGAGAAGCCATTGGCCAACACCGTCGCCGAGGCGGAGGCCATGACCGCCGCAGCCGACCAGGCCCGCTCCCGCGGCGTACGCGCCATGGTCGGCTTCACCTACCGCCGCGTGCCCGCCATCGGGCTGGCCCGGCAGCTGGTCGCCGAGGGACGGGTCGGCGACATCCGGCACGTCCGCGCGCAGTACCTCCAGGACTGGATCGCCGACCCCGAGGCGCCGCTGTCGTGGCGGCTGGACAAGGAGAGGGCCGGCTCGGGTGCGCTCGGCGACATCGGCGCCCACGTCATCGACCTGACCCAGTTCATCACCGGCTCCCGGATCACCGAGCTCACCGGCCGCCTCGAGACCTTCGTCAAGGAGCGGCCGTACGCCGAGTCTCACTCTGCTGGATCTCTGGGAGGACTCTCGGGCACGGCCTCGACCGAGCGCGGCCCGGTCACCGTGGACGACGCCGCGTCGTTCCTCGCCACCTTCGCCGGTGGCGCGATGGGCGTCTTCGAGGCGACCCGCTTCGCCACCGGCCGCAAGAACGCCATCCGGATCGAGGTCAACGGCTCGCTCGGCAGCCTGGCCTTCGACTTCGAGGACATGAACGTCCTCGAGTACTTCGACGCCCGTGACGACGCCGAGGTCGCAGGCTTCCGGCGGATCATCGCCACCGAGTCCGTCCACCCGTACGTCGCGGCTTGGTGGCCGCCCGGCCACGGGCTCGGCTACGAGCACGGCTTCACCCATCAGGTCGTCGACCTCGTCACCGCGATCGCCGACGGCACCGACCCGAGCCCCTCGTTCGCCGACGGCCTACAGGTCCAGCAGGTGCTGGCCGCGGTCGAGACGAGCTCAGACACCCGCACCTGGCAGGAGATTCCCCCCTCATGAGTGACCGCTTCACTCCCAGTCCCGACGACAAGTTCTCGTTCGGCCTGTGGACCGTCGGCTGGCAGGGCGTCGACGTCTTCGGCCCGGCGTCGCGCGACCTGCTCGACCCGGTGGAGGCGACGTACAAGCTCGCTGAGCTCGGCGCCGCCGCGGTGACCTTCCACGACGACGACCTGTTGCCCGACGAGGCCCAGCGCGAGGCGACGCTCGAGCGGTTCCGTACGGCGCTCTCCGACACCGGCCTCGTCGTGGAGATGGTCACGACCAACACGTTCTCCGACCCGGTCTTCAAGGAGGGCGCGATCACGGCCAACAACCGCGAGGTGCGCCGCTACGCGCTGGCCAAGGTTCTCCGCAACATCGACCTCGCGGCCTCGCTCGGCGCGAAGACGTTCGTCATGTGGGGCGGGCGCGAGGGCGCCGAGCACGGCGCCAGCAAGAACGTCGGCGCGGCGATGGACCGCTTCCGCGACGCGCTCAACACGGTCTGTGCCTACGTGCGGGAGCAGGGCTACGACATGCGGTTCGCCCTGGAGCCCAAGCCCAACGAGCCGCGCGGCGACATCCTGCTGCCGACCCTCGGGCATGCGATCGCGCTGATCTCCGAGCTCGAGCACCCGGAGATGGTCGGTCTCAACCCCGAGGTCGGGCACGAGGAGATGGCCGGGCTCAACTTCGCGCACGGCATCGCCCAGGCGCTGTGGCACGACAAGCTCTTCCACATCGACCTCAACGGGCAGCACGGGCCGCGCTTCGACCAGGACCTGCGCTTCGGTGCGGGCAACCTGCGCGGGGCGTTCTGGACCGTGGATGCGATGCTCGGCGCCGGCACCGACCGGCGCTACGACGGCTACGTCCACTTCGACTACAAGCCGCCGCGCGCCGAGGCCATGGACGGTGTCTGGGAGTCGGCTCGCGGCTGCATGCGCAACTACCTGATCCTGCGGGAGAAGGTGCAGGCCTTCCGCGCCGACCCCGAGGTCGCCGCGGCGGTCGAGGCGGCCGGTGTCTTGGAGCTCGAGCTGCCCACGGTCGCACCGGGGGAGTCGCTCGACGACGTCCGCAACGCGTCGTACGACCTCGACGCGCTGCGCACTCGCAGCGTTGCCTTGGAAGCCCTCGACCAGCTCGCGATGGAGCACCTGCTCGGTGTCCGCTGAAAGGAACTGACATGCCACGACCGATCACGCTGTTCACCGGCCAGTGGGCCGACCTGCCGTTCGAGGAGGTCGCTCGGCTCGCCTCAGAGTGGGGGTACGACGGCCTCGAGATCGCCTGTTGGGGCGACCACCTCGACCCGTGGCAGGGCGCTGAGGACGACGCGTACATCCAGGGCAAGCTCGACCTGCTCGAGAAGCACGGCCTGAGCGTCTACGCGATCTCCAACCACCTCAAGGGCCAGGCCGTCTGCGACGACCCGATCGACGCGCGGCACGAGGCGATCCTCTCCGCAAAGGTCTGGGGTGACGGTGACGCCGAGGGTGTCCGGCAGCGGGCGGCCGAGGAGATGAAGATGACGGCCCGTACGGCGCAGCGCCTCGGCGTGAAGACCGTCGTCGGCTTCACCGGCTCCTCGATCTGGAAGTACGTTGCGATGTTCCCGCCGGCGACGGAGGAGATGGTGGCCGCCGGCTACCGCGACTTCGCCGACCGGTGGAACCCGATCCTCGACGTCTTCGACGAGTGCGGCGTGCGGTTCGCCCACGAGGTGCACCCCTCCGAGATCGCCTACGACTACTGGACGACGGTCGCCACGATGGAGGCGATCGGGCACCGCGAGGCGTTCGGCCTGAACTGGGACCCGTCCCACTTCGTCTGGCAGGACCTCGACCCGGCGGGCTTCCTCTGGGACTTCAAGGACCGGATCTACCACGTCGACTGCAAGGACGCGAAGCGTCAGACCGGCAACGGCCGCAACGGCCGGATGGGGTCGCACCTGCCGTGGGCCGACCCGCGTCGCGGCTGGGACTTCGTGTCCACCGGGCACGGCGACGTCCCGTGGGAGCAGTGCTTCCGGATGCTCAACACCATCGGGTACGACGGGCCGATCTCGGTCGAGTGGGAGGACGCCGGCATGGACCGCCTGGTCGGCGCCCCGGAGGCGCTCGAGTTCGTCCGCCGCCTGGCCTTCGACGCACCGGAGGCCGCGTTCGACGCGGCGTTCGCCACGAAGGAGTAGATCTTCCCGGACCGATCGGTCCGGGAGCACGTGCACGTCTCGGGAAGGAAGTTCGTCATTTGTTTCGGCTATGACGGCGAGGGCGCGCTGCGCCGCTCGCTCGAGGAGAAGGGCGCCAGCCGCCGCTCACTGTTCCGTGGAGCGGCGGCGGGTGTCGCCGGCGCCGCCGTACTCGGGAGTGGCCTGGCCGCTCCCGCGTCGGCGTCCGCGGGTCACGACCGCGGCCATGGGCGTCGCCGGTCGGTGCCTCACGACGAGATCAGCATCCAGTTGTACACGCTGCGGGCGGCGATGACCACGCCCGCCGGTGTCGACCTGGTGCTGACCGCCTGGCGCAGTACGGCTACGAGAAGATCGAGCTCGCCGGCCTCTACGGGCGTACGCCGAGTGCGATGCGCGCTCAGCTCAACAGCCTCGGCATCCGCGCGTCGTCGAGCCACGACGGCATCAGCGCCGACTCGGCTGCACTGCGGACCAAGCTGGAGAACGCGTTGATCCTCGGCCAGAAGTACGTCAACGTGCCGTACCTCAACTCGAACTCGCTGTCGGACTGGCAGCTGTGGGCCGACCAGATGAACGCCGAGGCGGCGGTCGCCCGCCGCTACGGGCTGAAGTACGGCTACCACAACCACGCCCACGAGTTCACGATCGACCTCGGCGGTGGGCTGACCCCGTGGGAGGTGCTGACGTCGCGGCTCGACAAGCGCCTGGTGCACCTCGAGGTCGACCTCTACTGGGCCTACACCGGAGGCGTGAACACCGGCGCCGCCGACCCCGACCGGTTCGCGATCGACGTGATCCGGGACGCACCGCAGACGGTGCGGCAGTTCCACGTCAAGGATCGCGATGTCACCACGGGGGACATGTGCGACCTCGGCACCGGCGTCGTCGACTTCCCGCGGATCTTCCGCAGTCACCAGGTGGAGGAGTACATCGTCGAGAACGACACCCCCGACGTCACGCCCCTCACCAGCGCCGCCGTCGGCCACCTCTACCTCGACCACGTGAGGTACTGACGGGCGCGGTCGACAGCCGTTGGTCGAGCTTGTCGAGACCCTCGCAGCCAAGGCAGGCGCTCGGGTGCGGGGGTCTCGACGACGCTCGCTGGCGCTCGCTGCTCGACCACCGGAGGACACCCTGGGGATAGTCGTGCAGGCGAGTCCCCGGTCGCGGCTAGGGTTCTCGGGTGCCCGACGCCCCTTCCGTGACCGAGCTGCTGTCCACGGCCGTGACAGCCCTCGGCGGGCAGGAGCGCGCGGGCCAGGTGCAGATGGCCGAGGCCGTCACGCACGCGATGAAGAACGAGCAGCACCTGCTCGTCCAGGCCGGCACCGGCACCGGCAAGTCGCTCGCCTACCTGGTGCCGAGCCTGCTCCATCGCGACCGGGTCGTGGTCGCCACCGCGACGCTCGCGCTGCAGCACCAGCTCGTCGAGCGCGACCTGCCGCGGCTGGTCGAGGCCGTGAAGGACAGCGGCGTCGACACGTCGTACGCCGTACTCAAGGGCCGCTCCAACTACGCCTGCCTGCACCGCATCCGCGAGGGCGTGCCCGACGAGCAGGGCGCCCTCGACGTCGTGCTCCCGGAGGGATCACTGGGCAAGAAGGTGCTCGAGCTGCGCGGTTGGGCCGAGCAGGAGGTCGAGGGCAAGGGCAGCGGTGAGCGCGACCGGGCGCCGCGACATACCGACCGCGAGTGGCGCCAGGTCAGCGTCAACCACCGCGAGTGCCTGGGCGCGGCCAAGTGCCCGTTCGGCCAGGAGTGCTTCGCCGAGCTTGCCAAGGAGAAGGCGCACCGATCCCACTTGATCGTCACCAACCACTCCCTCCTCGCGATCGACGCCATCGAGAGCGTGCCGATGATCCCGGACTACGACGTCGTCGTGATCGACGAGGCCCACGAGCTGACCACCCGGGTGACCCAGGCGGCGACCGACGAGTTGTGGGCCGCCGAGGTCGAGCGCGCCGCCCGCCGTAGCCAGCGCCACGTCGAGGGCGACCAGGCCGACGACCTGGCCGACGCCGCCGACGCACTGCGCGACGCGATCGGGGAGGCCAGCCCGGGACGGTTCGAGCGGATCCCCGAGCAGCTCTCCGACGCGCTCGTGCTGGTGCGTGACGCTGCCCGCGCGTGTGTGTCGGCGTACCCCAAGGCCGGCGAGGACGCCGACGCCGGGCTGACCCAGGCAAGGGGCGCGGTGCAGGAGGTCTTCGCGACCGCCGACCGGATGGCCGCCGACCTCGACTCCGACGTGCTCTGGATGTCGGAGGGCACCGAGCGGATGCCCCCACGGCTGTGCGTCGCGCCGCTCCAGGTCTGGGGCCCGATGCGCGACAAGCTGCTCGCCGACAAGACCGTCGTGTTCACCTCCGCCACGCTGATGCTCGGTGGCGACTTCGCGTCGGTGGCGACCAGCGTGGGCCTCAAGCCGACCGAGCGGGTCGTCGAGGGCCAGCCGGCGCCGGACCGTTCCGACGGGGTGATGCCGTGGCGTGGGCTCGATGTCGGCAGCCCGTTCGACTACGGCCGCCAGGGGATCCTGTACGTCGCCAAGCACCTGCCGCCCCCCGGTCGCGACGGCATGAGCAAGGCCACGCTCGACGAGATCGTGGAGCTCGTCGACGCCGCCGACGGTCGCACCCTCGGGCTGTTCTCGTCACGCCGCGCTGCGGAGGCCGCGGCCGAGGTGGTTCGTGAGCGGCTCCCGCACCTGACGACCCTCGCCCAGGGTGATGCGCAGCTGCCGGAGCTCGCGGCGCAGTTCGTCGGCGACCCGCACATCTGCCTCTTCGGCACCCTGAGCCTGTGGCAGGGCCTCGACGTCCCGGGCGACACCTGCCAGCTGGTGCTGATCGACCGGATCCCGTTCCCGCGCCCCGACGACCCGCTGCTCAGCGCGCGCCAGAAGGCCGCCGACCAGGCCGGCGGCAACGGCTTCATGCAGGTGGCGGCCACCCATGCCGCGCTGCTGCTCGCGCAGGGCGCCGGTCGGCTCATCCGGACCCACACCGACCGCGGCGTCGTCGCCGTGCTCGACGCGCGCCTGGCGACGGCGCGCTATGGCAGCTTCCTCAAGGCGAGCCTGCCGCCGATGTGGACGACGACCGACCCCGCCGTCGTACGACAGGCGTTGAAGCGGCTCAGCGCACCGCAATGACGCGGTAGCGCATTCGGCGGTTGTCGTCCTTCGGCGTGCCGCTGCAGGAGTAACGGTGCTCCATGTCGCGCCAGCACCCGCCGTAGCGAATGCCGGCGTTGGAGAGGGTGACGTCGACCCGGGTGACCTTGCGGGCGTTGAAGGCGACGAGGGCCTTGCCGTTGCCGCGCTTCGACACGGGCACGAACCGGCTGGTCGGTCGACCCCGCTTGTCGTACGTCGTCACGATCGCGGCAACGCCGCGATTCTTGTTCGGCAGGTCGACGACGACCCGCAGACGCCAGTGCTTCATGGACCGGCTGGGCTTGACCTGCACGGTCTTGGTGGCGAGGTGGTCGACCTTTGCGACCTGCCAGCGGGTGTCGTGCCGCTTCGGGCTGAAGGTCCACGATCGCGCGGCCCTGGCCTTCGGGTAGCTCGAGCCCTCTTCGTAGTGCCGTCCCGGCTGCCGGTTGGCGGCGCCGAACTGGGCATACACGCGACGCAGGTCGGTGCCGCGGGAGGCGAGCTCCCTGCTCACCGCCTGGATCGAGTAGCTGTCGTAGCGGGGGCCACGCGAGCTGTCGGCGCGCTCCCAGATCTTGCGCACGATCACGGGCAGCTCGCCCTGTGCCTCGGGGAAACGCTCGGACAGGTAGCGGAAGAAGATCCACTCGCCGTACTGACGCCCGCTCGCGTCGAACTGGTCCAGCGCCTGTCCGGGCTGGCGCAGCGGGCTGGCGGCGAGGTACTGCCGGTTGTCGTTGATCTCGTCGTAGACCTCGTCCTCCGCCCACGTCGCCGTCGCCTCCATGAACCAGGCGTCCTCGGTGTAGTCGTAGGCGAACTGAGTGGCGTGGAAGAGCTCGTGCGCCGCGGTCACCTTGAGGTTCTCGATCCACGACCGCTGCGGGAAGTTCGCGAAGTCGTGGTCGAACGCGCAGTACGCCGGCGTGTTGTACGGGCCGTTCTGCGCCGGGAGCTCGGAGGCGTCGCAGAAGCCGTAGAGCTCTGGGTGGCCGGCCGCCCCGAAGTCGACCAGGTAGATGTCGAGCCGCGCGTCGCCGCCCGCGGTGCCGTCCGACATCGGGGCCCGGTAGCCGGCGGCGGCGTACGTCGCCAGCACCTGGTCGGCCACGGCGCCCGCATCGTCGACGTGGGACATCGGCGTCTTGCCGAGATCCCAGTGGACGACGACCGCGGCGAAGGCCTTGGTCTGCTCGTTGGCCCAGCCGTACGCCTTGGGGGGACGCTCCGCCAGCGCCCGGGCGCGCGCCCGCTCGGCGCGCGGGAGGTCGTCCTGACGCAGCCGCAGATCACGCAGGGCCAGGGTCAGGTCCCGGCTGTCGCCGACCGACGGGGTGGCACTCTCTACCGCCGTCGGGTCGAGGATCCCCTCGACCTGGTCGAGCGCACTGGTCGCGGCCTCGGCCGCACCCGTCTCGGTCGCAGGAACGAGCTCGGGGTTGTCCGCCTCGGCGTACGCAGGTGCGCTCATGACCCCCCAGGCGAGCGCGCCGACGAGCAGGCTCGTCGCGGGCAGGGTCAGACGGCCGAGAGTAGGAAGGCGCACCCCACCACTGTCCACGATCGAGCCAAGAAACGCCCAACTCCGGCGCGTCGGCGGCGGGTCGCCGGTGGTTCGAGCTTGTCGAGACCCCCGCAGCGCGGGTGCTCGCTGCTCGACCGACGGCGGGATCCGGCCCCGCCATCAGTCGACGACTGGGGCGTCCTCGTGTGCTGGTGGTGGGTCCAGGGTTCGTCTGGTCCGGTCGCTGCGTGGCCACAGTCGCGGCAGCGGGATGCGACCGACGGCCCGGGCGGCCGCCCAGCCGACCAGAATCACCAGCCAGCCGACGACAGCGTCGATGACCCAGTGGTTGCCGGTCCCGACGATCACGATCGCGGTGCCCACGGCATACGCCCAACCGAGCACGCGCACCCACCTGCGGGTCGCGTAGACCTGCAGCGCCAGGGCCACCCACAGGGACCAGCCGGCGTGGAGAGAGGGGAACGCGGCCAGCTCGTTGGTCAGCCCGCCCAGTCCGCGCGGTGCGGACGCGTCGGCGCCCCACCAGCCGTCGGCTGCGTGCAGGCTGAGGACGTCGACGTATCCACTGATGAAGCGCGGCGGCGCCGTCGGCATCACGAGGTACGCCGCGAGGCCGAGCAGCGTGCCGATGACGAGCGCCCGCCGAGCGGGCCCGTAGCGGTCGGTGCCCAGTCGCCACAACCAGATCAGCACGGCCGCGGTCACGACGTAGTGCAGCGAGGCGTACCAGTAGCTGCCGGCAAGGCCGAGCACGCGATGGTCGGTGAAGAGCTGGTTGAGCGGAACCTCCCAGTGGATGCCCAGGAGGGTCTCGACGTGGAGCAGGTCGTTGGCCCGGGCCAGCGCGGGCTGCAGGCTCGTGTCGGCGAGCAGCCGGGCCAGGCTGTAGAACACCCAGAGCGCGAGGATGAGCAGCAGCTCGAGGGCAGCACGAGCCCAGCGGGTCTTCGTCCGCTGGCGGGCAAGAGCAGGTGCCGTGGTCACAGCACCAGCGTCTTTCATCGGCCCTCCCGTGCCATCGGGGATGTCCCCCTTGATGAACCCCGGGTCCGATCAGGTCATTCCCGGGTGATCAGACCCGCCGCAGCACCGCAGTCACCTTCCCGAGGATGGTCGCGTCAGTGCCGTCAATGGGATCGTAGTTCGGGTTGTGCGGCAGGAGCCACACCTTTCCGTCCTTGCGCTGCAGAGTCTTGACCGTCGCCTCGCCGTCGAGCAGTGCCGCGACGATGTCCCCGTTCTCCGCAGTCTGCTCCTTGCGGATGACCACGTAGTCGCCGTCGCAGATGGCCGCCTCGACCATCGAGTCGCCGGAAACCTCGAGCAGGAAGAGCTCGCCCTCGCCCACCAGCTGCTTCGGGAGCGGGAAGACGTCGTCGTACCGCTCCTCCGCCAGGATCGGCCCACCGGCGGCGATCCGGCCGATCAGCGGGACGTACGCCGCCGACGGCACCTGGTCGCCCACGCCGGTCTCGTCGTACGACGAGTCGTCGGCCGTGCCGAGCGAACGTCGGGCGGCCATCACCTCGGGCAGGAACACCTCGAGCGCCCGGGGACGGTTGGGGTCACGCTTGAGGAAGCCCTTCTCCTCCAGCGTCTTCAGCTGGTGGGCGACGCTCGAGGAGCTGGTCAGCCCGACGGCCTCGCCGATCTCACGCATGCTCGGCGGGTAGCCGCGCATCTCGATCGAGTCCTTGATCGTCGCGAGGACGCGCTGCTGTCGCGGGGTGAGCCCGGTGGCATCGGGCGGCCCGTCGGGCAGCTCGCGCACCGTCATCTTCTTGGCCATGGGTCACACGCTAGCCATCGCGGCCGCTCGGTTCAAACATTTGTTCGAACGGGCGTGTCGGCGCACCGGCCGTCGAAGATCCATCGAACAATTGTTCGGTCGACCTCTTGCGTCGTTCGAACACGTGCTCTAACGTCGTACACACGTTCGATCGAACACCTGATCGAGATGATGGTCCAGGCAGGCCGAGACCGGCTGTCGGTGGCCGCCACTAGAAATGGTGTTACCGAGAAGACCACTTCCCCAGGAGCCACCGATGAGCACCATGACGATCGACCAGATGTTCCAGTCGAGCACCCGCCCGCGCAGCACGGTCCGCCTCACCCGGCGAGGCCGCGTCGTGGTCGTGATGCTGGCCCTGATGGCGGTCCTTGCCGTCGGCATCGTGGTGGCCGCGGGCTCCGTCGCCACCGACAAGGCCGGCACGCCCGAGCCGTCCGCCGTCGTGATGGTCGGCCCCGGCGACACCCTGTGGGACATCGCCGCAGCGGCCGCCGACGACGGCGACGTCGCCTCGATGATCGATCGCATCTCGAAGCTCAACGCGCTCGACTCCGGGATGCTCGTCTCCGGCCAGCGCCTGCTCATTCCTGTCGACTGACTGCCTCGAGGCCACACAGATTTCGTCGAGCGCTTCGACCCCGCTCGACGGACCGGGGAAGACGAGGGGCGGAGCCACGTGGCTCCGCCCCTCGCGGCACTTCACTAGGGTCTTCGCCATGGCTGGCTACTCAGGCACTCCGCTGCTGCGCAAGCTGGGGATAGGGGACGAGCACCTGGTGCTGCTCGACCGGGCCCCTGCGGGCTTCGAGCTGGGCCAGACCGGCGCGCGCGTCGTACGCCGGCTGCCGGGATCGAGCCTCGACGTCACGCTGACCTTCCAGACCCGACTGGGCGAGCTGGAGTCGCGGCTGCCGACGATCTTCGACCGGACCGTGACCGCCGGGATGGTGTGGGTGTGCTGGCCCAAGAAGGCAGCGCAGAAGGCGCTCGGCATCGTGAGCGACCTCGACGACGCAGCGGTGCGCGCCCTCGGACTGCGCCTGGGCTGGGTCGACGTGAAGGTTGCCGCGATCGACGACACCTGGTCGGGCCTGAAGTTCGTGCGCCGGCTCAAGGACCGCTAGCGAGCCGCCCGCCGACCACCGATCGGGCGAGGCGACTCAGGCTCGTCGCCACTGGCGGCGGGGGCGGGTCGTTCGGGCGCCCTGGTGATGCCGAGGCGCCGCAGCAGGCGAGCGACCAGCATCAGCCCGAAGAAGAGGCACGCGACTGCGCCGACCGACGCGAGGCCGAGGAACCACCAGGCCGTGGAGTCGCCACCGCGGGCGCTCGAGCCGAAGTCGATGGCGGCGTACACGAGGTATCCCCAGGCCACGACCGACAGGGTGATGCCGGCGGCCAGGACGAGCAGGACCGGCTGGAGCGACCTCTTGGCGCGCGGTCCGCGGCGAGACCCCGCCCGCTTGCCTCCCGTCGCACCCGTCACCGCGCCATTGTGTCCGATCGTCCCTGACGCCGCGGCAACGCGCCGGTCCCCCCGAAGGGGTGAACTACGCTGTCGGGCGTGGGGAACTCCCGGGCAGGTTCCGTTCCCGTCGGGCTGGCTACAGCGGCCGACGTCGATGCGGTCGCGCGGGCGGTCCTCGATGAGCTGCTCGCCCTTCCCGCCGTACGGCGCGCCGGCGTCGCCCTGGTGGAGGGCGGCGGCCGACGCCTACGGTTCCTGCCGGCCACGGCTGCTGAGACTGCCGCGGACTGGTGCCACATCGACGCGTACGACGACGTGCCGCTGACCGGAGTCGTGCGCACCAGCGTCGTGGTCTGCGGCGACCTCGACTCGTTCGGTGGCCGGTACGCCGAGCTGGTGGCCATTCAGCGCGCGGCCGGCACCCGCGCCCTGGCGGTGTTCCCGCTGCACGGTGCGACCACCCCGATCGGTGGCGTGATCGTCTACTACGACCGCGAGCAGGCCTTCGACGCTGAGCAGCGCGACGCGCTCGCCGCCCTCGCCCAGCATGCGGCGGACGCCGTACGCCGGCTGCGCACTCATGGTGCTGCGACCCCCGCCGGTCCGTCGCCGACCGAGGTCGATGCGTCCGCCAAGACGGCGTCGCTCACCCTCGACGACGATCTACGCTCGGCGGGTATCGCTCGCAAGTTCCTGCGCGGGACGCTCGCTGACTGGAGCGTCGACGACGACCCGGTCGAGACCGCGCAGCTCTGTCTCTCCGAGCTGGTGACCAACGCCGTCATCCATGGTGGCGCCTCCAGCGAGCTGACCCTCACCCTCGACGAGGGCCTGCTGACCGTCGCCGTCCGCGACCACGGTGGCGCCGGCGGTCCGGAGGTCCAGGTGGTCGTGGACGAGGACCCGATGCGGGTCTTCGGCCGCGGCCTGGTGCTGGTCGAGGCCCTCAGCGACAGCTGGGGCTCGGTGCGGGACTCCGTCGGGACGACGTCGTGGTTCGTGCTCGACCTACCCGACGACGCCCGCTCCTTCGTCTCCTGAGCCAACATCGTTTGTCGAGCATGCATCAGGCGGCGGCGGAGACCTCCATCTGTTCGCGCATCCGAGCGATCAGTCGGGTCAGCAGTCGGGACACCTGCATCTGGGTGACGCCGATCTCGCGGCCGATCTCCGACTGCGTGCAGCCTCGGAAGAACCGCAGCTCGACGATCTTGCGCTCGCGCGGGGTGAGGCGAGCCAGCAGGGGAGCGAGCACGGCGCGCGCCTCGGCCACGTCGAAGCCGTGGTCGTCGAAGCCGAGGCGCTGCGTGAGCGCCTCGTCGTCGGCGCCGGCCGGTGCGTCGAGCGAGACCGGCGAGAAGCAGCCGTTGGCGCCGAGCGCCTCGACCACGGCGTCGAACTCGAGACCGAGGTAGGTGGCGAAGTCACTGGGCCGCGGCGGGTGGCCGAGCCGCTGCAGGAGCTCGGCCTCGCAGGCGATCATCTTGCTCTGCGTCTCCTGGATGGAGCGCGGCGGACGCACCGCCCAGCCCAGGTCGCGGAAGTGGCGGCGCACCTCCCCGCGGATGGTCGGGATCGCGAAGCTGAGGAAGTCGTGGCCGCGGGCGGGGTCGAAGCCCTTCACGGCCTTGACCAGACCGAGGTAGGCGACCTGCTGCAGATCGTCGGTGGCGATCCCCTTGTTGCGGAAGCGGCGGGTGGCGTCGATGGCCACGCGCATGTTGAGGCGGATGAGCTCGTCGTCGAACGCGGCTCGGTCTGCGGGCCGAGCGTCGCTGCGCTCGGCGAAGAGGCGGGCGGTGGTCTCGGAGCGGGATTCCACCGATCTGGCGGTGGCTGAGTTCTCCATGTCCTCCATCTGCCGCCGCTAGTGCAGCCATAAACCACCCGCACGGGTGAACACGGCTCCCTGATCGGCTCCCCGACACGCCCTCGCCGTACGGCGATGTCGGGGCCCGGGAGGGGCCCTGACCTGCGGGTTTGTCAAGTCGTCGCCCGGGCGTCGAGGAAGTTCTCCGCGCTACTTGCGCCACCCTCCGAGCGGGCGTACCGTTACCACTACATCTAGTACTTACACCGGTGTAGTTATCCACATCTAGTTCACAGAACAGGGTGGAAGACCCACAGGTGCAGGGCTGTTGTACACAGTGAGACCCCCGATATCCACAGGCTACGCACCCCTCATTCGGGGTGGTTCGTGGCGCGCCCAGGTCCTGAGAGGAGCACCCGTGCACTGTCCGTACTGCCGCAACACCGACACCCGGGTGCTCGACTCGCGGGTCGCCGACGACGGCGGCTCGATCCGCCGTCGGCGTACCTGCTCGGCGTGCGAACGCCGATTCACGACCGTGGAGCTGATGCAACTGACGGTGCTCAAGCGCTCCGGCGCGAGCGAGCCGTTCACCCGCGACAAGGCGATCTCCGGCGTCCGGAAGGCCTGCAAGGGCCGCCCGGTGACCGAGGACCAGCTCGCCTGCCTCGGCCAGGACGTCGAGGACGCGCTCCGGCTCGCCGGTGCCGCCGAAGTCCCCGCCCACGAGGTGGGGCTGGCGATCCTCGGGCCGCTGCGGCAGCTCGACGAGGTCGCCTACCTGCGGTTCGCGAGCGTCTATCGGGCCTTCGAGTCCGCGGACGACTTCGAGGACGAGATCGCGATGCTGCGCGCAGAGCGCACCCCTCAGCCCGTTCCGACGGGCTGACCCCAGACGGCCCGGCGTGCGCAGTGGGGAAGCTACGCGCGCCGGGCCCACCATCGTCGGCACCACAGCCAGAGCGCTGTCGGTGCCAGCAGCAATGATCGAAACACCAACCTCGACAGACGGGACACAAGAGGGATGACCGAGACGGTGAGCGGCGGCGCGAAGGGCGCGCAGTCGGGCAAGACAGGCAACGGCCTGAAGATCGATCGGGTCTTCAGCACTGCGGGCGTGCATCCCTACGACGAGCTGACGTGGGAGCGTCGCGATGTCGTGCAGACCAACTGGAAGACCGGTGTCACGGTCTTCGAGCAGCGCGGGGTGGAGTACCCCGACTTCTGGTCGGTCAACGCCTCGACCATCGTCACGACGAAGTACTTCCGTGGCGCCGTCGGCACCGACGTGCGTGAGTGGAGCCTCAAGCAGCTCATCGACCGCATCGTGAAGACCTACACGAAGGCCGGCACGGACCACGGCTACTTCGAGTCCGCCGCCGACGCCGAGGTCTTCGAGCACGAGCTCACCTGGCTGCTCGTGCACCAGTACTTCTCGTTCAACAGCCCCGTCTGGTTCAACGTCGGCACGCCGTCGCCGCAGCAGGTCTCGGCCTGCTTCATCCTCTCCGTCGACGACTCGATGGACTCGATCCTGAACTGGTACAAGGAAGAGGGCTTCATCTTCAAGGGCGGCTCCGGCGCCGGCCTGAACCTCTCCCGCATCCGCTCCTCCAAGGAGCTGCTCTCCTCCGGTGGCACGGCGTCCGGCCCCGTCTCGTTCATGCGCGGCGCCGACGCCTCGGCCGGCACCATCAAGTCGGGCGGCGCCACGCGTCGTGCGGCCAAGATGGTCGTCCTCGACGTCGACCACCCGGACATCGAAGAGTTCGTGATGACCAAGGCCAAGGAGGAGGACAAGATCCGCGCCCTCCGCGACGCCGGGTTCGACATGGACCTCGGTGGCGCCGACATCACGAGCGTCCAGTACCAGAACGCCAACAACTCGGTCCGCGTCAACGACGCGTTCATGCGTGCCGTCGAGGACGGCACCGAGTTCGGGTTGCGCTCGCGCGGCACCGGCGAGGTCATCGAGACCGTCGACGCCCGCGACCTCTTCCGCAAGATCAGCGAGGCCGCCTGGGCCTGCGCCGACCCGGGTCTGCAGTACGACGACACGATCAACGACTGGCACACCAACCCGGAGACGGGCCGGATCACCGCGTCCAACCCGTGCTCGGAGTACATGTCGCTCGACAACTCCTCGTGCAACCTGGCGTCGCTCAACCTGCTCAAGTTCCTCAAAGACGACGACACCTTCGACGCGGAGCTGTTCGCGAAGGCCGTCGAGTTCATCATCACCGCGATGGACATCTCGATCTGCTTCGCCGACTTCCCGACCGAGGCGATCGGCGACACCACCCGCGACTACCGCCAGCTCGGCATCGGCTACGCCAACCTCGGCGCGCTGCTGATGGCGATGGGCCTCGGCTACGACTCCGACGGTGGCCGCGCGATGGCCGCCACGATCACGTCGCTGATGACCGGCACGTCGTACAAGCGCTCGGCGGAGCTCGCCGGCATCGTCGGTCCCTACAACGGCTACGCCCGCAACGCGGAGGCCCACAAGCGGGTCATGCGCAAGCACCAGGCCGCCAACGACACGGTCCGCACGCTCGGCATCGCCGACCGCCAGGTCCACCAGCTCGCCACCCAGGCCTGGGCCGACGTGCAGGAGATCGGGGCGGCCAACGGCTTCCGCAACGCGCAGGCCTCGGTGCTCGCGCCCACCGGCACGATCGGCTTCATGATGGACTGCGACACGACCGGCATCGAGCCGGACTTCTCGCTGGTCAAGTTCAAGAAGCTGGTCGGCGGCGGCTCCATGCAGATCGTCAACCAGACGATCCCACGGGCGCTGCGCAAGCTCGGCTACGTCGAGGAGCAGGTCGAGGCGATCGTCAGCTACATCGCCGAGCACGGCCACGTGATCGACGCCCCGAGCCTGAAGACCGAGCACTACGAGATCTTCGACACCGCGATGGGCGTCCGCGCCCTGGCCCCGATGGGTCACGTGCGGATGATGGCGGCGGCCCAGCCGTTCCTGTCCGGCGCGATCAGCAAGACGGTCAACCTGCCGGAGTCGGCGACCGTCGAGGAGATCGAGGACATCTACCTGCAGTCCTGGAAGCTCGGCCTCAAGGCGACGGCCGTCTACCGCGACAACTGCAAGGTCGGCCAGCCGCTCTCCGGCGGCAAGGGCGAGAACAAGGGCGCGGACTCCAACGCCGCGGCCGTGGTCGAGGCCGAGCCGAAGGTGATCGAGAAGGTCGTCTACGCCCCGGTCCGCAAGCGCCTCCCGAAGTCCCGCATCGCACGCACCACCTCCTTCACCGTGGGTGGCGCCGAGGGCTACATGACCTCGGGTGCTCACGAGGACGGCACGCTCGGCGAGATCTTCCTCAAGCTCGGCAAGCAGGGCTCGACCCTGGCCGGCGTGATGGACGCGTTCTCGATCTCGATCTCGATCGGCCTGCAGTACGGCGTGCCGCTGGAGACCTTCGTCTCGAAGTACACCAACCAGCGCTTCGAGCCCGCCGGCCTCACCGACGACGCCGACATCCGGATGGCCCAGTCCGTCATGGACTACGTCTTCCGCCGGCTGGCCCTCGACTACCTGGACTTCGAGACCCGCGAGGGCCTCGGCATCTACTCGGCCGACGAGCGCCAGCGCTACCTCGAGACCGGCTCCTACGAGCCCGTCCCCGAGACCGGCAACAACTCGGCTGAGCTCATCGAGATCGACGTCCTTGAGCCGACCGCGGCGGCCGACGCCCCGGTGGTCGAGCAGGGAGGCGCGCCAGCGCCGAGCGTCGTCGAGACCCCCGCAGCCAACGAGGCGGCCTCGGCCAAGCCCACCACGGCCCACACCAGCGCCGAGCTCCTCGAACAGATCACCGGCACCGCCGTCGACTCGCCGCTCTGCTTCACCTGCGGCACCAAGATGCGCCCCGCCGGCTCCTGCTACGTCTGCGAGGGCTGCGGCAGCACCAGCGGCTGCAGCTGATGTCGAATCTCACTGGGTCGTCACCAGTGATGTCATCAGTTGTGTCACTCGACTGAGAACTGATCAGAAAAATAGAAGGGGCGGTCCGGGACTCCGGACCGCCCCTTCTGTTCTTGCGTCAAGCGAGCCAGGCAGCGGGCCGATCAGGATCCAGCCGAGACCCATCGCCCGCAACCGTCAGCAGCCCCGAATTTCGCGCACCACGGTGCGCCCCGAAGGGGGCGCCGAACTGCTCAACTGTGAAGAGCCGCCAAAGCGCCCCGCGACCTTCGTCGTGCCGTGGGTTCGGGATGCCCCATCGGCCGGCGATCTCCTTGATGGGTTGGTCGCGTAGCGAGGTGACGATGTCGCGTCGGGCGCCTTGGAGTCGCTGCCGGTCAGCCAGCGCGAGGACGACCTCGCCGTTCGCGGATGTACCCGGAGACGGTTTCGCCATCGCTCGCAAAGAGCCGGTGCAGGTAGCTCTGCGAGATCCCGCACCCTGTGCGACCTGAGTGGGTGTGAGGTCGGGTTGGCCGAGGTGTCGCACGATGTGCGACTTGGTCAACGCGAGGTGCACCGAGGGAGGACCGCCGGCGGCGACCTCGTCGGACACGAACGCGACGTCGAGGCTCAGGAGTGCGTGCCGGAGTGCGATCTGCTGTGTGAGGTCCGCGCCGGCGGCCCGACCGCTGGCAAGCGACGTCAGCAACGCGCCCAGCGCGGCCCCCGCGCCTGAGTCCGGGGTGGTGGCCCTGGCGGTGCCAGGATCAGCGTCTCTGGCGGCAGGGGAAGGAGGCGTTTGGGGAGGAGGCCGATAGTGAACTGAAAGGAGCCGGTCGTCTCCACCAAGAGCGGGACGAACTGGTCGCACACGCTCGCGCGTCAGAACTCGACCTTCTCCGAGGCAGGCAGGCCCGCGCGCTCCTTCCGTCAAGAGCCGGTAAGTGGCAGCCGAACGGCCAATTGACGATGGCTACCCGAGCCTTGCACGTCCCCAGTCATACGAGTACTCATACGTACTCGGGCGTTGACGCAGGCTGTCCCTCAAACGTTGACTCCCACCCCAAGACGCGATCCGTCTGACGTCCCCTTCCGGTCGGCGCAGCGAAGAGCGCGGAGCACGCGACGCCAGCCCCGATGCACGGAGGACCCCGCCATGGATTTGCCCACTCGCCCCGACGTTGAAGCCCTTGCCGCCGACCTGCGCCTCGGCATCGACGAGGAGGACCTGGACTTCTACACCGCCGCTGCTGCCGGCCTACTGGGGTCCTGGGCCATCGTCGACGAGCTGTACCAGCACGAGGTGGCTCCGACGGCCCCGGACCGGAAGTGGTCTGAGCCGACCGAGAACCCGTTGGGCGCCTGGTACGTGACGACCGATTTGAGGACCACTCCCACCGGTCCCCTGGCCGGCAAGCGGGTGGCGATCAAGGACAACGTGGCTGTCGCGGGCGTCCCCATGATGAACGGCTCCGAGACCGTCCGCGGCTTCGTACCCAGCACGGATGCCACGGTCGTCTCGCGCCTCCTCGATGCCGGCGCAACCATCGCGGGCAAGTCGGTGTGCGAGGACCTGTGCTTTTCCGGTGCCTCCCACACCGCGAAGAACGGTCCCATCCGTAACCCGTGGGACACCGACCGCACCGCCGGCGGATCCTCCAGCGGCAGCGGGGCGCTGGTGGCGGCCGGGGAGGTCGACCTCGCGATCGGAGGCGACCAGGGCGGCTCCATCCGGATCCCCGCCGCGTTCTGCGGCGTGGTCGGACACAAGCCCACATTCGGGCTCGTGCCCTACACCGGCGCGTTTCCCATCGAGCAGACCATCGACCACCTCGGCCCCATCGCACCGACGGTCGCCGACGCCGCGGCCTTGCTGGCCGTCATCGCCGGGCCCGACGGCAAGGACCCGCGACAGCCCGCAGGGCTCACCGTCGAGGACTACGTGAGCGCGGTGACGTCTCTGGGTCGCGGGCTGCGGATCGGTGTCGTCACCGAAGGTTTCGAGCAGGCGAACTCCGACGCCGGCGTCAACGCGACCGTACGCCGAGCCGTCGAGCAGCTGACCGCAGCCGATCACACCGCCGAGGAGGTATCAATCCCGTGGCACAAGCACGGACAGGCGCTGTGGGACGTCATCTCCGTCGAGGGCGCCACCTGGCAGATGATCGACGGCAACGCCTACGGCCTGAACTGGAAGGGCGCCTACGACCCCGACCTGATGGCGTACTACGGCCAGAGGTGGCGAGAGAACCCGGCAGCCTTCTCCGAGACCGTCAAGCTCGTCGCGCTCGGCGGCACACACGCACTGCGCAACGGGTACGCGGCCAGCTACGGCAAGGCCCGCAACCTCGAACCGCTCCTCGCAGCCGCCTACGACACCGCACTCGACACCTACGACGTGCTCGTGATGCCGACGCTGCCCATCACCGCCAGCCTCATCCCCGCAGCCGACGCATCCGCAGAGGAAATCGTCACCCGTGCCCTGGACATGGTCACCAACACCGCGCCCTTCGACGTGACCGGCCACCCCGCCTGCACCATCCCCGCCGGCCTCAGCGACGGCCTCCCGGTCGGCCTCATGGTCATCGGCAAGAAGTTCGAGGACGCAGCCGTGCTCCGCGCCGCCCACGCCTTCGAGCACACGCTCGGCACCCTCACCGCCCCCACCCGCAAGTAGACCCAAGCAGGCCTCAGCAGACCCAAGAAGAGGAGTAGCACGCATGAACGGAGTCTTTGACCTCGCTGGCACTGACGGCGTCGGCCCCGTGGTCGTCCCCGAGAACGAACCGGTCTTCCGCGCCGAGTGGGAGAAGCATGTGTTCCCGATGTTCGCCCTGTGCTTCCGCGCCGGGTACTTCGGTGTGGACTCGTTCCGCCACGGCATCGAACTCATCGATCCGGCGGTGTACCTCAAGTCGCCCTACTACGAGCACTGGGTACACACCATCGAGCACCACGGCGCCCAGGCCGGCAAGCTCGACATGGCCGAGCTCGACCGGCGCACCGAGTACTACCTGGCCCACCCCGACGCCCCCCTTCCCGACCATGAGGACGACCCCGACCTGCTCGCGTTCCTCAACGTCGTCGTCCCGGCCGGCGCCACCGCCAAGCGCGACGTGGAGAAGGTCGCCCGGTTCAAGGTCGGCGACATCGTGCGCGTCGACCGCACCGCCCCCAAAGGGCACACCCGCCGCGCCCGCTATATCCGCGGCGCAGTCGGGGAGATCGTTCTGGCCCACGGCGTGTTCATCTACCCCGACACCGCCGGCAACGGTCTCGGCGAGAGCCCCGAGCACGTCTACACGCTCCGGTTCACCAACGACGAGCTGTGGGGATCTGAGAACGCCGAGCCCAACGGGTCGGTCTACTTCGACGTCTGGGACCCCTACCTGGAACTCGTGACGCCGGCCGAGAACACCACTGCCACCACCCACGAAGGAGCCCACGCATGAGCGACAGGATCAGGACCCCAGAAGAGATCGCGGCCCGCGTGAAGGCGCTCGAGTCCATGCTCATCGAGCAGGGCGTGATGACCACCCAAGCCGTCGACCGGATGGTCGAGATCTACGAGCACGAGGTCGGCCCCCAACTCGGCGCGAAGGTCGTCGCCAAGGCCTGGAGCGACCCGGACTTCAAGGCCCGGCTCGTCGCCGACGCCAGCGAGGCCTGTAAGGAGCTCGGCATCAGCGGCCTCCAAGGCGAGGACATGGTCGTCGTCGAGGACACCGACATCGTCCACAACGTCATCGTCTGCACCCTGTGCTCGTGCTACCCCTGGCCCGTACTCGGACTGCCGCCGAACTGGTACAAGGACCCCCAGTACCGCGCCGCCATCACACGCGAACCCCGCAAGGTGCTGCGTGAGGCGTTCGGCTACGCCCTCACCGACGACGTCGAGGTCCGCGTGTGGGACTCGAGCAGCGAGATGCGCTACTGGGTCCTGCCGCAGCGTCCAGCTGGCACCGAGGGCTGGTCGGAGGAGCAGCTCCTAGCCCTCATCACCCGTGACTCGATGATCGGCGTCGGCCCCGTCGCCCCGGTGCAGTGATGACCACCGCAGCTAGCAGCGCATCGAGCACCGGAACCGACGTGCTGCCGGACCCGCGGACCAACCCAGCCGAGCTCGACGAGCGACGCCGTACCGTGGCCGACCTGGTGTGTGGCCTGCCCGGCGCGGACCCCGAGCGACTCGGGTTCGAGCACCCCTGGGAGATCCGGGCGTTCGCGATGGCGGTGGCCGCCCACCGCGAGCTCGGCTTCGACTGGTCGACGTTCCAGCAAGCCCTCATCGCATCGATCCAGACGTGGGAGAACGACCCCGACCGCACCGCTGACTCGAAGTGGTCCTACTACCAGCACTGGGTGGCCGCGCTCGAGGACGTCCTTGCGCAGTCCGGGGTGGTCGACCAGGGAGACCTGGACCACCAGACCCGTGACGTCCTCGCCCTGCCGCCCAACCGCAACCACCACGAGGCCCACACCGAGCCGATTGCGATCGACCCGGCTCGCCGCACCACCTGAACCGACCGGTACCGCCGCCGCACCCCACCGAAGGAAGGCCCATCATGAGTCACACCCCCACCCCCGCCGGCACCGCCGCCGCGGCACCCGCCACCACGACCACCGCCACCGCCATCACGCTCGCCCTCATCGCGTTCGCGCTGCTCAGCGTCCTCTTCCTGCTTCAGGAGAACGGGCTGCTGCTGTCCTCGGGCGCCGCGAGCTACCTGCACGAGGCCACCCACGACGCACGGCACGCGCTCGGCGTGCCGTGCCACTGAGCTCGAGCGGGCAGCCATGAGCGTCACGACCACGAGCACCCCGTTGGGCCGCACCGTCAGCAACGGCGCGCTGGCCGGCCTGGTCGCCGGCGGTGTCGGTGCCGCAGTCCAGTACTGGGTCGTCGAACCCGTCATCAAGAAGGCCATCGCACTCGAAGAAGCCGGAGCCGAAGCACCTGCCGCGCACACTCACGCAGGCGACGTGGGGGCCCACAGCCACGGCGGTGACGCCATCATCGGCCGGAGCGAACAGATCGTCACCGGGCTCGTGACCGTGCTGGTCGTCGGCGTCCTCATCGGCATCGCGTTCGCGCTGGCCCACCGGTACCTGCACTCTCGGATTCCGGGGCGAGGCACCACGGGCACGGTCATGTTCCTCACCGGCGTCGGGTTCGCTGCCTTCACCCTGGCGCCCGCGATCGTCATCCCCGCCAACCCGCCCGCGGTCGGTGACCCGGACACCGTCGACACCCGCACCCTCGTCTACATCGCCACGATTGTGTGTGCCGCCGCGCTGGCGGCCGCGGTCACCGCCGTCGCTCGCCACCGAGCGTTGAGCCCGGAACACCGTGCGTTGGCAGCCACCGCGGTCGGCCTCCTCGGCGCGACCTTCGGGATGTGGGCGCTCCCGAACGCCACCGACGCGATCCCCGCCACGGTCCCGGCCGACCTCATCTGGCAGTTCCGGACGCGGTCCCTAGCTCAGATCGGCGTGATGTGGCTCGTGCTCGGCTCGGTGCTGGCGTTCCTCAGCACCCCAGCCCGGTCGCACGCCACCGCACCAGCCACCGCCGAACCAGCACACACGCCGGCCGGCGTCTGATATCCGATGACCGTCGCCTCGCTCAGAACGCCCTCAGCGGGCGGCGGTCCCCGGGTCCGCCTGTGCCGGGGCTGCTGCTGCGGCACGGTCCGCAAGCACCCCGACATCGACCACGACGCCATCGCAGCGCTCCTCGAGTCGAGCATCGGAGAGCAGTCCACGCTCGCGCGAGTCGACTGCCTGTGGGCCTGCGACCTGTCCAACGTCGTCGTCGTCAACCCGTCCCCGGCAGGGCGCGAAGCAGGCGCACGCCCGGCATGGGTCCCCCACGTCAACACGCCAGCACGCGCGCGGCTCGTGGCGCGGTGGGTCCTCGACGGGGGACCCGGCATAGCCACACCACCGCAGGAGCTCGGAGAGGTACTGAGCGCTGCCGGCCTGCGCCGCATCGGCGCTGGCTTCTGAGAGCGCCGGAGAGCAGTCGGCAACCCGACAGTTGACACATCCGCCCAGACCACACCGACTCCATTCACCCTCCATCCGACCTCCATCCACGAAGCCCATTCACGAACCAAGGAAACGAAGCAAGCGACCATGGAATCAGCGATCGACACGCACCTGAAGTGCGCGCGAACCCTGTCCAGGCGCGTCCCCGACGAGTACGAGACTCCCTTCCCGATGTTCGTCGCCGGGGCCGACGAGTCACTGAGCCAGGTCGTTATGGCCTACCTCGGGGTGCAGTACGCCGATAGCCCCGAGCGGCCCGCAGCTTTGACGGCGTTGCGCCAGATCGACAGCTCCTTCGAGGTGCCCGACGGGCCCGTCAGCCACGACATGACCGACCACGTCGACAACCAAGACCATCACAACCTGGTAGTCGTCGGGTACTGGGCCGACCCCGCTGCCTGCCGCCGCTGGCTGCATTCGGACGCGGTCAACGGTTGGTGGAGCTCCGACGAGCGGCTCAACGAGGGACTGGGCTACTTCCGCGAGATAGTCGCCCCACGTGTCGATCAGTACGAGACCCTCTACGCGTTCACCGAGGACTTCCCCGGCGTCGGCGGGCTGATGGGCAAGACCAGCGGTGAGATCAGCGAGCACCGCTACTGGGGTTCCATGCGCGACCGCATCCCGTTGTCCCAGACGGACTGGATGGAGCCGTCCAACCACATCGTCGTCGTCTCGGGCGATCCCGGCGCAGGCGGCCGGGTCGTCGTACGTGGCCACGACAACATCGCGCTCATCCGCTCCGGCCAGGACTGGCGAACCACCGGCGACGAGGAACGCTCGTTGTACCTCGTCGAGATCCTGCCCAGCCTCGAGGCCGGCATGGACTTCCTGCGAGACAACGGTGAAACGCTGGGCTGCTACAGCAACCGGTTCGTGCGCAGCATCGACATCGACGGCAACCCTCTCGACGAGAGCTACAACATAGGGCACTGGCGGTCCTTGGCCCAGCTCGAGCGATGGGCCGAGTCCCACCCCACGCACCTGAGGATCTTCGTAACGTTCTTCAACGTCGTCGAAGGACTCGAGAAGCTCCGTCTCTACCACGAGGTGTCGGTCTCCGACGCGATACCCCCGTAAGCACCGCCCGGTCCGGGGCCTCCTGCCCCGGTCCGGGCGGTCACCACATCTCCCGCCCCTCTCCATCCACGTCCCACATCCATCAGCATCGTCTCCACCCGTCGCCACCGATCGACCGAGGACTGAATCGCACCATGACTGAAGGAAAGCTCGCCACCCTAGCCCTGCGAGAGGCCAGGGACGATCTGCTGCGGTTGCGCACGACCTACGACGAAGTCCTGTCCAGCTTCTCGTGGCCCGACATCGGCGCACACTTCAACTTCGTCCACGACTGGTTCGACCCGATCGCACGCGGCAACAAGACGCCTGCACTCGTGCTAGTCGAGGAGGACGGCTCCCGCGCCTCGTACTCCTTCAACGAGATGGCGCGGCGCTCCGACAAGGTCGCCGCCCACCTGAGCGCCCACGGCGTACGAAGCGGCGACAGCGTCATCGTGATGCTCGGCAACCAGGTCGAGCTCTGGGAGAGCATGCTCGCCCTGATCCGCATCGGTGCGGTCATCATGCCCACCACGACTGCGGTCGGTACGGCCGAGCTGGTTGACCGCCTCGACCGCGGTAACGCTCGGGCGGTCATCAGCAACGCAGGCGACACCACCAAGTTCGACGGCGTCCCCGGCACCTACCTACGGTTCGTCGTTGGCTCGGACTCCGTCGGAGGTTGGGTGTCTTACCGGGACGCCTACGACATTCCGTGTGACCAGGCCACGAAGGCGTCCACGCATCCGGGCAACGGCAGCAACGACCGCCTCCTGCTCTACTTCACCTCCGGCACCACCAGCCGGCCCAAGCTCGTCGAACACACGCACGTCACCTACCCGGTCGGCCATCTGACCACGATGTACTGGCTCGGGCTCCAGCCGGGCGACGTGCACCTCAACATCTCAAGCCCAGGATGGGCCAAGCACGCCTGGTCCAACTTCTTCGCGCCCTGGCTGGCCGAGGCGACGATCCTCGTCTACAACTACGCCCGCTTCGACGCCAGGGCCCTCTTGCACCAGATCCGCTCCGAAGGCGTTACCACGTTCTGCGCACCACCGACGGTGTGGCGGATGCTCATCAACGCTGACCTTTCCGGGGGGCCGGGCTCCCTGCGCGAGGCGATCGCAGCAGGAGAGCCGTTGAACCCGGAAGTCATCAGTCAGGTGCAGCGACACTGGGGGCTCACCATCCGTGACGGCTTCGGCCAGACAGAGATGACTGCCACCATCGCCAACACCCCCGGACAGCCCGTGAAGGCCGGGTCGATGGGTCGGGCTCTTCCCGGTGTGCGTGTCGTCCTCGTCGACCCCGACGGCAACCACGTGGACGGGCCCGGTGAGGGCGAGATCTGCCTCGACCTCAGCCATAAGCCGCTTACGCTGATGACCGGTTACCAAGGCGACACCGAACGCAACGCCGACGCCATGGCCGACGGCTGCTACCACACCGGCGACGTCGCCGAACGAGACGCCGAGGGCTACTTCACATACATCGGCCGCACCGACGATGTATTCAAGGCCTCGGACTACAAGGTCAGCCCTTTCGAGCTCGAATCGGTCCTCATCGAACATCCCGCAGTCGCCGAAGCCGCTGTCGTCCCGGCACCCGACCCCGTCCGCCTCGCGGTGCCCAAGGCTTACATCGCCCTGGTCGCCGGCCACGAGCCCAGCGCCGAGACCGCGAAGTCGATCCTCGCGTACGCCCGCGAGCACCTCGCGCCGTACCTGAGGGTGCGACGGCTGGAGTTCTACGAACTGCCCAAGACCATTTCGGGAAAGATCCGGCGCGTCGAGCTCCGCAACCGAGAGAAGGAACTCATCGACGACCGCCCGCCCGGCGAGTTCCGCGACGACGACTTCCCCAACCTCAGACACTGAGCGCCCAGTCGCGTCCCAGCCCTGACTCCCAGACCATCCCCACCCTGCCCGGGTGGTTGCCGAGCCCGACGGAGAACCGCAGTGCCCGCCAACCGCGTCATGCCGACCGAAGAGTCGGCCGACCTCATCCAGCTCGTCCGAGAGCTCAGTGTCAAAGAGCTCGAACCGCTCGCCGCCGAGGCTGAAGCCACCGAGACCTTCCCCCGCGACGTGTTCCGGCTCCTGGGGGAGGCAGGACTCCTCAGTCTCCCGTACCCCGAGGAGTACGGCGGAGGCGGCCAGCCGTACGAGGTGTACCTGCAGGTGCTGGAGGAGATCGCCTCGGTCTGGGCCAGCGTCGGGGTCGGCGTTTCGGTCCATGCCCTGTCGTGCTTCGGGCTCGCCCACCGCGGCACCGAAGCACAGAAGCAGCAGTGGCTTCCCAACATGCTCGGTGGGACCCTGCTCGGCGCCTACTGCCTCTCCGAACCACAAGCCGGATCCGACCCGGCCGCCCTGACCACCCGGGCCGTCAGGGACGGAGACGACTACGTTCTCACCGGCGTGAAGGCCTGGACCACGCACGGCGGCCAAGCTGACTTCTACAAAGTCATGGCCCGCACCTCCCCCGACCGCAATGGCATCTCGTGCTTCCTTGTCCCGGCTGACGCTGACGGGCTCTTCTCCGACCCACCCGAGAAGAAGATGGGACTGACCGGCTCCCACACCACGACCATCCGACTCGACGGCGTGCGCCTCCCCGCAGACCGCCGGCTGGGCGAGGAGGGCGACGGCCTCAAGATCGCACTGGCCGGGCTGGACGCTGGAAGGCTCGGCATAGCTGCCGTCGCCACCGGCCTCGCCCAAGGAGCGCTCGACTGTGCGGTCGCCCACGCCCAGGACCGGGCCACGTTCGGGCAGCGCATCATCGACCACCAAGGGCTCGCGTTCCTGCTCGCCGACATGGAAGCAGCCGTCCAGTCCGCCCGCGCGACGTATCTCGCCGCGGCACGTTTGAGAGACCGCGGCGTGCCGTTCAGCACCCAGGCCTCGGTCGCCAAGTTGGTCGCCACTGACAACGCGATGAGGGTCACCACGGACGCGGTGCAAGTCCTCGGCGGATACGGCTACACCCGCGACTTCCCGGTCGAGCGTTACATGCGCGAGGCCAAGGTGATGCAGATATTCGAGGGCACCAACCAGATCCAGCGCCTGGTCATCAGCCGAGCGCTGGACCGACAGACCGCAGGTGCCATCGCCGTGTCGGGGTGAAGGAGCGCGCGACCCCCGAGAGCCCCCGAGAAGCCCCGAGAGGGCGGAATCGCCCTACGCGAACAACAAAGTGACGAAACTGTGCACGTTGCCGACACGACCACCGTTGTCACCGGTGGAGCGTCCGGCCTGGGAGCCCGCCACCGTCGCAGCTCTCGCTGAGGCCGGCGCCAGGATCTACGCCCTAGACCTGGACTCTGCCATCGTCAGCGCCAAGACGATCGTCGGTGTCGAGTACGTGCCCACCGACGTCACCGGCGCGGGCAGCGTCGCCACAGCGCTCGACCAAGCAGCCAGCGACGCTCGGCCCCATCACCTCAACTACAGGTGGGCGGAAACCCCTTGAGCCGCAGCTCGCGTGGCGCCACGCCGAAGCGAGCGCGAACGACCCGGCTGAAGTGAGCGGGATCCTCGAGCCCGCAGGCACGGCCGATGTCCGAGATGGACTCGGAAGCGTGTGCGGGGGACGTGAGTCGCCGCATGGCCGCTTGGAGTCGCTCCTCGCGGATCAGCGCGGCGACCGTCTCTTGCTCGTTGGAGAAGAGCCGATGGAGATAGCTGACCGAGATGCCGACAGCCTGTGCGACCGTAGCTGGCGACATGCCTGGGTCGAAGAGGTTGCGGCGGATGTGGGCTCGCGCCAGGGCGACAAACATCTCGGCGGGTGGCCGGATGTCCGCGGTGGGTATCAGTGAGGCAACCGCTCGCAGCACCGCCTCCTGCAGGGCCAGCTGGCGATGATCGTCGATATCGAGCGTGGTCGAACCGACGAGCGATGACGTGAGGCTGCGCGCACTGGCCCCGATGGGGTTACGGCACGACTGCGGCCGCGCTGTACATGCCTCGTACACCTGCGCCGACAAGCCGAGCCGGTGTTTGGGCATGAGTAGGATTGTGTAATCGAAGGCGCCGTGGGTGCGGAATTCAAAGGGTCGACTGCTGTCGTAGAAGAGAAAGTCGCCCGGCCGTATGGTGGCAGTGCGCGCGTCCTGCTCGACCACGGTCTCGCCGCGGTTGACGAAAACGAGGTTGAGTTGCTCGGTGCCGACGCTGCGTTCAATGTCGCGTATGCGGCGCTGGAATCGGTGTTCGATCCCGGCGATGCGACGTGCCCTGGTCTCGGCGATTTCGACACTTCGGATGCGTCCGTGAAGCTCTCCGCTCGTCGGCGTGGCGAGCAGCGGGACGAAGCGGTCGCTCACGCTGTGGTGCCAGTACTCCAAGCGTTCACGCGACGGCACCGCACGGGTGTCGACCTCCATACCATCAATGTGAACCATGTCATGCCCCCTGTCGAGTCTGCGTTCGGCCACCGATCTTGTCGATATGTCGCATCCGGTAGCCCTGTCGGCGCGTCCGCCGGAAGGTCAGGACATGACCCACATCGCAAACCAGAGCGCACCCATCGAGGAGCCGTCCCTTTACGACCGCTTGGGGGGCCTCGAGTCCGTCAAGTTCTTGGCCAAGACGCTGGTGCAGCGCGCCATGCTCAACCCGACCATTGGCCACATCTGGAACCACAAGACGCAAGCCGAAGTCCAGGAGGAGATCAGCGGGTTCGTGGAGTTCCTCGGGGAGCACTGGGGCGGGCCCCACACCTACACCGGCCCTGACATGGCGACCGCGCACCGTGGCATGGGCATCACTGAGGAGTACTGGACGGCCTTGTTCGACGAGATCGTGACTCCCGCGTATGTGGAGTTCAACATTCCGGAGCGCGAGGCTCGTGAGGTCGACGAGTTCCTGCGATCGTTCAAGCCGGTGGTCGTCGGGAGCCCGACCTTCAAGGATGTCCTCCAGGAGCACCCGGACATGGACATCATGGAGGGAATGGAGAGCGTCGGGGTTCGGTGGCCAGCTGCCGGGTCGTGACGGCGACATGCCGCGCTGCGCTGACGCACGGTTGAGGGGTGATTCCCCAACCTGGCCGGGATGACCGTGACCTGGCGGCTCCCACGGCAGGACGGTCACGTCCTACTCCTTGATCACCGAGATCGCGCCAACCGGGCAATCGTCCTCGGCGTCCCGAATGAGTGCGACATCCTCCGTGCTGTCAATCAAGCCTGTAATAGGCCTCGCGCGGACTCCAACGAGCTCGAAGTGGTCGGGGGCTAGCGCCAGGCAAACCCCGGCTGAGATGCACGCCGGCGATACCTCCACGCGCCACTTCGAGGAGGCACTGGCAGGCTCGATCTTGGTCATGTCTCTCCTCTGGTGCGTGTGGAGTCCCTGCCGACTTTGGGAGGAGGCGAGACCGTGCGTCAAGGTCGGTAGACATCTGGACAAGGAGCTATCAGTCCGGAACTCGGCGCCGAGCGAGGGAGTGACTCCGAGCGCCGGGCGTACCGCCTCGGCGGCATCGCCGCCCTCACTGATCGCCAGACCGAGGTGCTGTCGTTGATCACCCAAGGATTCTCCTACGACGAGGTCGTGCACCGGTGCTTCCTGAGCATCCATTGGCGGCGGCTCGGGACTGCTGCACGAATAGGTGACAACTGGTTTGTGGTGCCGGGAGGTGCCGCTGGGAGGATGTGTACTGTGCCGAAGTCCTATCCCAAGGAGTTGCGTGAGGACGTGGTCCGGGTCGCTCGCATCCGTGAGCCCGGTGTCTCGCTGAAGCAGATCGCCGACGACTTCGGCATCGCCGAGTCCTGTTTGGGCAACTGGTTGCGGACCAGTGACGTCGGGACAGGTCGAAGCCCGGGGCCGGGCCAGGGGTGACCTCGAGTGAGTTGGCCGAGCTGCGTGAGTTGCGGCGCCGTACCGGCTGCTCGAGCAGGAGAACGAGGTCCTGCGCCGCGCCTCGGCGTATCTGTCGCAGGCGAACCTGCCGGGAAATGATGTACCCGCTCGTCCGCCAGCTGGCCGCCGTGGATGCGCCGATAAGGTGCCCGTGACGGTGATGTGCTGGGTACTGAAGGTCGCCCGCCAGCCCTACTACCGTTGGCTGGCCTCGCCGGTCACGGCTGCCGATCTCGACGAGGCGTACCGCGCGAACGCGTGGTTCGACGCCCACACCGATGACCCTGCGTTCGGCTACCGGTTCCTGGTCGACGAAGCCGCCGACGCCGGCGAGTCGATGGCGGCCAGGACTGCGTGGCGGATCTGCTCGGACAACGGCTGGTGGAGCGTGTTCGGCAAGAAGCGTGCCAGGAACGGTAAGAAGCCAGGTCCGCCTGTCCACGACGACCTCGTGAAACGGAACCTCACCGCGCAGGCGCCGAACAAGCTGTGGTTGAGCGACATCACCGGCACCACACCGGCGAGGGCAAGCTCTACCTGTGCGCGATCAAGGAGGTGTACTCCAACCGGATCGTCGGCTACTCGATCGACGCGAGGATGAAGTCACGTCTCGCGGTCGGTGCCCTGCACAACGCAGTCGCACGCCGCGCGGCTGCAGGGGTGGACGTGGCCGGCTGCGCCCTGAACCGCCACGACCTGGTCGGCTCGATGGGACGCGTAGGCGCCGCCGGCGACAACGCCGCCATGGAATCGTTCTTCGCGCTCCTGCGGAAGAACGTCCTGGACCGACGCACCTGGACCACCCGCGAGGAGCTCTGGATCGCGATCGTGACCTGGATCGAGAGGACCTACCACCGACGCCGGCGACAAGACGGCCTCGGCCGAATTGACCCCCATCGAGTACGAGACCATCATGACCGCATCGGCCACTCAGGCCGTGCGACCCAACCTGTCACCTGATCGTGCAGCAGTCCCAGGTCAGGTGATGAGCTCGGCGGGGACGACTCGGACCGGATAGGGCGACGCCACGGTGAGCGGTTCGTCGCCGCGGGAGGCCGCGGCCTCGACGTAGATGCCGTCCTCGAGCGCGAACGCGGTGATCGACGGCTCGGTGGAGGTGGTGCCCGGATCGACGACCCAGTACGCCGGACAGCCGGCGGCGGCGTACCGCTGCTTCTTGAGCCCGAGGTCGATGTGGGTCGTCGACGGTGAGAGGACCTCGACGGCGAGGACCGGGGCCCCCAGCAGTTCGGTCTCGGTGATCGCGGCCCGAGGAGCGACGAGGAGATCGGGTTGCACGACCGTGTCCGGGCCGAGGACCACCGAGAACGGTGCCACCACGACGCGCAGGTCGCCGGGGCAGGTGGCGTCGAGCGCGACGAGGAGCCGAACGATCGCCGACTGATGCCGCCACCGGGGCGCCGGCGTCGTGACGAGCGCGCCGTCGACGAGCTCATGGCGCCAGCCGTCGTCGAGCAGCGCCTCCAGGTTGGCGCGGGTCATGGACCGGCCGCGCGGGAGCGTCGTCATGCGCTCCATGGTGCCTCACCCCGTGTGATCGGGGTGGCCGTCGGCGAGGCGAAGTGGCGTGACGGCGGCAGGCCGACGATCCCGGTCCTCGGGCCACCAGTCGTCCCACGGCTCCAGATCCTCGGCGAACGGCGTGCGCCAGGCCAGATGGCCGAGCAGGGCGACGATGAACTGGTCGAGCGTCATGCCGTACTGCTTCGCGCGGCGGCGCAGCTCCCGATCAAGCGAGACCGGCATGCCCTCGACGTAGAAGCTCACGGACTCGAGCTGGCGCAGCGCCGCCGTGTCGCGCCAGTGTGCACCAGGGTCGCGGCTGAGCGGGTCGTAGAGGATCTGGCCGAGCGGAGCGTGCGGCGTCGACAACAGGTCGGGATCCTCCAGCCGGGCACGGCCGAGAGCCTCAAGGAGGAGCGCGTTGCGCACCCAGTCCTCGTCGTCGCCCGTCCACCATCGTTCGGTCCGGCAGCGTTCGGACAGCAGCCGACGTACGACGTCCTCCTCGACCGGGCCGGCGAGCTCGTCGGGATCGACGATGCGTACGGCGAGCCGACCGCCGCGCCAGTGCAGCGCGATCAGGTCGCCGTGCTCCGCGGTCGGCAGCCACCCGTCCGGCCCCAGCAGCACGGGGTCCTCGGTCTCAGCGAGTCGTGCCTCGCCACCGGTCACGAGCGGGAGCGGGGTGTGGCAGGCCATCGCCAGGAAAGGCTGGACGCCGTGTCCCAGCCACAGGTCGGCGCGGTCCCGCAGCGAGCCGCGGACGCGATGGGTGAGCACGATGCCGTCGAGCACGTCGCCGAGGTAGGCGACCTGACCGTCTGGATGCTCGACGAGCAGCGTCGCCCGGTCGACGACGGCTGCGACGGCGACCTCGTCGAGGCTCCCTCGTCCAGCCGTGAGTCGTGCCTGTCGGGTCAGCGTGCGGAGTCCGAGGGGTCCGCGCTCGCGGACGAGTGTGACGAGCACGTCGTGCAGGGCTTCGTCTATCTCTGGCAGGGGGGTGGGCATGGGGTCTCCTGTCGGTCGCGAGGTCCCGAGTCTCGCCCGAACGGCCGCCCGCCTGCCGGCGTCATCCACAGCTCCAGAGTGAGCCGTGGAGGGGACAGAGCCTCAGCCACGGACTCCCGCTCCCTGGATAGGCGCGGCCTTCCTCCGGATCGCCGGCCGAGGCACCGTGGAGATGTGACCACTCAGAGCACCAGCCAGAAGATCGCCCTCGTCACCGGAGCCAACCGCGGCCTCGGCCGCAGCGAGGCGGTGGCTCTCGCGGAGTCCGGCGTGGACGTGATCCTCACCTACCGCAGCAACGCGGACGAGGCGCAGGACGTCGTCGCGCGGATCGAGGCGCTGGGGCGCAAGGCCGCGGCGTACCGCCTCGACACGACCGAGGTCGACAGCTTCGCGGCGTTCGCCGATGACGTACGGCGGGCGCTGAAGGACGACTGGGGGCGCGACTCGTTCGACGTCCTGGTCAACAACGCGGGCGCGATGCTGGAGACGCCGCTGGGGGAGACCACCCTCGCGCAGGTGCAGCAGCTGACGGCGGTCCACTTCACCGGCCCGGTGCTGCTCACCCAGGAGCTGCTGCCGCTGCTGGCCGACGGCGGCCGGATCATCAACACCTCGACTGGCCTGACCCGCTTCACCGGCGACCCGTCGTACGCCGTCTACGCGTCGATGAAGGGCGCGATCGAGGTCTACACCCGCTACCTCGCGAAGGCGCTGGGCAGCAGGCGGATCGCGGTCAACACGATCGCTCCCGGGGCGACGGGCACGGACTTCGGCGGCGGCTACCTGCGCGACAGCGACCAGGTGCGCGACCACCTCTCCGGGCTGATCGCGATGGGGCACGTCGGCGACCCCGACGACATCGGTGCGGCGGTCGCCGCGCTCGCCTCGGACGCGATGGGCTGGGTCACCGGCCAGCGCGTCGAGGCGTCTGGCGGCATGAACCTGTGAGGCAAGCGCGACAATGACCGCCATGGACCGCGCCCAGCTCGCCGACTTCCTCCGGACCCGGCGCGAGGCGCTGCAGCCCGAGGACGTCGGCCTGCCGCGCGGGCCGCGTCGGCGTACGGGCGGCCTGCGCCGCGAGGAGATCGCCGCGCTGTGCGGGATGTCGGTGGACTACTACTCCCGGATCGAGCAGCAGCGCAGCACCACCCCGTCCGAGCAGATGCTCGCGGCGCTCGCCCGTGGCCTGCGGCTGTCGCTCGACGAGCGCGACCACCTCTTCCGCCTCGGCGGCCACGCAGCGCCACAGCGCGCGCTGCGCACCGACCACGTCGACGCCGGGCTGATGCGGGTGATCGACCGCCTCCAGGACACGCCCGCGATGGTGGTCAACGGGCTCGGCGAGACGCTGCTGCAGACGCCGCCGGCGATCGCGCTGGTCGGCGACGAGACGTCGTACGACGGACTGGCGCGCAGCGTCGTCTACCGCTGGTGGACCGACCCCTCGTCGCGGGACCTCTACCCCGAGGCGGACCACGACCTGCACGGCCGGATCTTCACCGCAGACCTGCGCGCGGCGTACACCCGCGACGGCGCCGCCTCGCGCGCCGGGGAGATCGTGGACAAGCTGCTCGCCACGAGTCCGGACTTCGCGCGGATCTGGGCCGAGCACGAGGTGGGGCTCCAGCACCTGAAGATCAAGCGGATCCGGCACCCCGAGGTCGGCGTCGTCGAGGTCTACTGCCAGACGCTCTACGACCTCGACCAGTCCCAGGGGCTGCTCGTCTTCACCGCCGTCCCGGGCAGCGAGAGCGCCGAGAAGCTGCGGCTGATCTCCGTGATCGGGTCGCAGCAGCTGCAGGGATGATGGCGGCATGGACTTCGACCTCTCCCGCGTCCGCAGCGACTTCCCGGCCCTGGACGGAGGGACGGCCTACTTCGACGGGCCGGGCGGCAGCCAGGTCCCGCACCAGGTGGCAGCTGCGATCGCCGCCACGATGACGGCGGGGCTCTCCAACCGCGGGACGGTCACGGCCACCGAGCGCAGGGCCGAGGACGTGGTCGTCGGCGCTCGCAGCGCCGTCGCCGACCTGCTCGGTTGCGACGCGCGTGGGGTCGTGTTCACGCGGTCGGCGACGCAGGCGGCGTACGACGTGTCGCGGGCGCTCGCCAAGCAGTGGGTCGCGGGTGACGAGGTGGTGGTGACCCGGCTCGACCACGACTCCAACATCCGGCCGTGGGTGCAGGCGGCCGAGCGCGCGGGAGTCGAGGTGCGGTGGGTCGGGTTCGACCGCCAGAGCGGCGAGCTCGAGGTGGACGCCGTCCGGGCGGAGGTCAACGAGCGCACCCGGGTCGTCGCGGTGACCGGTGCCTCCAACGTGCTGGGCACCCGGCCCGACCTCCCGGCGATCGCCGGGGCCGCGCACGACGTGGGGGCGCTGGTGTACGTCGACGGCGTGCACCTCACGCCGCACGCACCGATCGACGTCGTTGCCCTGGGTGTCGACTTCTTCAGCTGCTCGCCGTACAAGTTCTTCGGCCCACACCACGGCATCGTGGTGGCGGCGCCGGAGCTGCTCGAGAGCCTCCGCCCGGACAAGCTGGTGCCGTCGAAGGACCAGGTGCCGGAGCGGTTCGAGCTCGGCACGCTGCCCTACGAGATCCTCGCCGGCACGACGGCAGCAGTCGACTACGTCGCCGGACTCGCCTCGGACGCGACGGACCGGCGGGCGCGGGTGCTCGAGTCGATGCGTGCTGTGGAGGAGTACGAGGACAAGCTCCTCGGCCGGCTGCTCGACGGGCTTCGGGGCATCGACCGCGTCCGGCTGTACGGCGCACCCGCGCGGCGTACGCCGACGGTCTTCTTCACCGTCGAGGGCCGCGATGACCGGGCGGTGTACGAGCACCTGGCCGGCCTGGGCGTCAACGCACCGGCGAGCAACTTCTACGCGATCGAGGCGTCGCGGTGGCTCGGCCTCGGTGACACGGGTGCGCTGCGTGCCGGGCTGGCGCCGTACTCCAGCGCCGACGACGTGGACCGGCTCTTGGCGGGAGTCGCCGAGATGGCGAAGTAGCGAAGGTCAGAGATCCACGACGGCGACGTACGCGTCGTGGTCGGAGAGCTGCCCTCCGCCGTACTCGCGCCCCTCGAGGACGTGGTTCCAGTCGCCGCCCCAGATCAGGTTGGTGCTCGGCAGACTCGTCCGCAGGCGCTCGACCGTCCGCGCGGTCGTGTCGGCGTGCGAGCCCTCGCCCCACGGCTGGCGGGGGGCCGCAGGACCGCCACTAGAGCACCGAGCTGCAGTACGTCGAGGTCCCGATCCGTCCCGCGGCGCTGGCCGGATGCGGATCGGGGAGCGGTGTGATGGGCTCGCGGCTCAGGACCGCAGCCCAACGCCGCTTCGGCGTCATCGCCTGCTCGCAGGGGTGAAGGTGATGGTCTCGAACCTGGAGTCGCTCACTGACCTCGGTCAGGAGCAGGACCTCGCAGTCCAACCCCAGGACGAAGTCGAGGTGATCCGCGGTCCATCGGCCGGCGAGGTTCCAGGTCCCGATGCACGCGCGGAGCATGGCAGAGCTCAGGGTCGCCTGTCCGTTGCCGGGGTCTCGACGACGCTTGGGCCCAGCGGCCCTGTCTGCTCGACCACCGCCAGGCCGGTCCAAGGGATCGTGCAATTTCCCCAATAGAGGGTATGCACGCCGACCGGCGTACTGCATCTGGTCGATCTCGCTCCTCAACTGAATCAGGCACGCCGGGTGCCTGCTCCGGAAGGGGAAGCCCATGCAGGACAAGCTCAAGACGGCAGCCGCACTGGGGGCCGCACTCGTCGTAGCGCTGTCCGGGACGCTGATCTCCGGCGGCCAGGCCGCGGCCATCACACCGACCAGCACGACCATCGACTTCACCGGCGACACGGCTGGGGCCAAGCCGGCCGGCTTCGTCAGCGTCGCGACGCCCGACGTCAGCTTCCGGGCCACGGCAGGGGGCACCATCCAGGTGGTCAGCGCTGCACCGGCGACGGACGGCAACGGCATCGCGTCGTTCGGCGCCGGCGCGGGCCTCGACATCAGGTTCACGTCGCCGACGACCGCCATCGTGCTGGCGTTCGGCAACGACGACACCGACGCGACCCACAGGGCACGGCTGGAGGTCTTCCGCGACGCCACCCAGGTCGGGACCGAGTTCGTGAACTTCAACGCGAACGGCGCCCTCGACCAGACCGTGAGGTACACGAACGCGCGGGTCTTCGACCGTGCCGTCCTCACGTTCGTCGATGCCGCCGGTGCGGTGATCAACCGCGTCGAGGCCGTCGACGACATCGTCGTCCCGCCGCTGTGCACCAAGGCCGGCAACGGCGGCAGCAACGTGATCGTCGGGACCCCGAGGAAGGACGTGCTGTGCGGGGACGCCGGCAACGACGTCATCAAGAGCGGCGGGCGCAACGACCTCGTGTACGGCGGCCCGGGCAACGACACGGTGCTCACCGGTGACGGCAACGACTGGGTCAGCGGCGGACTCGGGCGCGACCAGATCCGAGGCGGGGACGGCGCCGACATCCTGCGCGGCTTCGACGGCCGTGACCGGCTGTTCGGCGAGCGTGGCGCCGACATCCTCGACGGCGGCATCAGCCGAGACCTCTGCGACGGCGGCCCGGGACGCGACACCGCTGCTGCCTGCGAGCGCAGGGTCGCGATCCGCTGACGCACCACATGCCGCGCCGCGTCAAGGAACTCATCCACAGGAGGGGCGGCAGCACTGAGTTCTCCACAGATCGCCGTTCGGGGCTGGTGGTGCGAGCGACGGCGGCGTTCGCTGGAGGCATGCCGAAGTCACGAGGACGCCGTCCGAAGAAGTCGAGCCGCCGCAACGATCACCGTCGCCGGGAGCGGCCGTCGCACGAGCTCGACCTGCGGATGCTGCAGGTCATGCAGGCCGTCGTCGAGGCCGAGGCGCGCGGTGACGCGGCCGGTGCACTGGAGATCGTGGAGACTCACGCGACAGACAGGGATGGGCGGTTCTTCTGGAACCCGGATCGGGTGGCACGGCTTGCCCAGGTGGTGCAGCTCGGCGGGCTCCTGCCGGGCTGGGCGACGTCGCGGTGGATCCTCGAGCAGTCACTGATCCAGTTCGACCCCGCCCTCCGCGGCGCCCGACAGGAGGCCATGCGCATCGCCATCGAGCTGCGCGGACCTGACGAGCTGCCCGGTGTCGACGCCGTCGATGTCCAGACCAAGGTGATGGACCACGACTGGGTCCACCGCCAGCTACTCATCTACGAGTACGGCGGACTGGAGCGATTCCTGCATGCATGGGCGACGCCTGACCTGGTGGCTGGTGCCGACCGGATCCACGAGTGGGTCGCGGCGCCGATCCGGGCGCTGCGTCTCGAGAGCCGGGAGCCGGCGCTACTGGCGTGGACGGACCTGGCGTCCGGCGAGGGGTTGGAGACTCCCAACCTGGGAGCGGCCGTCCTGGAGGAGCCCGGGGACTGCGCTCTGGCCCGGGTGGTGCCGACCGAGTGCGGGCCGATGCTCGACGGCGTTCCGCTCGGGGTGGCCGAGAAGACGGCAGACCAGGTCGCCGCCGATCCCCGTGCGTGGCTCGACGCGTTGCGCACCGTCGCCGGCACCGAGGACTACTTCGTGGACCTGGTGCACGGCAACTTCCTGGTCACCGACGTGCCGAGCAACATCTCACTGCTCGCCCTGCACGACTTCCTCCCCTCGCCGATCCCACGAGACCCCGACGGGATTGTCACCGCGGAGGCGGTGATCGCACTTGCTCGACACACCGCGAGCAGCGGCGGGACCGAACCGGAACCTCTCGACCTCTGGCCCTGCGTGGCCGCGGAACTGCTCGCTCCCGACGTCCTGCCGCACCTGCCACGCCGTCTCGGCCCGGCCGACCACGCGTGGCTCGAGGTGCTGGGCGACACCCTTCCCGATCCTGCCGGCCGAGCGTGCCGTGCCCTGACGGAGGGCCTGGAGGACGCCGCCTGAGCTGCGCTAGGCGGTACGGTTGGCCAGGTGGAGACGGTGAGCCATCGCGAGTTACGGACCCGCAGCGACGAGGTGCTGCGGGCTGTCGAGGCCGGGGAGTCGTTCACGGTCACCGACGGTGGTGTCCCCATCGCCCGGCTGGGCCCGGTCGCGGACCCGCCGCCCGACCTGCGGCGCGTGCATCCAGCGCGACGGCGCGGCGGATTCTCCGTCCTTCCGCGGGTCACGCTCGACGTGACCGTGCGGCGTACGCTCGACGCTCTCCGTGACGAGCGCGGGTGACGCGCCAGCGCTTCACACGTGCGCCGCGGCGAGGGCCCGGCTCACGCTCCTGAACTGACCGATGCACTCAGCCGCGCTTGTCGGCTGCGGGGGTCTCGACGACGCTCGGGCCTAGCGGCCCTCCCTGCTCGACCACCGAAGGGCGACGCTCGACCAGTGGCGGGACCGTCAGTCGCAGTTGTCGCAGGCCCCGTTGGCGGACACGGCGAGGAAGCAGGTCGGGCAGATCGCGACGACGGGCTCGATGCCGTTGGTCCGCCGCGCGTTGGCGATGGTCGTGGTCGGTACGGCGACGACGGTGTCGGCCTTCTCCGGGGAGAGGACGTCGAAGTCGAGGTCGCGCAGCACCTTGGCGGCAGCGGTCTTGCTGCTCGTGAACTCGTCGGAGGTCGCCGCGGTCCCGGTGGCGTAGCCGAGGGCGGCACCGAGCAGGACCTTGGAGTCGTAGCTCTGGTTGCCGTGGCGCACGACGTGCTCGCGTGAGGGGGCGAAGCCGTAGCGGCCGAGGAACTCGTCCTGCCCCACCTCGTCGTACTCGCTGATCGCGGCGAGGACGTGCTGACGGGTGACTGCAGAGAAGGCGACCATGGGCCCACAGTAGGTCCGCAGCGCCGCGATCCCTCATTCTCGAGCGGCGCCGCTTGTCGGCTGCGGCGTCTCGACGATGCTCGCTGGCGCTCGCTGCTCGACCAACGAGGCCGACGTACGGTGGAGTTCATGAGCGACTACCAGGTAGTGAACCCGTCCACCGGCGAGGTCGAGCAGGAGTTCGAGACCGCGACGGACGCCGACATCCAGGACGTCCTGGCGCGGTCGCACGCGGCGTACGGCGCGTGGAAGACGACCGACAAGAGCGAGCGGACGAAGGTCCTGCTGCGCGTCGCCGACCTGTACGACGAGCGGCGCGACGAGCTGGCCGCGATCATCGCCCGCGAGATGGGCAAGCGGATCCCGGAGGCGAAGGGCGAGATCAAGCTGGTCGCCTCGATCTACCGCTACTACGCCGAGCAGGGACCGGACCTGCTGGCGGACACCCCGCTCAACCCGGCGATGGGCGGCGACGCGCTGGTCCGCAAGGAGCCGGTGGGGGCGCTGCTCGGGATCATGCCGTGGAACTTCCCCTACTACCAGGTCGCCAGGTTTGCCGCGCCCAACCTGATGATCGGCAACACGATCATCCTCAAGCACGCGCCGCAGTGTCCGGAGTCGGCGCTCGCGATGGAGCAGATCTTCCACGACGCCGGGCTCCCGGAGGATGCCTACATCAACGTCTTCGCCACCAACGACCAGGCAGCCGACATGATCGCCGACGAGCGGCTGGTCGGAGTCTCGGTGACCGGCAGCGAGCGGGCCGGCGCGGCCGTGGCCGAGGTGGCCGGCCGCAACCTCAAGAAGGTCGTGCTCGAGCTCGGCGGCTCGGACCCGTTCATCGTGCTCGGCGCCGACGACCTCGGGAAGGCCGTGAAGGCTGCAGTCCAGGGCCGGATGGGCAACGCCGGCCAGGCCTGCAACGCCGCGAAGCGGATGATCGTGGTCGACGAGCTGTACGACGACTTCGTGGACCAGTTCACCGCCGCGATGTCCGGCCTGACGCCCGGTGACCCGACCGACCCGAGCTCGGCGTACGGGCCGCTCTCGTCCGAGGGCGCGCTCAACAACCTGCTCGAGCAGATCGACGACGCCGTCGCCAAGGGCGCGACCGTCAAGGCCGGTGGCAAGCGCGTCGACCGTCCCGGCTCCTTCATGGAGGCGACCGTCCTGACCGACGTGACGCCCGAGATGCGTGCCTACAGGGAGGAGCTCTTCGGCCCGGCGGCGGTCATCTACAAGGTCGCCGACGCCGACGAGGCGGTCGAGCTGGCCAACAGCTCGCCCTTCGGCCTCGGGGGAGTCGTGTGGAGCGAGGACCCGGCGTACGCCGAGCAGATCGCCGATCGCCTCGACACCGGGATGGTCTGGATCAACACCGCTCAGGGCTCGGCCGCGGACCTGCCGTTCGGTGGCACCAAGCGCTCCGGCGTGGGCCGCGAGCTCGGGGCGTACGGCATCGAGGAGTTCGTCAACAAGAAGCTCATCTACAAGCCGAAGGTCGGCTAGGCGGGCTCGGACGCGAAGAGGTTGAGGCCGAGCCGCTCGGCCAGGTACTTCGTCGCGAGCTGCCCGCGCACGCTGTTGCCGGCGTCGTCGAGCGGCGGGGAGTACGTCGCGAGCCCGCCCTTGCCCGGCGAGACCGTGACGATCCCGCCGCTCACCCCGCTCTTGCCGGGCATGCCGATCTCGTAGAGCCAGTCGCCGGACAGCTCGTAGAGGCCGGCGATCGCCATCACCGCGAGCACCCGGCGGCACACGCCCGGGGCGAGGACCTGGACGCCGGTCACCGGGTTCATGCCGCCGTTGGCGAGCGTCGCGGCCATCACCGCGAGGTCGCGCGCGGTGACCTCGAGCGAGCACTGGCGGGTGTAGACGTCGGTGGCCGCCTCGGGATCGAAGTAGAGGCGGCCGTAGCTCTCCAGCACCTGCGCGATCCCGCGGTTGCGCCGGTTGGTCGCCGTCTCGGACTCGTAGACCTCGGTGCTCATGGTCAGCTCGCGGCCCGCGAACATGGACAGCCCGGTGCGGACCGTCTGCCACTTCTCCTCGGCCGTGTCGCCGGCCAGGAGGCTGGTGGCCGCGATCGCGCCGGCGTTGACGAGCGGGTTCATGGTGCGCGCGGGGTTGAGCTCGACGGCGATCAGCGAGTCGAAGGGGAAGCCGGTGCCGTTCACGCCGAGCTTGTGCCGCGCCGCGTCGTACCCGACCTGATGGCACGCCAGCGCGAAGACGAACGGCTTGGAGACGCTCTGGATCGAGAACGTCGTCTCCACGTCGCCGACGCCGTACGACTGGCCGCGAGCGCCCACCACGTAGATGCCGAACAGGTCCGGGGAGGCCTTGCCCAGCACCGGGATGTAGTCGGCGACCGTGCCCGACGTGTCGGTGCGGTAGCGCTGGTAGGCGTCGTCGACGACCGCCCGCACCTGGTCGGCGCCGGGCAGGTCACCGGTCGAGACGGGAGGCGGCTGGGACTCCTCGTCGAACGGGAGCTCCGCGTGCATGGAGTGGTTCGTCATCGGTCCTCGTTGGAGGGGGCGTCCCAGCAGCGTAGGGCTCCAGTGTCAGCCATTCGGCCATTTCTTCTCCGCACCCGTATCGAAGCGACCTCGCTCGCGCTTAGCGTCCGATCCGAAACGGGGAGGTCGCCATGGCCGACACAGATGCTGCGGAGCAGACCGCGCGCGCCCTGGTGGCGCTGCCGGCGGACTGGACGGTCCTGCACCACGTGCGGTGGCCAGGGCCTTCGGGTGCCACCGTCGATCACGTCGTCGTGGGTCCCGGTGGGGTCTTCGTGATCGACTCGAGCCCGCCTCTCAAGTCGGCCGCCAGTGCGTGCGCGGTCGCCGCCGACGTGCTCGCGATCGGGGCGTCGCTGGATCGGGGCATGGTGCACCCGGTGCTCTGCTTCGCCGGCGACCATCCTGAGGTCAACGTGCGCGACGTCGTCGTGTGCTCGCCGGAGGAGATCGTCCCGCTCCTGCTCAGCCTGGACCGTGTGCTCGACCCCGACGAGCTGGGCTCGGCCCAGGCCTTCGTCGCGTCGGCGATGACGCCCGGAGACTGGTCGCCGTCACGTACGTCGGTCGTCGGTGCCGCCTCGTCCCGCCGTGATCGGAGCGCCGGGTCGACGGGCCGCCTCGGTCTGTTCCTCCTCGTCACGGCAGCCACGGTGGCGGCGACGCCGTGGGCCGCCGCCAGGGTGGAGGACGCCCGCGCCGGCGACCCACCATCGACCCCCGTCATCGGAGAGGTGGTCCGGGTGGTGGGTACGACGACCCGACCACCCCTGGAGCTGACGGCCGAGGAGGTGGACGGAGGTGGACGGCGCTACGTCGTCCGGCTGACGGTGCGCAACGACGGCGACCGGCCCTTCGACATGGACAGCCTCGAGACCGGCCTCGAACTCGACAACCTCCACCAGGCCGACCCCGCGACGGGCACCCAGGTGGAGCTGGCCGGGGTCCAGCTCGAGCCTGGCAAGGAGCGGGTCCTGACCTACCGGTTCACAGTCTCGCCGGATCGCGGCGCGGCGTTCTTCGAGACCACCGTGGGTGACAAGCGCGCCGACCGGGCGCGCTGGGAGATCGAGTAGGGCGGTTAGCCCGCCGGTGTACGGGGCACGGTCAGTCCATGACTCTCCGCCGTACTCTCCTCGCGCTCCTCTCGACCGGCCTGCTGGCCGCCACGACCCTGGCCGCCGCCCCGGCCCAGGCGGCGTGGACGCCGACCGAGCGGTGGCACGGAGCCGTGACGCAAGCCTGCAAGGTCGGCCTGGCCAACGGCAAGGTCCGTGTGAAGGTCCGGGTCAACAACACCAACGGCACCGACCGTGCGGCCGCCGGCCTCAACCGGGTGCGGGCCGACGGACAGCCGGCCCGCGCCTGGACCTACACCCGCACGGTGGCGCGAGGCGCCGTCAGCAGCCCGGTGTCGCTCGACTTCGAGCCGGGCTCGCGGGTCTGGCTGCTGGTGGGCAGCAACGTCGGTATCACCGGCGAACGCGCCTACGCGCTGCGCAGCCTCGACCGCTGCTGATGCGAGGCCTGGTCGGGCTGGTGCTGCTCGTCGGGCTCCTCGTTGGGTGCGGCGACAGCACGGGTGACCCGGCCGGCGTACGAGAGCCGACAGGTACGCCGCGATCGGCGGTGTTCGAGCCCGGGCAGCTGGTCTGGGCGCAGCGCTCGACGGTCCACGTCGGCGACACGACGTACGACGTGAGCCCGCAGCTCGTGCGGTCGATGAGCTGGACGCCGTACGGCCTCTATCTCGAGGTCACCCAGGACCCGAACAATGGTCCCTTCCACGAGGTGTTCTACGTCGGTGCCGCGATGGAGCCGGTGAACGACGTCTACACCAACCTGATCACCTCGCCCGACGGCGAGCTGGCGGCGTGGATCGAGCGCAACGGACCGAAGCGCCCTTCCGGACGGGTGGCCCAGGTCGTCGTCGTGGACACCCGGACCGGCGGGCGGATCTACGAGAGTGCCGACGGCATGGGCGGGGAGGAGGGCGACGACCTCGCCGACCTCTACGAGGAGCTCCCGCCCAGCGTCATCGACCTGACCGACGACCAGCTGGTCTGGCGCAACTCTGCGGGAAGCGGCGCGGTCGTCACGACCGACCTCCGGACGGGCGAGAGCACGGCCTCCGACGACGAGCCCGACCTGAAGCCGACGAGCGGCTACGAGTACTGGTCGCCCGACGGCCGCTACCGGGTCGACGCGACCACCACCGGGAAGCTGCGGGTCCGGCATGTGCAGGTCGACTTCGGCCACCGCTTCCAGACCCAGGGCGGCTGGCTCGACGACCACACGATGCTGGTGCTGGCGCAGGACCACTACCCGATGAGCTTCGACCCCACCGTGCCCGACACGACGCCCGGCTTCCTGCTCGCCTGCGACCTCGATGCGGGCACCTGCGAGCAGCTGGCCGAGGTCGAGGGTGCCCGCGAGGTGGCCTTCCCGGGCGTCGACGCCGAGTACTGACGCTTGCCAGAGGTACGACGAGACGTCACCTGCGCGTCACCCCGATGGTGCCTGGCGCGGGCAGCGTGATGGCGTGACCACTCTCGGGAAGCACCTTCATCGACGTACCCTCTTCCGCGCTGGCGCCCTCGGGGCCGGTGCCACTCTCGTCCCCGCGACCAACGCGGCCGCGAGCCTCGTCTCCCGTCGGCTCGAGCTCCCGTACGGCGTGCAGTCCGGCGACGTGACCACCCGCGAGGCCGTGCTGTGGGCGCGCTCGTCGGGGCGGGGCCGGCTGATCGCTGAGTTCGGCAGCGGGCGGCACCGCACCCGGATCCGGGGGCCGTGGGCGACCGCCGAGACGGACTTCACCGCGAAGATCGCGCTCGACCGGCTCGCGCCGGGGCGCGAGTACGACGTACGCCTCTCGTTCGAGGACGAACGCGGTCGTCGGGGCGAGTCCCAGGTGGCGAGCTTTGCGACCGCGTCGGAGTGGCGTACGCCGACCAGCTTCGTGTGGACCGGAGACAGCTGTGGCCAGGGCTGGGGCATCAACCCGGATCTCGGCGGCCTGGTCGGCTACCGGCGGATGCTCGAGACCCGGCCCGACTTCTTCCTGCACTCGGGCGACACGATCTACGCCGACGGCCCGATCGCGAGGACCGTCACCGAGCCCGACGGTCAGATCTGGCGCAACGTCGTCGCCGAGGGCGTGGGCAAGGTGGCCGAGTCGCTGGACGAGTACCGCGGCCGGCACCGCTATACACACCTCGACCACAACTTCCGGCAGCTCGCCGCGGCCGTACCGATCCTGGCGCAGTGGGATGACCATGAGACGCGCAACAACTGGTATCCCGGGCAGATCATCGAGGACGACCGCTACACCGAGAAGCGGGTCGACGTGCTCGCGCTCCGGGCCCGACGTGCGTGGCAGGAGTACCAGCCGATCGCCGACCCGCGTGCCCACCGTCGCGGCGACGGGTTCGCGCCCGCCCGGATCTATCGCAAGGTCGAGCGGGGCCGGCACCTGGATGTCTTCTGCCTCGACATGCGCACGTTCAAGGACCCCAACACGTCCGGGCTGGAGCCTGGGGGCACCCACATCCTCGGCGCGGAGCAGACCGACTGGCTGATCCGGGAGGTACGCCGGTCGCGCGCGACGTGGAAGGTGGTCGCCGCCGACCTGCCACTCGGCCTGGTCGTGCCCGACGGCGCGGTCAACCAGGAGAGCCTGGCCAACCGCGACCCCGGTGCCCCGCTCGGCAAGGAGCTCGAGATCGCCGGCGTGCTGCAGGCGTTCAAGCGCGCCGGCGTACGCAACGTCGTCTGGATGACCGCCGACGTGCACTACTGCGCGGCGCACCACTACGACCCGGCGCGTGCGGCCTTCACCGACTTCGACCCGTTCTGGGAGTTCGTTGCCGGCCCGATCGCGGCCGGCACGTTCGGTCCCAACGAGCTGGACGCGACCTTCGGCCCGGAGGTGGTCTTCAGCAAGTACGCCGCGGCACCCAACGAGTCGCCCCGCACCGGCAACCAGTTCTTCGGGCACGCGGCGATCGATGCCGAGGGTCTGCTGACGGTGAGCCTGCGTGACCTCTCCGGTGCGGTGCTGTTCAGCAAGGAGCTGGAGCCGGAGGTCTGACAGCCGCCGCGGGACGACATACGGACGGTGTGTCCGCTCACTCCGGACGTCTATACGGAGACACCTGCAACTTAGGTCACCCTTGCCAACCGGGTGCACACTGAGGAGCATGACCGCAACGCTCGAGCACACCCCCACCCTCAACGGCGGACTGACGCCGGGCCAGGTCGACCGCCTGGGTGCGGAGCTCGACGCGATCCGGCAGGACGTGCTCGACAGCCGCGGGGCGCGCGACGCGGCGTACATCCGGCGCGTGGTGCGCGCGCAGCGGCTGATCGAGCTCGGGAGCCGCGCGGTGTTGATGCGCAGTCGCTCCAAGCACATGTGGCTGATCGGCACGGCGGGCCTGTCGCTGGCCAAGATCCTCGACAACATGGAGATCGGGCACAACGTCCTGCACGGTCAGTGGGACTGGATGCGCGACCCCAAGATCCACTCGTCGACGTGGGAGTGGGACCACGTCACACCGGCGGCGCAGTGGCAGAGGGCCCACAACCAGACCCACCACACCTACACCAACATCATCGGCCAGGACAACGACCTCGGCTACGGCATCATGCGCGTCGACGAGGACCAGGAGTGGAAGCGCCGCTACCTCGTGCAGCCAGCCTGGAACTTCGTGACGGCGTGCATCTTCGAGTACGGCATCGCGATGTTCGACCTCGACCTCGGCGACCACATCCGCGACAAGCGGAAGATGTCGCCGGAGAAGAAGGCCGAGGTGAGGCTGACGCTGGCGAAGGCCCGGCGCCAGCTGGGCAAGGACTTCGTCGTCTACCCGGCGCTGTCGGGTCCGGCGTGGAAGTCGACGCTCGCCGCCAACGCGACCGCCAACCTGGTCCGCAACCTGTGGAGTCACTCGGTGATCATGTGCGGCCACTTCCCCGAGGGGGTGTCGACCTTCGAGCAGCCGGAGCTGCCCGAGAAGGAGACCAAGGGGGAGTGGTACATCCGCCAGATGCTCGGCTCCGCCAACATCTCCGGCTCGCGCTTCCTGCACCTGATGACCGGCAACCTGTCGCACCAGATCGAGCACCACATCTACCCGGACCTGCCGAGCAACCGCTACTTCGAGATCGCGCCGAAGGTGCGCGCGGTGTTCGACAAGTTCGACCTCGACTACAACTCCCGCCCGTTGGTCAAGCAGGTCGCGAGCGCCTGGCACAAGGTCGTCCGGCTGTCGCTGCCCAACGGCTGGCTGGCCGAGACCAACCGCCGCAACCTGGTGCCGCAGCTGCGTCAGCTGGTCAAGCGTCCGAGCTGAGCGGGTCCGCTTCCGGGGTTTCGAGACGGGCCTGGCGGCCTTCCTCAACCACCGGAGCGCCTTCCCGTTGGGGCGAAGACCTCCGGTCCGTTGGCCTGTACGCCGAGCGCCGCCCCCCAGCGACCTCGCGGCGCCCCGTAGTCCTCGAGCGGCTTGCCGTCGAGGTGCGCGCGGATGTTCTTGGGGAGCGGACGCTCGCGCCGGAAGTAGAGGTGGACCTGCTTGGCCGGCCACGTGGACGCCACGTTGACCGCGGTGCTGACCGCTGCCGCGAGGCGGGAGTGCGATTCGCGCAATGGGGCATCGCCCTCCGCCGTCGACTGCGGGTCGGGCCGTCGCCAGAAGCCGTTGGTGACGCAGGCGACGGTGCTAGAACAGGTTCTCGGTTAGGCCAAAGTGGCTGGGGAGAGCTCGAGCTCGCACCACACGGTCTTGCCGTCCGGTCGCGGACGGACGCCCCAGCGTGTTGCGAGCGCGTCGATCAACATCAGGCCACGGCCGCGCTCGTCGAGCTCGGAGACCGTGGTGTTCGGTTGCGGCTCGACGGTGCTCGAGTCGGTGACCTCGAGGCGGATGGCGTCGACCTCGACGACGGCGTCGAGGTACGCCGAGCCGCGGCCGTGCTCGACGGCGTTGGTCACCAGCTCGTTGGCCAGCAGTACGGCGGTCTCGCTGGTGTCCCGATCGATCCGGGCGGTCGCGAAAAGCTGTCGCAGGGCCTGGCGCGCCAGCGAACCGGTCTCGGCGGACGGCGCGAGCGCGAGTCGAGTGGTGCGCTCCGACATCTGCCCCCCGGTGCTGCTCATCGTCCCCCTCATTTCGGACCGGGCGCGTCGCCGGTCACAGAAGGTGTGCCCCGTACCGCGAGCCGGAAACTGCTGTCCAGGGATTCATTGCAGATTGTGCGGGAAACTCATCCGACTCAACGCTTGACCACGGTTAATGTTCGGCATGACGACGACCCACCTCTCGGTGCTCGCCACGGACATCGACCAGTTGGACCTGCACCTCGCCGACGGCTTCCAGCTGGCGGTCAAGGCGATCGTCGCGCTGTTCCTCTTCGGCATCGCGCTGGACACCAAGATCGACGACTTCCGGGATGTGTCCCCGGCGTAGGCAGCGGAGTCCACGACCTCAGCGTGGGGCGCTGCGGTCGCGCCAGGCGCCGGTCGCCCACAGTGCCCAGGCCACCAGCAGGGGCTGGAAGAACAGGCGGATGAACCGCTTCTGGTCGGTGTCGAGACCGAAGGCGTCCGCGCCGTCGACGTACTGCGCGATGTTGCCGGGGAAGATCGCGACGAAGAACGCCGCCACCACGAAGCCGACCCCGACCCGCCCGCGACCGAACGCGATCAGCGCCGCGCCCAGGCTGATCTCCACGAACCCCGACGCGATCACGACCGGGTCGTCGTCGATCGGGAACCACTCCGGCACCTGCGCCTCGAACTCCTGGCGCGCAAACGTGAGGTGGCTGATCCCCGCGAAGACCAGGATCGCGCCGAGCAGGAGACGGGCCAGGGTGCGCGGCCGGGAGGTGGGGGGAGAGTCAAGGAGGCTCATGCCGATGACGGTAGTCGACCCGGCCGACATCCGATTCTCTTTGCGTCCAAGGGTCTTTACACGAGAGGAATTCTCGTGATGGGGTGCGAATCGTGGACATCGGGGTCCACACAGCGTCACTCGGGACGCTGACAACCTCTCGGAGGAAGATACGTGAAGCGACGCATCTCGGGCGTCCTTGCTGCGGCCGCGAGCTTGACGCTCGCGGCCGTCGTCATGCCCGGACAGGCCACTGCGACGCCGGCGGTCGACTCAGGATCGGACGCCCAGCAGGCAAGCCATCACAAGCAGGACGACAGGAAGGACCCGCGCGAGAGCAAGCGGCGCGAGCTCAAGCAGAAGGGTGTCGACCTGCTGGCCACCGGCAAGCGCGACGTCCAGAACCGTGGCGGCTCGAAGGCCATCAAGGTCGCGCCCGGTCAGTGGGTCGAGTACGGCACCCAGGAGACCGCGCAGCTGCTCACCTTCCTGGTCGGCTTCGGCAGCACCGTCGACCCGCGTTTCCCGACCGCGCCCGCCGGGCCGGCCGCCGGCCAGATCCCGAAGCCCGGGGCGGACGACAACAGCACGTACTGGAAGGCGGACTTCGACCGCCAGCACTACATGGACATGTTCTTCAACGGCATGCCCGAGCAGGACGGCGAGTCCTTCAGGGGTGTCTACAAGGAGATGTCCAGCGGTCGCTTCGACCTCGAGGGCGACGTCAGCGACTGGGTGACCGTGCCCAACAACGAGGCCAGCTACGGCCAGACCGAGTCCAACGTGGACATGACGCGCTTCATCACCGACAGCGCCACGGCCTGGTACAACGCCGAGAAGGCGGCCGGCAAGAGCGACGCAGAGATCAAGGCGTACCTCGCCTCGTTCGACATCTGGGACCGGTTCGACTACGACGGTGACGGCGACTTCAACGAGCCTGACGGCTACATCGACCACTTCCAGGCGATCCACGCCGGCGAGGGCGAAGAGGCCGGCGCTCCGGAGTCGGCCATCTGGTCGCACCGCTGGTCGGTCAACCCCAACGGCAAGACCGGCCCGGTCGGCGGCGCCCAGAAGGGCGGCATCCAGATCGCCAACACCGGTATCTGGATCCGCGACTACACGACGGAGCCGGAGAACGGCGGCCTCGGCGTGTTCGCGCACGAGTTCGGCCACGACCTCGGCCTTCCGGACTACTACGACACCAACGGCGGCGAGAACGGCACCGGCTTCTGGAACCTGATGAGCTCCGGCTCGTGGATGAGCGACCCGGGCAACGCCATCGGCACCACGCCGAACCACATGGGTGCCACCGAGAAGCTGTTCCTGGGATGGCTCGACTACGCCCAGGTGGGGGCCGGTCGACGTGCCGAGGTGAAGATGGGTCCGTCGTACCACGCGACCAAGAACGCCCAGGCCCTGCTGGTGAACCTGCCACCGGGCCAGGAGAAGATCGACATCGGCGGCGCCGCCTCCGGTTCGAAGTACTTCTACTCCGGGCAGGGCGACAGCCGCACCGCGACCGTGACCAGCCCGAGCTTCACCGTCCCCGCGGGCGGGCAGCTCACGGCGAAGGTCAACTACGACATCGAGACGAACTGGGACTACGCGTACGCCGAGATCTCGACCGACGGCGGCACGACCTTCACCCCGGTGCACACCAACAAGTCCACGAACACTGACCCCAACAACCAGAACGACGGGGAGGGCATCACGGGCTCCAGTGCTGACGCCTGGGTGGACCTGATCGCCGACCTGTCGGCGTACGCCGGCAAGAGCGCCAAGGTCCGCTTCCGGATGTTCAACGACGCCGCCGAGCACTTCGCCGGGTTCAAGGTCGACGACATCGCTGTCGGCACGGCGCTGACCACCGGGGTCGAGGACGGCGCACCCAGCTGGGCCACGGACAAGTTCATCGTGGTCGACAACGGCAGCTACACCGTGCCGTACGAGCATTACTACCTCGCGGAGAACCGGCAGTACGCCGGCTACGACAGCACGCTCAAGAAGGGCCCGTACAACTTCGGCTGGCTCGCCACGTCGCCGGACAAGGTCGAGCACTTCCCCTACCAGAACGGCCTGCTCGTCTGGTACGCCAACTCGCTCTACTCCGACAACAACACCAGCCAGCACCCGGGTGGCGGCGAGGCCCTGCCGGTCGACGCCCACGCCACGGCGCTGTCGTGGAGTGACGGGACCATCGCACGCAACCGGATCCAGGCGTACGACTCGACGTTCGGCCTCGAGAAGACGCCGGCGCTCAGCCTGCACCGGGAGCTGGCGACCGCAGGTGGGACCCAGCGCACCACGCTCGTCCAGAAGTCGCAAGCGGCGCAGAAGGTGTTCGACGACACCGACCCCTACGCCTACTACGACGAGGACAACCCCCTCGGCAGCGTGATCGTCGGTGGCACCGGGACGAAGATCCGGGTGCTCTCGACGAACGACAAGAAGGGGATCATGACGGTCCGCGTCAACTGACCGTCCAGCTCACATGTTCCACGCCGGGGCTCGACGCCGAACGCGTCGGGTCCCGGTCCACTCTTCGGGAAGGAATCCTCGTATGAGGAAGCTGATCAGTGCGGCCGCAGCCATCACCCTCGGGCTCGGACTCGCAGCCACCGGAGTCGCGACCGCGGCTCCGCAGCACCACCAGCAGCGGCCCCACCACGGCAACCACCACGGTTCGCCCGGCTACACGCCGCCGCCGATCACGTGGGGCGAGTGCCCGACGGCCAGCCTGCGCAACGCGGGCGCGACCTGCGGGATGCTCACCGTGCCGCTCGACTACGGCAAGCCGCGCGGCGAGAAGATCCAGCTCGCGGTCTCGAAGATCGCGCACAAGACCCCCGACGCGGCCGCCCAGGGACCGATGCTGGTCAACCCGGGTGGGCCCGGTGGCTCCGGCCTCGGCCTCTCCCGCCTCGGCGCAGCCGTCCCCAAGGGCGGCGGCGACCCGTACGACTGGATCGGGTTCGACCCGCGCGGCGTCGGCCGCAGCGTGCCGTCGCTCAGCTGCGACCCCGACTACTTCGCGGCCGGCCGTCCGGCGTACGTACCGGACCACCGCGGGATTCGTGAGTACTGGTGGAGCAAGGCCTCGGCGTACGCCGACGACTGCGCGGCCGCCGGAGGGAAGCTCCTGCGCCACACCCGCACGGTCGACTGGGTGCAGGACATGGACACCATCCGCAAGGCGCTCGGTGCGTCCAAGATCAACTTCTACGGCTTCTCGTACGGCACCTACCTCGCGCAGGTCTACGCGACGAAGTACCCCGAGCGGGTGCGCCGGTTCGTGCTCGACGGCGTCGTCAACCCGACCGACGTCTGGTACGACGCCAACCTCGAGCAGGAGAAGCAGTTCGACAAGAACATCAACACGTTCTTCGACTGGATTGCGGACAACGACGCGGCGTACGGGCTCGGCACCGACGGTGACGCCGTCCGCGACATCTACTACGACGTGCTCGACCAGCTGACCGACGCGCCGGAGCCGGACTTCGGGGCGGCGGACTGGAACGACGTCTTCGTGGGTGCGGCCTACTACGTCTACGACTGGGACGCCGTCGCGCATGTGCTGATCGCTGCGGCGGGCGGGGATCTCGATCCGGCCAAGGACTACTACGGCGACCCGACCGGACCCGGCTCCGACAACACCTTCGCCAACTACCTCGCGGTCCAGTGCACCGACGCGGCCTGGCCCTCGAAGTGGAAGACGTGGGAGAAGGACGCCTGGCGGATCCATCGCTACGCACCGTTCCTCGCCTGGAACAACACCTGGTACAACACGCCGTGCCTCGACTGGGCGGCTCCGTCCGGCCGGCCGGTCGACATGAAGGGCAAGCACGCTCCGCCGGTGCTGCTGATCTCCGAGACCGAGGACTCCGCGACGCCGTACGCCGGCGCGCTGGAGGTCCGCAAGCGGTTCCCGCGCTCGGTGCTGATCGAAGGCGTGGGCGGTACGACGCACGCGGGATCGCTGTCGGGGGTGGCCTGCACCGACGATCGGATCGCTGACTACCTGCTCACCGGCGCGCTGCCGACGCGGGTGCGTGGCAACCGCTCCGACGTGCAGTGCGAGCCAGTGCCGCCGCCGGAGGCGACGTCACCGACGGCAGCGGCCCGGAAGGCGGCCGTCGCTCAGGACCGGCTCGGCAAGCTCCGCGACCTGATCACGGCTGCGACGCTGAAGCGCTAGTCGCCACGTCGTGCTCGGCCTCCCACTCGGCCTGGGGGCCGGGCACGACGTGCGTCTTGGCCTTGACGACCGGCACCATCACGGCCACGACCGCAGCGGCCGTCGACGTGATCGCGAGCAGCAGGAAGCCATGGGTGTAGCCGGCCTCGGTCGGCACGCCGATCGGCTGCAGGTTGCTGGTGACGACGGTGCCGAGGACGGCCGAGCCGATCGCGCCGCCGACCGTGCGGATGTTGGTGTTCATGCCGCTCGCGACACCGGTCTGGCTCTGCGGGACCGCGGCGACGACGAGGTTGGACATCGCGGCGAACGCAAGGCCGAAGGCCAGGCCGAGGATGGTGGTCTCGACGAGGACCATCCAGATCTCGTCGTGGGTGAAGGCCATCCCGAAGGTGCCGATGGCGGTGAGCGCTGCGCCGACGACGAGCAGGTTCTTCGAGCCGAAGCGGGTCGCGAACCGGCCGGCGGCGACGCCGCCGATGAAGCTGGCGATCGTCTGCGGAAGCAGCATCAGGCCGGACTCGGTGACGCTGAGGCCGAACCCGTAGCCGGCGACCTCAGGCGTCTGCAGGAACTGCGGGACGAACGCGAACATCGAGTACATGCCCATGCCGAAGAGGAGCGCGACCAGGTTGACGGTCCACACGGTCGGGATCCGCATCATCTTCATGTCGACGAGCGGCTCCTTGCTGCGGGTCTCGGCGAGCACCCACACGGGCAGCAGGATCGCAGCGGTGACGAAGAGGCCGACCACCTTCGCCGAGCCCCAGCCCCAGTGGTGGCCCTGGCTGACGCCGACCAGCAGCGCGACCAGCCATGCCGACATCAGGAAGGCGGTGCCGACGTTGATCTTGCCGGGCGTTCGCTCGGGGGACTCGGGGACCCACACGAAGGCGGCGATGGCGGCGACCACGGTCATCGCCATCGGGATCCAGAACAGCCAGTGGTAGCTCAGCGCCTCGACCAGCGGTCCAGCGATCACCAGGCCGACGCCGCCACCGACGGCGAGCAGCGCGGCCGACGTGCCGATCGCCGAGGCGACCTTCTCGCGAGGGAACTCGTCGCGGACGATGCCGAAGGTCAGCGGCAGCACGCCGCCACCGATGCCCTGGATCACCCGGGCGGCGATGAGCACGCCGATGCTGCCGGCGACGGCCGCCAGCAGCGAGCCGACGGCCAGCGCGCCGAGCGCGACGACGAGCATCCGCTCCTTGCCGACCTTGTCGCCGACGCGGCCGATGATCGGCGTGAAGATCGAGGCGGACACCAGGTACGCCGTCAGCACCCAGGTGACCGTCGCCTGGTCGGTGTCGAGAGCGGCCTGAATCGTCGGCAGCACGGGGTTGACCATCGACTGGAGGAGCGAGAACGACGCGACTCCCACGCACAGCACCAGGAAGGTGAGGCGGTAGTCGGTGCGGCGCTTGGCGGGGGAGGTCATCGGTTCCTAACGGCTGGAGCGCGGAAGTCGGCGTAACAGCGGCAACCGCGGCCCGCGTCGGTTGATTCCGTCAACCAGTTCAGATCGAGTGTGATTCGGCTCGCGCCCGTAGCCTGAGCGGGCCATGTCTCTCGCCGTTGACCAGCTCTGCCACCACTTCGACGCCGGCCGTTGCCGGTCCTGCAGTTGGCTCGGGCTGCCGTACGACGCGCAGTTGGCCGACAAGCAGCGCCAGGTCGCGGAGCTGCTCGACCCCGACCTCGCGTGGGAGCGGCCGGTGGCGAGCGCCCAGCTGGGCTTCCGCAACAAGGCGAAGATGGTCGTCAGCGGTTCGGTGGACGACCCGACGCTCGGCATCCTCAACCCTGCTGGTGGCGGGGTGGACCTGCGCGACTGCCCGCTGCACACCGCCGGCATCCAGGCAGCGCTGCCGGTGCTCGCGGAGTTCGTGCGCACGGCCGCGCTCACGCCGTACGACGTGCCGGCCCGCCTTGGTGAGCTGAAGCACCTCCTCGTGACGGAGTCGCCCGATGGGGAGCTGATGGTGCGGTTCGTGCTGCGCTCGCAGGAGCCGGTGTCGCGGATCCGCAAGCACTTGCCGGCCTTGCGGGAGGCGCTGCCTGCGCTGGTCGTCGCCTCGGTGAACCTCCAGCCCGAGCACAAGGCGGTGCTCGAGGGCGAGCGTGAGATCGTGCTGACCGAGCAGGAGACGCTGCGGATGCGGGTCGCCGGCCCGGACCTGTACCTGCGGCCGCAGAGCTTCTTCCAGACCAACACCGCGATGGCGACGGAGCTGTACGAGCGCGCCCGCGCCTGGACCGCCGACCTCGCGCCGACCTCCGTGTGGGACCTCTACTGCGGTGTCGGGGGCTTCGCGCTGGCCCTGGCGCGGTCGGGTGTCGCGGTGACCGGCATCGAGATCAGTCGGGAGGCGGTCGCGAGCGCCTCGCAGACCGCGGCCGAGGCCGGGCTCGCGGACGTGCGCTTCGAGGTCGGCGACGCGACGGCGTACGCCCTGGGCTCGACCGCACCGCCCGACCTCGTGGTGGTCAACCCGCCCCGCCGCGGGATCGGGCCGCAGCTGAGCGGCTGGCTGGAGTCCTCGGGTGTCGGGCACGTCCTCTACTCCAGCTGCAACGCCGTCACGCTGGCCAAGGACCTCGCCGCGATGCCGTCGCTGCGGCCGGTGCGCGGGCAGCTGCTGGACATGTTCCCGAACACCGGCCACTACGAGGTGCTCACCTTGCTGCGGCGCCGATGAACGCACGCGAGCTCCTGGCGGTGGAGCGGCGGCGTACGACGCGGCGGCTTGCCGACCTGCGCGGCGACTACCGCGGCTTCGTCGAGGCGTCGAAGGACAGCAACGCCGACGACGAGCACGACCCTGAGGGCGCGACGATCGCCTTCGAGCGGTCGCAGGTGGGAGCCCTGGTGCAGCAGGCCGAGGAGCAGCTTCGCGCCGTGGCTGCCGCTCTCGAGCGGCTCGAGAGCGGCAGGTACGGGGTCTGTGTCGTCTGCGGGCAGCCGATCCCGGAGGGGCGGCTCGAGGTGCGGCCGACTGCGACGACCTGCGTCGGGTGCGCTACTTCGGCGGCAGCGTCCCGGCATAGCTGAGTCCGATCGTCGCCCAGCGCTCGACGGCGTCGTACGTCGCCAGTCCGGGTGGGTCGACGCGGAGCCAGCCGGTCATCGAGCGCTCGCGCATCACGAACTCGTCGGTGTGCGGCTCAGCCAGGAGCTCGTCGGTGCGCTCGGGTGGGCAGCGGAGGAGTAGGCCGCCCTCGCCGCTGGCCGCGACCGCCATGTTGCCGTGCACGAGGAAGGCCAGTCCGCCGAACATCTTCCGCTCGCTGATGCCGGCCACCCCCGATGCGATCTCGCGCAGCTGATCGGCCAGCGCCTCGTCGTACGACATGGCGCCGATTGTGCCAACCTGGGGCATGAGCATGAGTGAGATCAGCGGCACGTCGTTCACGCTCGGCACGGCCTTCCGGCCGGAGACCGTGGACGAGGGCGCGGTGCACGCGATGGTGAGCGTGCTCGACGCCCAGGACGCGGCCCCGTCGATCGAGCGACTGCGGGCGTGGGCGCTCGCGGCCGGGGACGTACGGCGGGGCGACACCTGCGTCGACATCGGGAGTGGCACCGGGACGATGACCCGCCGACTGGCCCGGCTCGCCGGGCCGGACGCCCGGGTGCTCGGCATCGAGCCCAACGGGATGCTCCGCAAAGTGGCCGAGGAGCGCTGTGCGAGCCACGGGGTCGAGGTCGAGTTCTGCCAGGGGCTGGCGACCGAGCTGCCGCTGCCCGACGCGAGCGTCGACGTCGTCTGGTGCGAGCGGGTGCTCCAGCATGTCCCCGACGCTCAGGCCGCGGTCGTGGAGATCGCGCGGGTGCTGCGGCCCGGCGGTCGCGCGCTGCTGCTCGACTCCGACCACGCCTCGCGGGTCGAGTCCGACATCGATCCGGCTGTGGGCCGCGCGATGCTGGACGCGTTCATGTCCCAGATCGCCAACCCGATGGCCGCGCGACACCTGCCGCGGCAGGCGATGACGGCCGGCCTGCACGTCGATCCCGACGTCGGCTCGTCGGCCCTCGTCTTCCCGCAGGACGTGCTGATGGGCTCGCACATGTCGCGGCTGGCCGCCGAGCAGGCCGTCTCCGACGGGACCCTGACGCAGGCCCAGGCGGACGAGGCACTGCGCAGCCAGGCGGCCGCAGCCGAAGCGGGCTGGGCGTTCTCAGCGATCACGGTGTTCGGGTTCGTCTGTCGCAAGGACTGAGTAGAGCGGTCGCCTTCTCTACGGGCCGGTGCTCCGCTTGATGGTGCCGAGGCGGACGGACCTGGCCGACCGTGAGGCCGCGGACCACGATGAGCTCGTAGTCGACATCGGGGGTGCCGTCGTCCAGCCACGCGTACGCCGACGGCTTCGCCTGACGCGACCCGTGCCAGTCGTCGGCGGGTTGCGCGGAGGCAGTCGGACCGGCGAGGACGGGGATGAGGGCAAGCGTGAGCAGCCCGATCAGCAGTGCGCGCAGGGGCACATCGTGGCATAGCGCCGCGAGCCCCGTCCGGTGGTCATCGAGGTATCTGGATCGACGGGACCCGCTCCTGCATGGCATGCAACGAACCCTCGATCGACGGCGTGACTGGCGCTCACTCACGCCCGCGGAGAAGCAGCACCGGCTCGCCCGGCTCCGTCAGGCCCAGCACCAGCAGGTCGCGCGCGATGCCCGGGTCCTCCTCCTGGTGCGGGCCGACTGACCTGACAGACTCGCTGCATGGAGCAGCGAACCCTCGGTAGGACGGCCCGCCAGATCTCGGTCGTCGGTCTGGGCACCTGGCAGCTCGGCGCGGACTGGGGAGACGTCACCGAGGGCGACGCGCTCGCGGTGCTCGAGGCGTCGGTCGAGGCCGGGGTGACCTTCTTCGACACCGCCGACGTGTACGGCGACGGGCGCAGCGAGCAGGTCATCGGCAAGTTCCTCGAGACGCACGAGGGCATCACGGTCGCCACCAAGATGGGTCGCCGGATGGACCAGGTGCCCGAGAACTACTCCCTCGACAACTTCCGGGCCTGGACCGATCGGTCCCGCCGCAACCTCGGCGTCGACACCCTCGACCTGGTGCAGCTGCACTGCCCACCTAGCGCGACCGTCGACGCGGACGCGACGTACGACGCCCTGGACACGCTGGTCGACGAGGGCGCGATCGCGGCGTACGGCCTCAGCGTCGAGACCTGCGACCAGGCCCTCTCCGCGATCGCTCGACCGCACGTCGCGTCGATCCAGATCATCCTCAACGCGTTCCGGCTCAAGCCGCTCGACGCGGTGCTGCCGGCGGCCCAGGAGGCCGGTGTCGCGATCATCGCCCGGGTCCCACTGGCGTCCGGGCTGCTGTCGGGCAAGTACGACGAGAGCACGACCTTCGCCGCTGACGACCACCGCACCTACAACCGCGACGGCAGCGCCTTCGACGTGGGGGAGACGTTCGCGGGCGTGGACTTCGAGACCGGGGTGCGGTCGGCGCGGGAGTTCTCGGCGCTCATCGACGAGGTCGGCCCGACCGGGCTGAGCCCGGCTGAGGTCGCCCTCGCGTGGGCGTGGCAGCAGCCCGGCGTCACGACGGTGATCCCGGGTGCGCGCAACGCCGGCCAGGCCCGCGCCAACGCGGCCGCCGGCGACGCGGACCCGTTGCCCGAGGCGCTGCTCGACGGCGTACGCCGGATCTACGACGAGCACTTCCGGGCTGCGGTCCACGGGCGCTGGTAGCGGCTCTCCTGTCTGGCTTCAGGCGAGCAGCTTGCGCAGCCGAGCGTGCTGCTGGAAGCGGCGCTGCCGGCGGCGCAGGTTGCCGCGGCGGGTGCGCACGCTGCCGTAGCTGTCGACCTCGAGCTCGGCGAGCATGAGGGCGGCAGTGGGATCTGCGATCGAGATCGAGGCGATCATCGTGGTCACTCCTTGGTGGGTCGTTGTCGGTGACCCCAAGGTGCTCGCCTGAGGCATCTGCCCACATCGGAGGAACTCCCTAGGTTGCGCGTGCCCGGGTGTCGCCCGGGTACCTCAGACCCGCTGAGATACTTCGCGTTGGGTACCCCCTGGGGGTATGTTACGGTCAATCGCATGAGCACCACCGGGACGCTGACCGAGTCGACCCTCGACATCGAAGGGATGACCTGCGCGTCCTGCGTCAACCGCGTCGCCAAGGCGCTGACCCGCGTCGACGGCGTGGTCGACGCCTCGGTGAACCTCGCGACCGAGACCGCCGCCGTGACGTACGACGCCCGGGCGGTGGACGCCGAGGCGCTGACCGCCGCGGTCGAGAAGGCCGGGTACGCCGGGACGCTGCGCCGTCCGACGCGGACCGAGGAGCCGAGCGACCCGGTCGCCGACCCGATCGCAACGTTGGATGCCCGGCGCGATGCCGAGATCGGGAAGCTCCGCCGCCGCTGGCAGGTCGCTCTGGTGACCGGCCTTGCACTGATGGCGTTGATGTACATCCCGCTCTACATCGACACCATGGACTGGCTGATGCCGTTGGTGCTCGTCGTGGCGACCGTCGTGCAGTTCTGGGCCGGGCAGGACATCTACCGCCAGGCCTGGGTCAACCTCCGGCACCGCACCACCAGCATGGACACGCTGGTCGCGCTCGGCACCGGCGTGGCGTACGGGTACGGCGCGTTCGTGGTGCTCTGGCCCGGCCTCGCCGAGCGCTGGGGGCTGCCGCTGCACCTCTACTTCGAGAGCGCGCTGATCGTGGTCGCGCTGATCCTGATGGGGCGCTGGCTGGAGCTGAAGGCCAAGAAGCGCACGGCCTCCTCGCTCCGCGCGCTGGTCGACCTGGCCCCGGCGACAGCGCGGGTGCTCCGAGGCGAGACGGAGGTCGACGTACCTCTCGCCGACGTCGCCGTCGGGGACCTCGTGCGGGTGCGCCCGGGGGAGAAGCTGCCGGTCGACGGCGTCGTCACCGACGGCCGGTCGGCCGTCGACGAGTCGATGTTGACCGGCGAGAGCGTGCCGGTCGACAAGGCCGTCGGTGCGACGGTCATCGGCGCCACGGTCAACACGACCGGCACCCTCGTCGTCCGCACCACCGCGGTCGGGGCCGACAGCACGCTCGCCCAGATCGTCCGCCTGGTCGAGGACGCCCAGGCCTCCGCGCCGCCGATGCAGCGGCTCGCCGACCGGGTGTCCGCCTGGTTCGTGCCGGCCGTGCTGGTGGTCGCACTGGTGACCTTCCTGAGCTGGCTGGCGTTCGGCCCGGAGGGCGAGCGCCTCACCCTCGCGATCGGTACGACGGTCGCGGTGCTGATCATCGCCTGCCCGTGCGCGCTGGGGCTGGCCACGCCGACCGCGGTGATGGTCGGCACCGGACGGGCCGCCGAGCTGGGCATCCTCATCGGTGACGGCCAGGCCCTCGAGACCGCGCGGCGGCTCACCGCCGTCGTGCTCGACAAGACGGGCACTGTCACCCGGGGCCGCCCCGACGTCCGCGAGGTCGCCACCTCCGGCGGCTGGGATGCCGACGAGCTGCTGGCCCTGGTCGCCGCGGCGGAGGTCGGCAGCGAGCATCCGGTCGGCGAGGCCGTCGTCCGCGGCGCCCGTGAGCGAGGCCTGAACCTCCCGGCCGTCGACAGCTTCGACTCCGTGCCGGGCCACGGCGTGGTCGCGATCGTCGGCGGTCGCACGGTCGTCGCCGGCAACGTCGCGCACCTGGCGACCCACGGAGTCACGGCCGACGGCGGCGGAATCCTGGTGGCCGTCGACGGCGCGTACGCCGGCCGCATCGACGTCGCCGACACCGTGAAGCCCACCTCGGCAGCCGCGGTTGCGGCGCTGAAGGAGCTCGGGCTCGAGGTCTGGATGGTCACCGGTGACCACGAGGCGACCGCGCGCGCGGTCGCGGCCGAGGTGGGCATCGACCACGTGCTGGCCGACGTACGGCCCGCCGACAAGGCGGCCCGGGTCGCTGAGCTCCAGGCCGCCGGCCAGGTCGTCGCCATGGTCGGCGACGGCGTCAACGACGCACCCGCGCTGGCTCGCGCCGACCTCGGCATCGCGATCGGCACCGGCGCGGACGTTGCCGTCGCTGCCTCCGACATCACGCTCGTCGGGGGCGACCTGCACGGCGTCGTCTCCGCGATCGAGCTGTCGCGACGTACGGTCACGACGATCAAGCAGGGTCTGGCCTGGGCGTTCGCCTACAACGTGCTGCTGATCCCGGTCGCGGCCGGCGCCCTCTACTGGTGGGACGGGCTGCTGCTCGACCCGGTGCTCGCCGGCGCCGCGATGGCGATGAGCTCGGTCAGCGTCGTCACCAACGCGCTGCGGCTGCGCAAGCCCTCTCGCGGCCGCATCGCCGACAGTGCCTACCTGGCCGGGATCGCGGTGCTCGCGATCGCCATCGGGGTCGGGTTCACCGGGCTCAGCCGGACCGACCAGGCTGAGCGCGGCATGAACGGCGTGCTCGCCTTCCAGCAGGGCATGGGCATGCCGATGCGGCCGCAGATGAGCGTCATGGAGGAGACCGACGTCCCGCCGATGAGCGCGCACGACGCCGGCCTCTCGGTGGCGTACGACGTGCCCGCCGGCGTACGACCCGGCGAGCCCGCCACGATCACGATCTCGGTGCGCGATGCCGAGTCCGGTGAGCCGGTCGGCGACCTGGTCCGCACCCACCAGGTGTGGATGCACCTGATCGTGACCCGCGCCGACCTCGGCACCTTCGCGCACCTGCACCCCGAGCCCACCGGCGAGGAGGGTGTGTTCGAGGTCGAGGCGACCTTCCCGACCGCGGGGACCTACGCGCTGCACGCCGAGATGCGCCAGCAGGGCCAGATGGCCGACGTGCTGGACGCCACTGAGCTGACGGTTGCCGGTGACCCGCCATCCGTCGAGGCCCTAGCCGAGGGCGACGTTCCAAGTGAGGTGCGGAGTGCGACTGTCGACGGCGTACGCATCACCCTCGACGGCGAGGCCCACGTCGGCGACACCAGCGACTTCACGCTCGGCGTCCCCGACGACCTGCGGCCCTACCTGGGCGCCGCCGGGCACGTCGTGGTGATGCGCGCGGACGGCAGCGACCTGCAGGACCTGGACTTCCAGCACCGGCACGCGGAGACGTTCGACTCCCGCGGCCGACCGGTGCCGGCGCTGCCGGGGACCGAGTTCGGGCCGGAGCTCGACCTGCACGTTCGCTTCGACGCGCCCGGCGCCTACCGGGTGTGGGCGCAGGTGCGGCTGGCGGACGGCGCCGTGGTCACCGCGCCGTTCGTCGTGCACGCGCGTTAGTGTTGGCAGCGATGAGCGAGCCGGACTACTGCGACCTGTGTGACCTTCCTTGGAGCACGTGCATCCACGGCAACCCGCCGGCACCTCCACCGCCGCCTGCCGCCCGGGTCTCGACGCCCCGGGCCTCGCCCGTGACTCGGCGCAAGGTGGCCCCGCCGTCGGCACCCGCCCGCGTGGTCCCGCGCAAGTGGACCCCGCCCGACGCCCTCAAGGCCGACATCCTCGAGGTGCTCCGCGAGCACGGCGGCAACCTCGAGCAGGAGGACCTGTTCGTCGCGCTGGAGGCCGCGTTGGGTGAGCGTCTCACGACGGCCGACCACGACAAGACCCCCGAGGGTGAGCTGCGCTGGCGGTACGCCGCTCGGCGGGCCCGCCAAGCGCTGGTCGCCGAGGGCGTGATGACCAAGGGTCAGCCCGGCGTCTGGTCGCTGGCCGACTGAGCTGTCTCGACGATGGCAGAGCGCAACGTCCTCGGTGGCGAGCTCGAGCCGTGCGGCACCGAACCCATGACCGGGTTCTACCGCGACGGCTACTGCTCGTGCGGTCCCGAGGACGTGGGGCTGCACTCGATCTGCGCCGTGGTGACCGAGGACTTCCTCCGCCACCAGCGCACGGTCGGCAACGACCTCTCGACGCCCCGGCCGGAGTACGGCTTCCTCGGCCTGGCCCCCGGCGACCGCTGGTGCGTGGTCGCCTCCCGGTGGCTGGAAGCCTACGAGGACGGGCTCGCCCCGCCCGTCGTACTCGCATCGACCAACGCGCGCACCCTCGAGATCGTGCCGCTCGCGCGCCTCCAGGAGCACGCCGTCGACGTCCCAGGGGACGCCAGCTCGCTCCTCTGACTCGCGGTCAGGGGACGACCGATGCGCCCTGCGGCAGCGGCTGGCGGCCGGTGAGGGCCAGGAGTACATCGGTGCCGAGCCCCTGTCGCAGCGCGCTGGCGCTGGCCAGGGCGAGCGTGTCGGCGAGGGCTTCGGTGGGCGGGGTGAAGTCCAGGCCGGTGGCGCGGGCGATGTCGAGGCAGTGCACGGTCAGCTCGAAGGTGCGAGTCGGCAGGTAGTCGCTCACGCGCATGCCCCCGCCTGCGGTCGTCACCACGACGTCCACGCCGTCGAGCATCCCGAGCGCGAGGTCGGCCTCCTCGCGCGACCGGCGCAGGCTGGCGAGCGGGTCCTCGCCGAGGGCCACCCCCGCCTCGATGCCGCGCTGGTGGATGGCGTCGCGGGTGGTGCCGTGGGCCAGCCGGTTCACCACCGCGAAGTAGTCGGCAGCGTCCTCGGTCTCGACCGCGTCGGCCCGGGTGGCCAGATACGTCGCCACCGTGACGAACGAGCGGCCGGTGTGCCCGATCAGTGCACGGAGGTCCCAGTTGCCGAGGCCGGGCTCGGCGTACCTCTCGAGCGGCACCTGCGCCGCCAGGTCGAGGAACGCGGTGGCCGCGAGCTCGTACGTCGCGCGGGTCTCGCTGAGGCTGCTCATGCACTCCATCGTCGGGGTAGCGCCTGCCGATGTGGCTCCCTTTCTCGCCCAGCGAGCGCCATGACGTCAGGGACTACCCCGCCACGACACCCCGGAAGTAAAGCCTGGAACCCGGAGGTGTGATCGCGGTTACACCCGGGTAAAGACTGCGTGTAACCGGTTTCATCACCAACTCGGGAGGTGGCGCGGATGAGGGCAACGATCCGCGACGTCGCGCGGGAGGCCGGCGTCTCCATCGCCACGGTCTCTCGGGTGATGCGTGACTCCGAGGCCGTGCGACCGGCGACCCGGGACAAGGTCCGTGCCGCTGCGGCCGCTCTCGAGTTCGTGCCCAGCCAGCTCGGCCGCCAGCTCGCCGAGCGCCGGCACGCCGCCAACGGCATCGTCTTCCCGGACCTGTCCGGCCCCTACTACGCCGAGGTCGTGCTCGGCTACGAGTCGGTCGCCGCCGAGCTCGGCCGGTCCGTGCTGATCCTCTCGACCCGCGGCCGCGACGACGCGGACGCAGCCGTCCAGGCGATGGCCGAGCGCTGTGACGGGCTGGTGATCCTCGGCCGCACCGTCTCCGACGAGAGCGTCGAGCGACTCGCGGCCCGTGGCGCCAACGTCGTTCTCGTCGCCCGCCCGCCCGTCGGCGGCGTGGACGCAGTCAACGCGGAGAACCGCATCAGCGCGCAGGCGCTCACCCAGCACCTCCTGGACCTCGGCGCCCACCGCCTGGTCTTCGTCGGGGACCCTTCGACCTCCCCTGACGTGGCCGAGCGCTTCGCCGGGGTCCAGGAGGTATCTCACGACGTCGAGCTCCACCACGTCGACGACCTCGACGAGACCGCCGGCGCGCACCTCGTCGGCGACTACCTCACCCGCGCGCTGCCCGACGCCTTCGTCTGTGCCAACGACGAGCTCGCGCTCGGCATGCTCGGCCGGCTGCGCGCCGCCGGCGTCGACATCCCGGGCCGGGTCAAGGTCACCGGCTGGGACGACGTGATGGCCGCGCGGTACGCCGGCCTGACCACCGTGCGCCAGCCGATGCGCGCCCTCGGCTCGACCGCCGCACGCCTGCTCGACGAGCTGATCGTCGGGACCCGCAGCACACCACGACACGAGGTCCTGCCCACGCAGCTCGTGATCCGCACCAGCACCACACTCGGGAAGGAACACGCATGAACCGCACCACCATCAGTCTGGTCGGCCTCGCGGCCGCAGCCAGCCTCGCGTTCACCGCCTGCGGACGCAGCGACGACACCGGAGCAGAAGGCGAGGAGCAGAGCACCGCGATCTCCGACGGCAAGGCCGAGGGCACCATCGAGGTCTGGGCCATGGGCACCGAGGGCGAGAAGCTCGGTGACTTCGTCGAAGACTTCGAGGACGCCAACCCCGACGCGACGGTGAAGGTCACCGCGGTCCCGTGGGAGTCCGCGCACGACAAGATCTCCACTGCGATCGCGGCCGGCGAGGGCCCCGACGTGAGCCTGATCGGCACCACCTGGATGGGCGAGTTCGCCGAGGCGGGTGGCCTGATGCCTACCCCGGAGGGCCTCGTCGAGGAGACGGACTACTTCCCGGGTGCCTGGCAGTCCACCGAGGTCGGCGGCACGTCGTACGGCGTGCCCTGGTACGTCGAGACCCGGGTCCTCTTCTACCGCACGGATCTGGCCACGAAGGCCGGCTGGGACGAAGCGCCGACGAACTGGGACGACCTCAAGCAGTTCGCGAAGGACCTGGAGTCCAAGGGCGGCGCGAAGTACGGGCTCAACCTGCAGCCCGGCCAGACCGGCTCCTGGCAGAGCTATCTCCCGTTCGCCTGGACCGACGGCGCGACCCTCACCAACGAGGAGGGCACCGAGTACACGATCGACTCGCCCGAGATGGCCGAGGCGCTCGACTACTACACGTCGTACTTCGACGACGGGCTCTCGCTCACCCGCACGCTCGACCCGGGCGAGCTGGAGAGCGGCTTCGCCGAGGGGACGTTCGGCTCCTTCATCTCCGGGCCGTGGCACACCGGCCTGGTCGAGGACGCGGGGCTCGACGAGAGCGAGTACGCCGTCGCACCTCTGCCCGGCAAGGACGAGGGCATGGGTACGTCGTTCGTGGGCGGCGGTGACCTGGCCGTCTTCCAGGACTCCGACAACCCCGACGGTGCCTGGAAGCTCGTGCAGTGGCTGTCCGAGCCCGAGGTCCAGCAGGACTTCTACGACGAGGTCGGCGACCTGCCGGCCGTGCAGGCCGCGTGGGAGACCGGCGAGCTGTCGACCGACCCGCAGCTGAAGGTGTTCGGCGAGCAGCTCAGCGACGCGCAGTCGCCCCCCGCCGTACCCACCTGGGAACAGGTCGCGGCCTCCATCGACGGTCTCGTCGAGCAGGCCGCGCGGGGCGACCTGTCCGGTGAGGACGCGGTCAAGCAGATGCAGTCCGACGCGCAGTCGATCGGCACCGGGCTCTGACATGAGCGCCGTGACACAGGGCCCCGCTCGGATGCGGGGGTCTCGACAGGCTCGACCGCCGGATCGGCGGGGGCAGGCCGTCGCCGGGTGGATCCTCGCCTCGCCGTTCGTCGTGCTCTTCCTGGTGTTCACGGCGGGTCCGGTGCTCGCGAGCCTCGGGATGAGCTTCACCGACATGCGCAGCACCGACCTGCGCTCGCCGTTCGCGGTGCAGTTCGTCGGCCTCGACAACTACGTCGACCTGGTGCAGGACCCGCTCTTCCGCAAGGTCACGCTCAACACCCTGCTCTACCTGGTGCTCGGCGTGCCGCTCACGATGGCGCTCGCGCTCGCGGTCGCCGTGGGGCTCAACGGGCTGAGCCGCTCGCGCGGCTTCTTCCGCGTCGGCTTCTACCTCCCGGTCGTGACCAGCATCGTCGCGGTCTCGGTGGTCTGGAAGTACATCCTGCGCGACGAGGGCGGCCTGGTGAACGCCGCGCTCGGCTGGGTCGGCATCGACGGGCCGGCCTGGCTCGACTCCACGACCACCGCATTGCCGTCGTTGGTGGTGATGGCCGCATGGCGCAACTTCGGGACCCTGATGGTCATCTTCCTGGCCGGGCTCCAGACCGTGCCGCGCGAGCAGGTCGAGGCAGCCGAGGTCGACGGCGCGTCCGGCTGGAGCCGCTTCCGGTTCATCACGTTGCCGGCACTGCGACCGGTGCTGCTCTTCGGTGCCGTCATCACCGGCATCGGCTACCTGCAGTTCTTCGAGGAGGCGTTCGTGATGACGAAGGGCGGGCCGCTCGACTCGACGCGGTCGGTCACGTTCTTCACGTTCGACCAGTTCGGCTACGGCAACTACGGGTACGCCGCGGCCGCCAGCTACCTGCTCTTCCTCGCGATCGTGCTGCTCACCTTCTTCCAGTTCCGCCTGCTGCGGACCAAGGACTGATCGACATGACCCAAACCCTCGCGACCCCGACCGCGGTACCGGAGGAGCCGGCGGACTGGAAGGCCCCCAAGCAGAAGCGTGGTGCCGACGGCATCCGCACCCCCGGCTGGCTGTACGTCGTGATGGCGGTCGGCCTCTTCCTGGTCGTCGTCCCGTTCATCTGGATGGTGGTGTCGTCGTTCAAGCCCGAGGCCGAGGTACGCGCGATCCCGCCCACCTGGTGGCCGCAGGACGTGACGACGGAGAACTACGACCAGCTCTTCACCCGGCTCGACTTCCCGACGTACTTCTTGAACTCCACGATCGTCGCCGTCGCGGTGACGCTCGGCAACGTCGTCTTCTGCTCGATGCTGGGCTACGCCCTCGCCAAGCTGGAGTTCCCCGGCAAGCGGGTGCTCTTCGCGCTGGTGCTCGGCACGCTGATGGTGCCCGGCGTGGTGACCTTCGTGCCGCTCTTCGTGCTGACCACCAACCTCGGCCTCACCAACACGCTGCCCGGGATGATCCTGCCGTTCCTGGCCGGGCCGTTCGGGGTGTTCCTGATGCGGCAGTACATCCTCGGCCTGCCCGACGAGCTGATCCAGGCCGCCCGCGTCGACGGCGCCGGTGAGCTGACGATCTTCGCCCGCGTGATCATGCCGCTGTGCGGGCCGGCGATCGCCACGCTGGGCGTGCTCACCTTCCTCACGTCGTGGAACAACTTCCTGTGGCCGCTGGTGGTCGCCACCTCGGAGGACAAGTTCACCCTGCCCGTCGCGCTCGCGCTGTACGCCGTCGGCCAGAACGCCACCCAGTACGGCCTGCTGCTCGCCGGCTCGGTCGTCGTCGTCATCCCCGTGCTCGTCGTCTTCCTGCTCCTGCAGCGCTACATCATGCAGGGCGTCGCCATGACCGGCATGAAGTAACCAACCCGTCAGGAGATCCTCATGCGCAACTCGGTGCGCACCGTCCTGGTCGCCGCTCTCGCGACCGTCCTGCTTGCTCCGGCCTCCGTTGCGAGCGCCGACCTCGAGAACGAACGACGCGGCCACGACCGTGGTGACCGCACCCTGGAGAGGTACGCCGCGGACACATGGCGGTCGGTCCGGGCGATGGTGGTGCCCCGCACCGGGCTGCCCGCCGACAACGTCGGCGGCGATCTCAGCGCTGGCTCGCGTGCGGCGTACACCTCGCCCACCAACATCGGCGCCTACCTCTGGTCGACGGTCGTCGCCCGCGACACCGGACTGATCGACAAGCGTGAGGCGCACCGCCGGATGGCGCGGACCATCGGCACGGTCGCCGACCTGGAGCGCCACGAGGCGTCCGGCATGTTCTACAACTGGTACAGCCCGGCGAACGGCGAGAAGCTCCGGACCTTCCCGACCGACGGCAGCACGATCAAGCCGTTCCTCTCCAGCGTCGACAACGGGTGGCTCGCCACCGCGCTGCTGCTGGTCTCCCGCGCCGATCGGCAGCTGAAGCCGAGGGCCGACGCGATCCGCGACGGCATGGACTTCGGTTGCTACTACAACGAGGCCGAAGGCCAGGGAGGCCAGATCCGCGGCGGCTTCTGGGACGAGGACCCGCAGGAGACCGCGCCGGTCCTCGGCGACTACTGCGACATGGGCACCGACGTCTGGTACACCGGCCACCACTACGGCGCGTTCAACACCGAACCGCGGATGGCGTCCTACCTCGGCATCGCGTCCGGCCAGATCCCGGCCAAGCACTACTACGGCACGTTCCGGACCTTCCCCAACGACACCTGCGACTGGGCGTGGACGGAGACCAAGCCGGTCGGCTCGTGGCAGAGCTACTCCGCCGGCGGCGAGAGCATCGACGTCTTCGAGGGTGCCCTGCCGTATCGCGGCACCAACATCGTGCCGACCTGGGGCGGCAGCATGTTCGAGGCGCTGATGGTGCCGCTGTTCGTGCCCGAGGAGCGGTGGGGCGCGCGGTCGTGGGGCGTCAACCACCCGCGCTACGTGCGCGGTCAGATCCAGCACGGACTGGATGAGGCGGCCTACGGCTACTGGGGCTTCTCGCCCTCCAACAACCCGGCCGGCGGGTATCGCGAATACGGCGTCGACCAGCTCGGCCTGGACGGTGCCGGCTACACCTCCGACCAGGAGCGCACGACCGTCGACCAGCCCTTCGAGGGTTGTCGCGAGGGCTCGCCCGCGCCGACGTCGTATGGCGACGGGGTGGTGACGCCGCACGCGTCGTTCCTCGCGCTGCGCTACGCGCCGAAGGCGGCGCGCGCCAACCTGGCCAAGATCGAGCGCGACTTCGACGCCTACGGCAGGGGTGGCTTCTACGACGCCGTCGCGGTCCGCAGCGGCCAGGTCTCGAAGCACTACCTGTCCCTCGACCAGGGGATGGTGATGGCCGCGCTCGGCAACGCGCTGGCCGACGACGACATGCGGCGCTACGTCGCCCGGGGCGCCCTGGAGACCTCCCTGCGTCCGCTGATGAAGCAGGAGGTGTTCGCCCGATGAGCTCTGCCAACAGCGACGCACGCGCTGACTGGAACTCCCGGATCGGTCTGCGCACCGGCGTCTCCTTCGCCGGCAACGCACCAGAGCTCGATCCGCCCGACGGCACGGTCGCAGTCGCCGGCGGGTCCCAGGTGACGCTCGACTGGAAGCCGGTCGACGGCGCCGTGGGCTACCAGGTCCACGTGGCCGAGAGCGCGAACGGCCCGTGGTCGGAGCTCGACCACGCCGGCCGGGACGTGCTCGCGGTCCCGCACCCGCCGTACGTCGACACGACGGGGACGCCGGGGGTGGAGCGGTGGTACGCCGTCGCGTCGCTCTCCGACGTGCACGTCGAGGGCCCGCTGTCCGCGCCCGTGTCGGCGGTGCCGCTCGCGACGGCGGGGTCGGTGACCGTCTCGATCGACACCGGCTCGGACCTCGGTGAGCTGGACCGGCCGTGGCGGCCGATGATCGGGTCCGAGCACCTGTCCCACGCGCTCTCGACCGACACCACCGGAGGCAGCGTGGTCGGGGAGGAGCTCTCGGCGGCGCTGCGCGCCGCGCACGAGGAGCTCGGTGTGACCCATGTGCGGGCGCACGCGATCCTCTGCGACGACCTCGGCGTCTACCGCGAGGTGGACGGGGGCCCGGTCCACGACTTCGGGGGAGTGGACCGGGTCTACGACCACGTCCGCGCGCTCGGGCTCTATCCGGTCGTCGAGATCTCCTTCATGCCGCACGACCTGGCAAGCGACCCGTCGAAGACGGTCTTCGACTACGACGCGATCGTCTCGCCGCCGAAGGACTGGAGCCGCTGGCACGACCTGGTGCGCGACCTGACGGCGCACCTCATCGAGAGGTACGGCGACGAGGTCGTCGAGCACTGGTCGTTCGAGGTCTGGAACGAGGCCAACCTCGAGGTCTTCTGGTCGGGCACGCCCGAGGAGTACCTCCAGATGTACGACGTCACCGTCGCCGCGGTCCGCTCGGTCGACGACCGGCTCGTGGTCGGCGGCCCGTCGTCCGCGGCGGCCGGCTGGGTCGAGGAGCTGCTCGCGCACGCCGAGGAGGCCGACGTCCCGGTCGACTTCATCTCGACCCACACCTACGGCTCGCCGCCGTTGGACTTCAGGCCGACGCTCGCGCGCTACGGCCACGAGGGCACGCCCATCTGGTGGACCGAGTGGGGTGTCACGCCGACGCACTTCAACGAGGTCAGTGACGCGGTCTTCGCGGGCACCTTCCTGCTGCGCGGGATGGCATCGGCGATGGGCCGCATCGAGGCGCTGTCCTACTGGGTGGTCTCCGACCACTTCGAGGAGCTGGGCCGGCCGCCTGCCCTGCTGCACGGTGGATTCGGGCTGCGCACCGTCGGTGAGCTGCGCAAGCCACGGTGGTGGGCGCTGGCGATGCTGGAGCGGCTCGGATCGCGCCGGCTGGCGGCGTCGTCGACGGGCGACGGTGCCGGATCGCTCATCGAGGTGATCGCGGCCACCGGAGAGATCGGCGTCACCGCCCTGCTGTGGAACCTCACGCTGGACCAGACCAAGGCGGCCGGATCGGACGAGCTCGCCCGTGACGTCCGCGTGGAGCTCACCGGGCTGGAGCCCGGAGCGACCTACCAGCTGGTGCACGAGCGGGTGGACCAGCACCACTCCAACGTCGCGGCGGCCTGGGGTCGGCTGCGTGAAGACGGCCAGGACTGGCCGGACGCGGAGCAGTGGGCGCAGCTCAAGGCGGCCGATCGGCTCGACGAAATCGAGTCCCCGCGGGCGGTCATGGCCGACGCCGCGGGCACCGTGAGCGTCGACCTGACGCTCCCGATGCCGGCGATGAGCCTGTTGACCCTGACCTGACGACCGGGCTCTGACACACCCGAGGGTTTGGCGGAAATGGCCGCCGACGGGGTGCAGCGGCCCTAGCCTCAGGTGTTCGTCCCATCAACCTGAGGACTGTGTCATGACCGAGAGCAACGACCCCACCGCCTCCGCGCCTCCGCCGTACGGCACCCCTGCACCCGCTCCGACCGGCGGCGTCCCGGCGCCGGCAATGGCGGGCGGCGCGCTGGCGCCGATGGCCGGACCCGCAGACGGCCCGATCGGCAAGGTCCGCAGCACCGGCACCTGCGTCCTGCTGACGATCGTCACGCTCGGCTTCTACACCTGGTACTGGTACTACAAGACCCACGACGAGATGAAGCAGCACACCGGCAACGGCATCGGCGGCCCGATCGCACTGATCCTCGCGATCGTCGTCTCGATCGTGATGCCCTTCCTCAGCTCGAACGAGGTCGGTGGCCTCTACGCGCGCAAGGGTCAGCAGAAGCCGGTGAGTGCCGCGACCGGGCTCTGGTTCCTGCTGCTCGGCTGGTTCTTCTTCGTTGGCGCGATCGTCTGGTTCGTGAAGACCAACGGTGCGCTCAACGAGTACTGGAAGTCGCAGGGCGCGCCTGCCTGATCGTCGTTTGTGACGCGGGTCACGGGGTACCGGCGCCTCATGGACCCACGCTTGATCGCCGGCGCCGCGGTGCTCGCCACCGCGGTCGCCGGCGTCTCCCTCGCTCCCGTCAACGCGGCGTCCGCCCCGGCGCCAGGTGCGAAGTCCACCTGGACCGAGGCCGACAAGACCGGCTTCGGTGCGGCGCGTTCGCGCGGCAGCAACGTCTGGTTCACGCTCCAGGGCGGACGGGTCAGTGAAGTCTTCTACCCCGACCTGTCGACGCCGAGTGTGCGGACCCTCGAGCTCGTGGTCGTCGGCGACGGCTTCGTCGACCGTCCGACGGCCGCTGCCGCTGTCACCCGACCCGACCCGCGCAGCCTGCGGTTCCGGCAGTCCGGCAACCGCCACCCGGACCGCTACCGGCTGACCCAGGAGGTCGTCACGGACCCGCGGCACGACAGCCTCGTGGTCCGGGCACGGCTCGAGTCCCTGGACGGTGGCAGCTACCGGCTCTACGCGCTCTACGACCCCGCGCTCGGCAACGACGGCATGGACGACCACGGCACGACCCGGCGCCACTTCCTCGCCGCCCACGACGGCAACGTGTCGACCGCACTGCGGTCACGCCCGGCGTTCACCCAGACGGCGACGGGGCTGCTGGGGACGGGCTCCGACCCGTGGCGCGACCTGCGCCAGGACGGCGACCTCGACCGGGTCGACCAGCCTGCCGGGCCCGGCAACGTCGTCCAGGTCGGCCGAGTCGGCGGCACGGCACGCCCGGCGGCGCCGCTCCAGGCGAGGCTGGCCCTGGGCTTCGGGAAGCGGCCGCAGGGTGCGGCCGAGGCGTCCGGGAGCACCGCCACGACCAGCTGGTCTGCCGTGAGCGCGCGCTACGACCGCGGCTGGCACCGCTACCTCGCCGGGCTGAAGGACGTGCCGGCGAGCGCGGACGCCGTACGCGACCAGTACCTCGCCTCCGCGCTCGTCCTCGCCGCCGCGGAGGACAAGGTGCACCGCGGGGCCTTCATCGCCTCGCCGTCGGCCCCGTGGGTGTGGGGCGACGAAGTGAAGGACCTGTCGTCGCCGTCGGGGGCCTACCACCTCGTCTGGTCACGCGACGCCTACCAGTTCGGCACAGCCCTGTGGGCGATAGGCGACCGAGCCGCCGCGCGCCGGATGGTCGGCTGGCTGTTCGGCACCCAGCAGAAGAAGGACGGCTCCTTCCCGCAGAACTCCGACGTGTCCGGCAAGCCGGTGTGGAGCGAGCTCCAGCTCGACGAGGTCGCGCTCCCGATCGTGCTCGCGCACCTCGTCGGGAAGCGGGACGCGGCGACCTGGCGCGGCGTGCGCAAGGCGGCCCGCTTCCTGGTGTCCTTCCGCGACGAGGACACGGGTCGGCGGGCGCCGTACAGCCCGCAGGAGAGGTGGGAGAACCAGTCCGGCTACTCGCCCAACTCGATCGCCGCCCAGATCGCCGGGCTCGTCTCAGCGGCCGATTTGGCCAGGGTGAAGAGGCATCCTCGGTTGGCGCGCCAGTGGCTGGCCGTCGCCGACCGGTGGCAGTCACGGGTCAAGCGGTGGACGGTGACCCGCAACGGTCCGCTGTCGGCCGCGCCGTACTTCCTGCGCCTGACCAAGGACGGTCGGCCCAACCGCGGCACGACGTACGAGATGGGTGACGGTGGTCCGAAGAAGATCGACCAGCGTCGAGTGGTGGACCCGAGCTTCCTCGACCTGGTGCGCCTCGGCATCCTCTCGCCCGACGACCCGGCGGTGCGCAACAGCCTCGCCGTCGTGGACGCTCGGTTGAAGGTCGACACCCCGCTCGGCCCGTTCTGGCACCGGTTCACCCGCGACGGGTACGGCGAGACGCGATCCGGCGGACAGTGGGTGATCACGGACCCGGGCGCCCACAAGACGCTGGGCCGCGGGTGGCCGATCCTCACCGGCGAGCGAGGGGAGTACGCCGTGGCCGCGGGGGAGGATGCCGCGCAGTACCTGGCCACGATGGCGGTGGCGTCCGGCCCGAGCGACATGCTCGCGGAGCAGGTCTGGGACCAGCGGTCGCCGAGCGGTCGGGCGTGCTGCCCGGCAGGCGAGGGAACACGTTCGGCCACACCGCTGGTGTGGTCGCACGCGCAGCTGGTGCGCCTCGCCTGGTCGATCCAGAGTGGGCACCCCGTCGACCAGCCTGCCGTGGTGGCCGATCGCTACGTCAGGTGACGACCGCTATCTCGGTGCCGAGCTGGGCTCCGCGGAGCAGCTCGAGGTCGTCGCCGGACCAGAACCGGCCCGGGTCGTAGTAGTTGGTCGGGCGGCCGGTGCCGAGCAGCCCCATCGCCTCGTACGTAGCCGCGACGACCTCGGCGCAGTAGGTCAGCTCGGCCGACGCGGCGCGCCGTACCCGACCACGCGCCCAGCGCCCGACCAGCTTGGCCGTGGAGGGGAACGGCGTGCCGTCTAGCCGCGCGATCGTCTGCAGCACCGCGTCCTCCATCTCGCGGGTGACCGGGGCGTCGAGCTGGCGCAGCCACGCCTGCTGCTCGTAGCGCCCGGTCCACTGGACCACGGCCTCGCGCAGGTCGTGCAGCTGGACGCCGCGGTGGTGGTTGTCCGTCCACACGTCGCGCAGCCCCTTGCCGAGCTCGGCGTGCCACATCAGCGGCGGCAGGTCGTCGAGCACGACCGCCATGCCCACGTGGTTGACGGGCGCGTTCGTCACCATCCGGATAGCGTGGTCAGCGGCCGAGGACCCGCGGAACAGCCACAGGTCCCCGGTGCGCGTCAGGTCGACCGCCTGGTCGAGCGTGATTGTCATCGACGGTCCAGTGTCATGGAGGAGTCCTCGTGAAGCTGTGGAAGATTCTCGGGCTGGCAGGAGTGGCCGGAGTGGCCGCGTCCGGGGCCATCATCGCGCGCGACCAGCGCCAACGGGCGCAGCTGTCCCCCGAGCAGGTCCGCGACCGGCTGCACGAGCGGCTCGCGGAGAGCGAGAAGCCCGCGGGCTGACGCGCCTCAAGTCGGTTCCCAGTGGCCCCCAAGCGGGGGAGCCCACGATGGGCGTGCTCGCCAGGGTGGCGGGCATCTGCCCGAGAGGAACGTCATGAGCACCATCCACATGCAGCGCCGTCAGCAGTGGCGGGCGATGTCGAACGAGGACAAGCACCAGCGACTTCAGGCGATGCGCCAGCAGCAGCAGCGCCAGGTCGAGTTCGAGATGCTGCGCCTCCAGACGCACGTGCGATGACTTCGGTGCGTTTCTCGCCTCCGGGTCCGGGACGTCATACGAATTGTGGTCTCTGCGCCACGATTGGTATGACCTCCCAGGCCTGGTGTCCTGCTCAGACGGTCGCTGCTCGGACCCGGTCGGCGATCTGGGTGAGCCACTCGCGGTAGGTGAGGCCATCGGTGTCGATCCCGATTCCGAACTCCTGGAGGAGTGCTTCGAGACTCGCCTCGTCGTCGTGCGTTCCGAGAACGCTCAAGATCTCGGCGGGCAGCTTGCTGGCCAGTTCAGGGTTCTTGCCGGCGAAGTCGTCGACAGCCTCGAACTCGTTGGCGTAGTTCTCGAAGATGTCTTCGTCGAGATACACGCCGACGAACGTGGAGAGTGCGCTGCGGCTCATGATCACAATTCTGCCTCAGAGGTACGGATGGGCCGTGATCAACCGCCAGCCGCCGGTCGCTGATCTGTCCGGCAGAAGCACGATTTTGACCTTGTGGGCCTGCACGACCTCACCGGTTGCTCGGACCAACACGTCGCCGATGTCATTCCCGAGGTCAGCCCGAAACGCCTGGCTGTCCTTGGCAGTCTTGAGCCAGTCGAGAACTTCCTGCTCGTTGCGCCGGAGGGTGCGCTCGATCGCCGTCTCTGCCTCCTTCTGATTGCGAAAGGTGGAGGCGGCCTTTAGTCGTGGCTGGTCTCGCAGCCGCCCCCGTAGGTACTCGACTGACCTGCCGACGTGTCGTTCCATCGTGTGGCCGAACTTCTCGTGCGCTGGCAACCAGCCCGGCCGGAGTTTCCCTAGCTGATACCCGCGGGCAACGCCCTGCCCACTTGCCTCCATCAACATCACCCGCGCGGCATTGATCCGCTCGGTGCGCGCGCCGATCTCACCCGCCGTCACGGCCACCGGCCGCACGCCGAGGGCGGTGCCACCCGCCAGGACCCGCAGGCTGTCGAGGATGCCGCGGGCCTTGCTGCTGGCGGCGGCGAGGCGAGCAGCGCCGAGGCCGCCGGCTGCTCCGGCGGCAGCACCACCGGAGACGATCGAGATGCCGCCGGCGATGATCGCGCCGAGGGCGAGCTCCCGGGCCAGGTCCTCCAGCAGCGAGAGGAGCTCGGAGCGCTTCGTGTCGACGTGCTCGGCGTACTCGGAGCAAGCGGCGCCGAGGGCGTCGAGCTGGGCGGCGAGGTCGACGACCCGGGACCGTACGTCGCGGATCACGGCGACGGCGACCGGGACCTCGGGGGAGCGTTCGCCGTCGAGAGCGGCGAGCGCCGAGTCGCAGTGGGCGGACAGCAGGCCGACGGCCACGCCGGCGGTGGTCCAGGCGTCGGCGGCCGCACGCAAGCGGCCGGTGTCGGCGCTCGGCCAGAACACGTCCTGCAGCACGTCGAGCACGAGCCCGGCTGCGCCGCCCGGTCCACCGGAGTCGGAGCCGAGCGAGGAGGGCGGCGGCGCCAGGAGTACGCCGACGGCGTGGTCGGCCACCGTCGGAGGGCCGACCACCGACCGCGCCCAACCAGGCAGGGTGGATCGCGCATCGGCGTGGGCGTGGTTCGACAACGACGCCTCGACCAGCTTCCCGAGCGCGCCGAAGGCACCGACCATCGACTCCAGCGCCTCGATCGACGCACCCGCACCATCGTCGTACGACGTCGCGAAGTCGGTGGCGGTCGAGTCGTCGCCGGCCATCCCGCCGTACCCCCAGAGGCGTCCGGCCAGGCGAGTCGCGGTCTGGGCGGCCAGCTTGTTGCCGCTCACCAGCGACTCCACCGCGGAGGAGTAGCCCTGTTCGCTGACCGCCAGCCTCACGAGACCTGCTCCCACATCTGCAGGTTGGTCGCGGCGGCGTCGCGATAGCTGTCGTGGGCCGTCCGACCGACGGCCCGCATTGCAGCGAGCGCCGCGCGCATGTCGCGGAACCCGGCCGCCCACTCCGCCTGCGCGCCCTCCTGGGCGATGGCCGCCGAGCCGGCCCAGGTCACGTGCAGCGCCGCCACCCGTCGCGAGACCTCGTCGAGCAGCACGTCGAGCGCCTCACCCGAGCGAGCCATGTCCGCGACGGTCTCGTCGAGCAGATCGAGGTCCACCGCCAGAGAATCGAACCCAGCCATCAGCCCAACCTCGCCGTCAGCCGATCTATCGCGGACTGTGAGCCGAGGTCGCGCTCGGTCAGGTCCGCATGGACCGCGGCGAGGAGCCGGCCCATCTCGACCAGCCCGTCGAGCACCCGCTCGGCGCCCGCGCACCAGTCCGACCAGCCCTCGGCGTACGCCGCAGCGGCCGGTCCGCTCCAGCCGCCGTCGAGCAGGACGTCGACCTGGCGGGTGACCCGGTCGCGGTCGGTGCGGAGTCGGTCAGCGGCGGCTGCGACGTCGGCGACCGTGGCCCGGAAGGCGGGATGTTCGAGGCGGACGTCCATGAAAAGCAGCATCCCCGGGCCGGAGGCCCGGGGACACCACCGTTCGTCGATCTGTGGATAACCCAGCCCGCGGGATCAGGGCAGCGGGTCGACCTCGTCGTACCCGCCGATGCCCGCGGCGAGCAGCCCCAGGTGGTGGTTGCCGTCGCCGAAGAGGTGGTCGAGCGCGGTGAGCCGGCTCGTGTAGGTGCCGATGCTGTACTCCGCCGTCATGCCGATGCCGCCGTGGAGCTGGATCGCCTCCTGGCCGATGTGCCGGCCGGCGCGGCTGACGCCGAGCGAGGCGCGGGCTGCCGCGGTGGCGGCCTCCTCGCCGGAGCCCTCGGCCAGCACCATCGACGCCCAGGTCGCCAGGCTGCGGGCGAGCTCGAGCGACACGTACATGTCGGCCGAGCGGAAGTTCAGCGCCTGGAAGGTGTTCAGCGTGACGCCGAACTGCTTGCGGCTCTTGAGGTACGCCGTCGTGTTCTCGAGCGCTACCTCCATCAGCCCGATCGCTTCATTGCACGCGGTGATCCGGGCGATGTCGAGCACCCGAGCGACCACACCCGCGCGGTCCTCGGCCGGGCCCAGCGGCACGGCGGGGGTCTCGGCGAAGGTCACCTTCGCGGCCCGGCCGCCGTCGTGGGTCGGGTAGCCGTCGCGGGTGAGCCCGGACGCGTCCGAGGTGACCACGAACAGACCGGTGCCGCCGTCGGGCAGCGCGGCACTCACCACGAGCACGTCCGCGCGTACGCCGTTCGGCACCGGCTCCTTGACGCCGGACAGGGTCCACGCGTCACCCGAGCCGGTCGCCGTGACGGCCGAGGCGGTCGGCTGCCAGCGTGAGCCGGGCTCCGCGTGCGCGAGGGTCGGGACCAGCTCGCCGGCCGACAGCGCACCGAGCAGCTCGGTCTTCTGCTCCTCGGAGCCGGTCGCGGCGATCAGGCCGCCGGCCAGCACCACCGAGGTCAGGAACGGCTCGGGTGCGACGACCCGGCCGAGCTCCTGGGCGACGATGCCCACCTCGATCGCGCCGGCGCCCATGCCGCCGTACGCCTCGTCGAAGGGCAACCCCAGCACGCCCATCTCGGCGAGCTGGGTCCAGACCTTCTCGCTGAAGCCGGGGTCGTCGGCTGCGGCCCGGCGGCGGTTCTCGAAGTCGGAGTAGGCCTTGCCGACCAGACCGCGGACGGCCTCGCGCAGCGCCTGCTGCTCCTCGTCATAGGTGAAGTCCATGTCTCCTCCTCAGAGTCCCAGGATCGTGCGGGCGATGATCTGGCGCTGCACCTCGTTGGAGCCGCCGTAGATCGAGGCCTTGCGGAAGTTGAGGTAGACCGGCACGGAGTGCGTGGCCCACCAGGGCAGGTCCGAGTCGTCGCGGGCGCCGCTGGCGGCCGAGGCCGGGCCGGCGAGGTCGACGATCAGCTCGGTCACCGCCTGCTGGAGCTCGGTGCCCTTGAGCTTGAGCACTGACGAGGCCGGGTGCGGCTTGCCGTCGGTTGAGTTGGCCACCACGCGCAGCGCGGTGAGCTCGAGGGCGAGCAGCTCGTTCTCGAGCTCGGCGATCCGGGTCGAGACGAGCGGGTCGTCGAGCAGCGTCTTGTCGTCGCCGACGGAGATGGTGGCCGCCCACTCCTTCGCCTGCGCGAGCGAGCTCTTGGTGGCGCCCACGGGGGCGACGCCGACGCGCTCGTTGCCGAGCAGGAACTTGGCGTAGTCCCAGGCGCGGTTCTCCTCGCCGACGAGGTTCTCGACGGGCACGCGCACGTTGTCGAACCAGACCTCGTTGACCTCGTGGCCTCCGTCGATCAGCTCGATCGGGCGTACGTCGACACCCTCGGAGGTCATGTCGATCAGCAGCAGCGAGATGCCGGCCTGCCTCTTCACGTCGGGGTTCGTCCGGACCAGGGTGAAGATCCAGTCGCCGTACTGGCCGAGCGTGGTCCAGGTCTTCTGCCCGTTGACGACGTACTCGTCCCCGTCGCGTACGGCGCTGGTGCGCAGCGACGCGAGGTCGGAGCCGGCGTCGGGCTCGGAGAAGCCCTGCGACCACCAGATGTCGAGGTTCGCGGTCTTCGGGAGGAACCGCTCCTTCATCTCCTGCGAGGCGAACTGCGCGATCACCGGCCCGATCATCGAGGCGTTGAACGCGAGGGGAGTCGGCACGTAGGCGCGCTGCATCTCCTCGTGCCAGATGTGGCGGCGCAGCGGCGTCCAGTCCCGGCCACCCCACTCGACGGGCCAGTTCGGCACCGCGAGGCCGGCCTCGTTGAGGATCTGCATGCTCTGGACGAACGCGTCCTTGCCGAGCTCGCGGCGATCACGGACGGCGTCGCGGATCTCCTGCGGGATCTTCGTGGTGAAGAACTCCCGCATCTGGTCGCGGAACTCGGCGTCCTCGGCCGACAGCGCCAGCTGCATCGGTGCACCTCCTGGGTGGCTCCTGGTGAACGGTCCCATCATGCCTGCCGCCTGCACGAAGTGACCGCTCAGTAGGCTCTTGAGACGGCCTTCTTGGGCGCTGCGCACAGGCAGTTGGCGCGCCCAGGCGCTCGGCATACTGGACGGCGATGAACGACAAGAGCGATGGCGCCCACATCGACTGGACCCGCACGGTCGCGGGTGCGCTGGCGGCGGTGGCCTCGGCGATCCTGCTCTCGACGCTCGGCGCGGTCGGGACGATCATCGGTGCGGCGGTGGGCAGCATCGTCGTGACCATCTCGAGCGCTCTCTTCACCCAGGGCCTGTCGAGCAGCAAGCGCAGCCTGGCCAAGGCGCAGGCGAGCGCGATGCAGAAGGTCGGCATCGCGCACGCAGAGGTACGCCGGGCCGAGCGCGCCGACGACGTCGAGGCCCAGGAGGGCCACCTGGAGCACGCCGACGAGCGGCTCGAGGAGGCGCACGAAGAGCTGGACGCCGCCGCGCTGGCGGCTGCGCCCCCGAGCTGGCGCGAGCGCCTGACGCTGCTGCCCTGGCGACGGATCCTCCTCGGCGCAGGAGTGCTGTTCCTGATCGCGGTCGTCGTGATCACCGTGTTCGAGGTGATCGCCGGCCGGTCGGTCTCCTCGTTCACGGGCGGGTCCAGCGACGACAGCGGTACGACGATCACCCACGTGCGCGAGGGCGGCCCGGGCAGGGGTGACGACCCGGGCCCGAGCGATAGCCCGGACCCGACCGACGACGCAAGCCCGAGCGAGACCCCGAGTGAGAGCCCTGGCGTGTCACCCACGGGAGAGCCGACCCCCAGCGACGCGCCCACCCCGTCGCCCATGGAGTCGTCGACCCCGTCGCCGAGCGAAACTCCCGCTGAACCTCAGGTGATTACTTCGCCCACTCCCTGAACATCCAGCCGGATACGACGTAGCCTGTAAGCCGGATCTCGGGAGCAACGGGTGGAACTGGAGAGCAGAGTGCGTCGGCGATTCAAGGTCGTGGCCGGGGCGGTCGCGACTGTGGTGGCGGCCGGCGCCCTGACCCTGCCCGGTGCCGAGGCGTCCGGTGACTCGACCGTCGTCGTGCGTGGCTCCGCCCTTCCCGAGGGCAGCCGGTCCCAGCTCAACCTGGTCGGCTGCGACTCTGTCTTCGGTCGTACGGCGGAGCCGGTCGCCCCGACGATCGGCGTCGTGCCCGGTCGGCCCGGCAACAGGCGCAGCCTCGGCTTCGACCTCGTGGGCGGCAATGCGATCGGGTCGGTCAGCTACGTCGACCGGGTCGCCGCCACCACGACCGCTGGCATGTCGGTGCACGCCGACGCCGGGACGACCGGTGTGGCGTACGTCGGCTACCAGGCCCCGAAGGACGTCGGCACCAGCCTGATGTGGGTCGGCCGCGCACCACTCGCCGTCTCGGCAGGCGTGTGGACCCCGGTCAACGTGACAGGGCAGGGCTTCGCCTGGACGCAGTACGACATGTCGACCCAGCAGCCGATCGGTGGCGTGGTCGGGTCGTCGGGCATCTCGGCGTTCACCCAGGCCATGGGCGGCGACGGTGCCGGCTTCTACATGGTCGGGTTCGGGTGTGACGGCAACGCCTTCAACACCGATTCCTGGCGGATCGGCACCTCGACCGGCGTCACGACGTACGACTTCGAGGGCTTCACCACGCGTACGACGATCTCCGGTCCGGACGCCGCCGTCGAGCCCGGGCAGCGGGTCACGCTGACCGGCAGCGTCGTCGACGGCTCGGGAGCCCCGGTCACCGGACGGGTCGTCCTGGAGGCCAAGACGGGCGACGGTCCCTGGGAGACGGTGGACGTCGCGCCCGGCCCGAACCCGTCGGTCGTCGTACGGCCCGAGGAGTCCACGACCTACCGCTGGAAGCTCTATGACCGCGCCCGGTTCGAGGGCAGCGTCTCGGCGCCGATGACCATCAAGGTCGTGGGCCCCGAGGAGCCCAGCGAGCACCCCTCCGCGAACCCGTCCGACCCGCCCGCGGGCGATGAGCCGTCCGGCGACCCGTCGACACCGGTCACCTCGGACGCGCCCAGGAAGGCGCCTGCGGCGCCGGTCCAGCCGCCTGCGGACACCCCCACGCCTGCCGCAGAGACCCCGCCCGCGGAGCCCGCGGCGCAGGAGACCCCACCCGCGGTCGAGCACGCGAGCGAGCCGGCGACCCCGGCCTCCGACCCGCCCGCGGCCGAGCAGTCGGCGCCGGCAGAGTCAGCAGAGGGCGGCGCTTCCGACTAGCTCGGGCGCTAGGTTGAGGTCCATGCGACCTCTCGTAGTGATGGGCGTCTCGGGCTCGGGCAAGTCCACCGTCGGCGCGGCGATCGCGCAGCGGTTCCGGGTGCCGTTCGCCGACGCCGACGACCTCCACCCCTCCGCCAACATCGCCAAGATGAGCCGCGGCGAAGCGCTCAACGACGAGGACCGCTTCCCGTGGCTCGCGCTGGTGGGTGAGTGGCTGGCCGTCTACGAGGACGGCGGTGTGATGAGCTGCTCGGCCCTGAAGCGGAAGTACCGCGACCAGATCCGGCACCACGCGCCGAACGTGCAGTTCCTGCTGCTCGAGGGCACACGTGACGTGATCGCCGCGCGGCAGGCCGCCAGACCGGGTCACTTCATGCCGGCCTCGCTGCTCACCTCGCAGTTCGCGACCCTGGAGCCGCTGGCGCCCGACGAGGACGGGATCGTCCTCGATGTGGACCAGAGTGTCGACGACATCGTGCAGGGGTATGTAGACCACATGAGCCGTGAGACCGAGCAGACCTGATGGACGTCGTCGAACCGGTAGCCGCAGGCTGGCAGCTGATCACCGCGGCGCTCGCGGGCATCGCGGTGATCGTCGTCCTGATCACGCTGCTCAAGCTGCACCCTTTCATCGCGCTGATCCTGGGCGCCCTCACGGTGGGCGTCGTCGCCGGTGAGAACCTCGGCGGCGATGACGGCGTCCTGGTGTCTTTCACCACCGGCTTCGGTACGACGGCCGCGGGCGTCGGCGCCCTGATCGCGCTGGGCGCGATGTTCGCCAAGCTGCTGGCCGACTCGGGTGGCGCCGACCAGATCGTCGACACCATCGTCGGCAACGCGTCCGGGCGGATGTTGCCCTGGGCGATGGCCGGCGTCGGTGCGCTGATCGGACTCCCGATGTTCTTCGAGATCGGCCTGGTGCTGCTGATGCCGGTCATCTACCTGGTGTCCAGGCGTGCGCAGGTCTCGCTGATCACCGTCGGCATCCCCGCCCTGGCCGGGCTGTCCGCGATGCACGGCTTCGTGCCCCCGCACCCCGGCCCGGTCACTGCCATCGACTACCTGGGCGCGGACCTCGGCGTCACCCTCGCTCTCGGACTGGTCGTCGCGGTGCCGACGATCGTCGTGGCCGGCCCGCTCTTCGGGAGCATCGCCGGCCGCTGGGTGCCCCTCGAGGCGCCGGACACGTTCGATGCTCCGGAGCGCGACGAGTCGATCACCCGCCCGTCGTTCGCCGTCACCCTGGCCACCGTCCTGCTGCCGGTCGTGCTGATGCTCGGCAAGGCGATCGTCGACATCGTCATCGACGATCCCGACAACAACGTCCAGCAGGTCGGCGACGTCATCGGCAACCCGTTCATCGCGCTGCTGATCTCGGTCCTGGTCGCGATGTACACGTTCGGCATCCGCGTCGGGATGGACAAGCAGAAGCTGTCCGACACCGTGTCGGCCGCCCTCCCACCGATCGCCGGCATCCTGCTGATCGTGTCCGCGGGCGGCGGCTTCAAGCAGGTGTTGGTCGACACCGGCATCGGCACCCGGCTGGCCGACTGGGCCAGCGACGCGAACATCTCCGTGCTGCTGCTCGCCTGGGTGCTCGCCGTACTCATCCGTCTCGCCACCGGCTCGGCGACGGTCGCCACGATCACCGCGAGCTCGTTGATGATCGGGCTCGTCCAAGGCCTGTCGACGGGTGAGACCTCGCTCGTCGTGCTCGCGGTCGGCGCGGGTTCGCTCTTCTTCTCCCACGTCAACGACGCCGGCTTCTGGCTGGTCAAGGAGTACTTCGGGATGACCGTCGGGCAGACGATCAAGACCTGGTCGCTGATGGAGACCGTGCTGTCGGTGACCGGCCTGATAGTGGTGCTGATCCTCGGGATCTTCATCTAGCTGGGGACCAGGTCTCCAACGCTCTCAGCCGACGATCGGACACCCGCGATCGATTGAAGCGTTTCAATTCACTTTCCACTGGGCAGGGTGTGGCTGCCGTCACAAGCGGCGGCAGCGTTTCACGCCAACCATCCTGCTCGGGAAGGGAAAGTGCACGTGCTTCGTCGACGTACGTTCGTCCAGGGTTCGGTCGCAGCTGCTGCGGTCTCCACCACCATCGCCCCAGGGGAGGCCTCCTCCGCGCCGCCGGTGCCGGGGGACGGTCGCCAGACCGGCAGCTCCGCCCTGCGCTGGCCGCGGTTCACCGCGGAGACCCGGCCGTGGGTCCGCTGGTGGTGGCTCGGCAGCGCGGTGACCGGTGCCGGGCTCACCCGGAACCTGCTCCAGCTGCACCAGGCAGGTCTCGGCGGGGTCGAGGTGCAGCCGATCTACGAGGCCCAGGGGTACGAGGACCGAGACCTCGAGTACCTCTCCGCCCCGTGGGTGGCAGCGCTTGACCACACGACCAAGCAGGCGGCGCGGCTCGGCATGCAGGTCGACCTGACCAGCGGCTCCGGGTGGACCATGGGTGGTCCGTGGATCACCCCGGAGCACTCGGCCGGCCGGGCGCTCGTCGCGCGCTGGCAGCTGACTGAGGGGCAGCGGCTCGAGGACCCGGTGCGGACCGAGCAGCCGGGTCATCCTGGCCTCGTCGATGAGGAGAAGCTGTCGCGGCCCGACCTGCGACCGCCGATGGACCCGCTGCCCGAGCCGCCGCTCAGCGCACTGGTGGCGCGCGAGGCGACCAGCGGGGAGACCGTCGTCCTGACGGACAAGGTCGGCACTGACGGCCGGCTCGACTGGACGGCACCTCCCGGCAGCTGGCAACTCACCGGTGTCTTCGCGGGTCTCGCCCTCAAGCGGGTCGAGCGCGCGGGGCCCGGCGGCAAGGGCCTGATGTCGGACTACACGGGTGGCACCGGGGTGCGGCCGCACCTCGACCGACTCGACGCGGCGCTCGGCGCCGGTCGGCGCGGCCTGCGTGCGTCGTTCCACGACTCCTACGAGCTGGAGGCGACCGACTGGCACCGGACGTTCCTCGCCGACTTCGAGCGGCTGCGCGGGTACGACGTCACGCCGTACCTGCCCGACGTCTTCGCGGAGGGCGACGTCGACGACACCGCGCTGCGGGTGATGGCCGACGTACGCCAGACCTTCTCGGAGCTCTTCGTCGAGCGGTTCGCGAAGCCCTGGGGCAGGTGGAGCAAGGGGCACGGCTGGCTCACCCGCAACCAGGCCCACGGGTCGCCGGCCAACCTGCTCGACGTCTACGCGGCCAGCGACATCCCGGAGACCGAGTACACCGGCGCCGAGCTCGTGCCGATCCCCGGGCTCCGGCAGGGCCTCGGCACGGCGGCGCCCCCGGTGTCGCTGGTGTGGCGGATGGCGTCCTCGTCGGCCCACCTGAAGGGCACGACGCTGGTCGGCGCGGAGACGATCACCTGGCGCGACGAGCATTACCACGTATCGCTGTCGCAGGCGAAGCCCGCCGTGGACCTGCTCTTCTCGGCGGGCGTCAACCACGTGCTGTTCCACGGTTCGGCGTACTCACCGGACGACGTCGCCTGGCCCGGCTTCTCCTTCTACGCCTCGACCGAGGTCAGCCCCGCCAACACGCTGTGGCGGGACCTGCCCGAGCTGAACGCCTACATCACCCGCTGCCAGTCGATCCTCCAGGACGGCGAGCACGGCAACGACGTCCTGGTCTACTGGCCGCAGGCCGACCAGTGGTCGCGCCCGAAGGGCGGTCTGGCCGGCGAGGAACGCGAGCTCACCCCCGACTACGCCTGGCGCGGCACGCCGTGGATGTACGGCGACCCCGAGTCGCCCGGCGCCGTCGTCGAGCCGATCGAGCAGCGCGGCTGGCAGCTCGACTGGGTCTCGGACACCCAGCTGCAGGAGTTCTCGGGTCGTCGTGGCGAGGTCCGCAACCGGCACAGCCGGTACGCCGTCGTCGTGGTCCCGCGAGCCGAGCTCGTCCCGCTCGACACCATGCAGCGGCTCCACGACCTGGCCGCTGGCGGCGGGACCGTCGTCTTCGTCGACAGGCTGCCCTCCGACGTCCCGGGGTACGGCGACCTGGCCTCCCGTCGGCGCAGGTTCCGTCGGCTGGCCGAGGCGATGACCGCCCGCCCGGTGCGCGGACGCACCGGCTGGCACCGAGTCGGTCGGGGCCACGTCGTGGTCGCTGCCCAGGGTGCGGCGCTCGACGCGGCGCTGGAGAGCGCAGGCGCGGTGCGCGAGCCGCTCGCGGACACCGGGCTGCGGGTGCTGCGCCGCCGGCATCGCCAGGGTTGGCACTACTTCGTCGCCAACGTCGGCGCCGAGACCGTCTCGGGCTGGCAGGAGATCGGCGTCGACGCGCGCTCGGTCGGGTTGCTCGACCCGCTCCGCAACACGCGGGGTCGAGCCGAGCAGCGGGCTGCGGGTCGTCGTACCCAGGTGCGGCTGCACCTGGAGCCCGGGCAGAGCGTCATCCTGCGCACGTTCGACCGGCGCCGGCTCGCCGGCCCCGTCGCCGACCTGGCGATCCCCGGCGGCCGCACCCGAGCGGTCGACGGCCCGTGGGAGCTCACCTTCGTGGAGGGCGGCCCGGAGCTGCCGGCCGCTCGAAGGCTCGACGCCTTGGTGTCGTGGTCCGAGCTCGGACCGGCCGAAGTCGCGTTCTCGGGCACCGCGCTCTACCGGACGACGCTCGAGCTCGATGCTGCCGACGCGAAGCGCGACTGGCTGCTCGACCTCGGCGAGCTGTGCGAGAGCGCGCGGGTGCGCGTCAACGGGGTGGACGTCGGGACGGCGTGGGCGATCCCCTACCGGGTCCCGCTGGGAGGCGCGCTCCGTCGCGGCCGCAACGTGCTGGAGCTCGAGGTCACCAACCTCGCTGCCAATCGGTGCCGTGCGCTGGCGCAGCGCGGCGAGCTCGAACTGCCGCACTTCATGAGCTGGCGCTCCGGCAAGAAGCCGCAGGACTGGGACGCGATGCCGTCGGGGGTTCTCGGTCCGGTGCGGCTGGTGGAGTCGAAGGGCTGAACAGGTCGACATGCCGGCCGCCCGGAATCCTTGCCGGGCGGCCGGTGTTCTCCGGGTATGAGCGAGAAGCCTGTGCTGATCCCGGATGCCCACCACCCCATCACCGTCACACCCAACGACGACCGGGTCGTCGTGATGCTGGGGGAGCGCACGGTCGCCGACACCACGTCGGCGCTCACACTGCAGGAGGCGAGCTATCCGGCAGTGCAGTACGTGCCGCTGTCCGACGTCGACCCGACCCTGCTGGAGCGCACCGACCACGCGACGTACTGCCCCTACAAGGGCGAGGCCTCCTACTACAGCCTGGCCGCCGACGGTGAGACCCACGACAACGCCGTGTGGACCTACGAGGCGCCGTACGCCGCGGTCGCCGCGATCGCCGGTCACGTCGCGTTCTACCCCCACGTGGTCGACGTGCGGAGCTACCCGAGCGCGTAGAGGTAGCGGCTGGTCGGCACCAAGTCGATCTGCCGGTCGGCGCCGATCCGGCCGACGCTCGCCATCAGCACGTCGATCCGACGGCCGAGCTCGGCGTCGTCGCCGCCGCTGCCGTAGAACGCGTGGATGTCGGTGACCGCGGCGCTCGGGAAGAGCTCCTCGACGATGCCGTCGATGCGTGGTGCGTCGTCGGTCAGGGGCGCCGTGACGATGTTCTGGATGTAGCCGAACGTGGCCTGGGTGCGGATCCCGACCGCGGTGTGGTCGATCATCCAGCGCCGCAGCCACTCCGCCTGGTCGAGCTCGTCCGGCCTCCGGAGAACGGCGACGTTGGCGAGCGCGTCGGCGCGGCTGCCGTCCCAGCTCTCGGGCGGGTCGAGGCGGCGGCGCTCGTCGACGGCGTACGCGTGCACGCTGGTCGCGACGGTCCGCAGCACCTCGGCGACCGGTGCCGCCTCGACGTCCCAGACCGTCACGAAACCCGCGATCGGCTCGTCGAGGTGGTCGATCCGCATCGCTCCCGCGATGTGCTCGTCCTGGATGTTGACCTGGAGGCGGCGCACGCCGGCCGCGGCGAGCCGTGCGTGCAGCCCGCGGTCACGCAGGCTGGTCGGGAGGTCGTCTCCCCAGACGACGAAGATTGTCTTGGTCACGAGCGCTCACGGTAGGGCATCCTGCTCCGGTGTCGAGGAAGATCCGGCTGCCGGCGGGGGCGCGTTCGTTGCCGCGGTCGCCAGAGCGCGCTGTCCTCAAGACGTCATACGAATCGAGGCCTCTAGCCCACGATTCGGATGACGTCCCGGCGCGTGGCGGCAGGCGTCACAGCACCGAACGGTAGACCTCCACCGTCCGCTCGGCGATCGCTTCCCACGAGAAGTCGGAGATCGCCCGCGCCCGCCCGGCCCGACCCATCTCGGCCGCTCGAGCGGGGTCGGAGACCACTGCGATCAGCGCCTCGGCGAAGTCGGCGACGTACTGCTCCGGGTCGAGCGGCGTGCCGGTGCCGTCGCTGGCCTGGAGGATCGGGACCAGCCTCCCGGTCTCGCCGTGGACGACGACCTCGGGGATGCCGCCGGTCGCGGTGGCGACGACGGCGGTCTCGCAGGCCATCGCTTCGAGGTTGACGATGCCGAGCGGCTCGTAGATCGACGGGCACGCGAACACGGTGGCGGCTGTCAGCAGCGCGACCACGTCGGGACGCGGCAGCATCTCGGCGATCCAGACCACGCCGTCGCGGCCGGCCCGGAGGTCGGAGACCAGGCCCTCGACCTCAGCCATGATCTCCGGGGTGTCGGGCGCTCCCGCGCACAGCACCACCTGCACCTCCGACGGCAGCTCGGCACAGGCACGCAGGAAGAGGGGCAGTCCCTTCTGCCGGGTGATCCGGCCGACGAACACCACCGACGGCCGGTCCGGGTCGACGCCCAGCTCGCGCACCCGGTCGGGGTTCACGATCGGCGCCCAGTCGGCGGTGTCGATGCCGTTGTGCACGACGTGCACCCGCGCCGGGTCGATCGAGGGGTACGACGAGAGCACGTCGTCACGCATCGCCGCCGACACCGCGATGACGGCAGCCGCCGCTTCGTACGACGTCTTCTCGACGTACGACGAGACCGCGTAGCCGCCACCGAGCTGCTCGGCCTTCCACGGCCGCAGCGGCTCGAGCGAGTGCGCCGAGACGACGTGCGGCACGCCGTGTAGCAGCGAGGCGAGGTGGCCGGCGAAGTTGGCGTACCAGGTGTGCGAGTGCACCAGGTCGGTGCCGGCGCAGCCGTCGGCGATGGTCAGGTCGACGCCGAGGGTGCGCAGCGCCGCGTTGGCGCCGGACAGCTCGGTGAGGTCGGCGTACGACGAGGTCAGCGGCTCGTCCCGAAGAGCACCGAACGCGTGCACGTGTGCCTCGACGTCGGATCGGGCACGGAGTGCCCTGACCAGCTCGGCGACGTGGACGCCGGCGCCGCCGTACACCTCGGGCGGATATTCACGGGAAAGGACGTCGACTCGCACGATGCCGAACCTAACGCGCCGGCCCACTTCGCGGTGGCCGCGGGCCCGACTACGTTGGCCCCATGGCTATCGGTTCCCGCAAGAAGGTCCTCGCGATCGTCCTCGCGGGAGGTGAGGGCAAGAGGCTGATGCCGCTCACCGCGGACCGGGCGAAGCCGGCGGTGCCCTTTGCGGGCATCTACCGGCTGATCGACTTCGCGCTCTCCAACGTGGTCAACAGCGGCTACCTCCAGGTCGTCGTGCTGACGCAGTACAAGTCGCACAGCCTCGACCGGCACGTCACCCAGACCTGGCGGATGTCGACGATGCTCGGCAACTACGTGACCCCGGTGCCGGCGCAGCAGCGGGTCGGCAAGAACTGGTACCTCGGCAGTGCCGACGCGATCTACCAGTCGCTGAACCTGATCAAGGACGAGAAGCCCGACATCGTGATCGTGGTGGGCGCCGACCACGTCTACCGGATGGACTTCCACCAGATGGTGAAGGCGCACGTCGCGAGCGGGGCTGCCTGCACGGTCGCCGCGATCCGGCAGCCGATCGAGCTGGCCGACCAGTTCGGCGTCATCGACGTGCACCCCGACGACCCGTCCAAGATCCGCGACTTCCTCGAGAAGCCGACCAGCCCGGTCGGTCTGCCGGACAGCCCCGGCGAGGTGCTCGCGTCGATGGGCAACTACGTGTTCGACGCCGCTGCGCTGGTGGAGGCGGTCACCCGCGACGCCACGGAGATCGGCTCGAAGCACGACATGGGCGGCGACATCGTGCCGTCGTTCGTACGGCGCCAGCAGGCCGCCGTCTACGACTACAAGAACAACGACGTCGCGGGCTCGACCGACCGAGACCGTGGCTACTGGCGCGACGTCGGGACGCTCTCGTCGTACTACGACGCGCACATGGACGTCGTCTCGCCACTGCCGGTCTTCAACCTCTACAACTTCGACTGGCCGATCTACACCTCCTACGGCCCGCAGCCGCCGGCCAAGCTGGTGAAGGGCGCCGCCGGGCAGACGCCGTTCGTCGACGAGGCTGTGCTCTCGCCGGGTGTCGTCGTCACGGGCGGTCGCGTCCAGAGCTCGGTGCTGTCCCCGGCGGTGTGGGTCGGCGCCGGTGCAGAGGTGACCGGCTCGGTGCTGATGAACGGTGTGCAGATCGGCGACGGCGCCGTCGTCCGCAACGCGATCCTGGACAAGAACGTCGTGGTACCGCCGGGCGCGCGCCTCGGAGTCGATCCCGACGACGACCGGGCGCGCGGGTTCCTGGTCGAGGACGGGCTGACGGTGCTGGGCAAGGACCAGGCCTTCCCGGTCTAGAGGACCCCTGCAGCCCGCGCGGCCGCGCCGTACGCGACGGCAAGCGTGTGGACGGTCTCGTGGGCGTTGAGACCGCTGGGGTTCGGCACGATCCAGAGCTCGGCGCCCTCGAACGGGTCGGGCTGCCTGCCGGGCACGGCCTTCCGCCGCCCGAAGGCCGTGCGGTACGCCGTGATCCCGGCGATCGCCACCACCTTCGGCGCCGTACGCCGGACCGTCGCGGCCAGCTCGACACCGCCGGCCCGCAGCTCCTCGTCGGTGAGCTCGGAGGCCCTGGCGGTGGCGCGGCGGACGATGTTGGTGATGCCGATGCCGCGAGCGCGCAGGCGCCCGCGATCCTCGTCGGTCATGCCCGCCGAGGGGCTGATCGGCGTGGTGACGATCCCGGCCTCGAGGAGCGCGGGGTAGAAGCGGTTGACCGGGTGCGCGAAGTGCGTCTGCGTGGCTGCGGTCCACAGACCGGGGTTGATGCCGACGAAGAGCAGCCGCAGGTCGGGGCCGATGAGGTCGGGCACCTCGGCGTCGCGGTAGGACTCGAGCTCGGCGCGGGTGAAGCGGGGCACCCGCGCAGCCTGCCACGCTCTGCCGTCTCTCTGGGAACCCGGGCGGACCGGCTACCGTCCCATGGTCATGCGACGAACTCTCGGTGCGCTCGGGCTTCTCTTGGCGCTCACCGCCTGCGGCAGTGACGCCCAGGACTCGGCAAACGACGCGCCGGACCCGGGTGTCGGCCCAGCGGTCACCCAGGTCGCCCTGCTGACCGGCACCTCCGCAGGCGGCGAGGTCACGACCGAGCCGACGGTGCTCGCCGACGACGCCGCCGTCCAGGCGTACGCCGACCAGTTCCGCAACGACGAGCTCGGGGGCGAGATCGTGACGGCCGCTGGCAAGACCGAGGTCCCCGAGGGTCAGCAGCTCGCTGCCGCGGTCGTCGCGGTCGGGTGCGAGGTGCCGACGAGGGTCGTGGGCACGGGCACCGGCGATGACGTCGCCCTGCACGCCGTACTCCCGTCGCCGACGAAGGAGTGCTTCGCGCCGATCACCACGGTCGCCCTGGTGCTGGTGCCGGCGTAGGGCTACTTCGGCGGGGTGTAGGTGACCGCTAGGGCGTTCGTCACCTTGCGCAGGTAGGCGTCCGAGGGGACGTTGACGACGCGGTTGCGGCCGTCAGCGCTCCTGGCCACCATCGTCGAGGAGCCGCCGCCGTCGAGGTTGAGGGCCGTGTCGGCGCCCAGGTCGACCATCAGGTTGGCGAGCTCCAGCATCGTGTAGCCGCGGCTGGCCTTGCTCCGACCGTCGATCACGAGCAGCAGGACCTCGCCGGTGTCGTTGTCGATCCCGACCGCCGTCCGCGGGTGCATCACCCGGTTGTCGATCACGCTGACGACGCCGTCGGTGATCAGCAGCTGGTTGCCGGTGATCGCCATCCGGGGCTTGCCCTTGAGCCCGGCGCGGACGACGACCCGCATGCCCTTCTTGAGACCGCGCAGGGCGCGGGCGCCGGCCCCCCGGCCGATCAGCACGCTGCCCGGGATCGTCTTGTCGGCCTTGACCTTCGTGGACACGCGCACGACCTTGCGGTTGCGGATCCACACGGCGCGCACCTTCGTGCGCTGGCCCTGCGTCATGGCGGAGCCGGCGGTCTTGCCCCAGCGCTTGGTGTAGTAGCCGACGCTGTCGGCGGCGACGTACGGCGAGTTCAGGTCGGTGAGCGGGATCTCCGGGTGGTGCTTCACGCGCATGTTGAGCGGCAGCTGGCCGATCGTCGGCCGGTTGCGGCTGTCGAAGTAGAACGCCGAGTTCCAGCCCGTCTTGCGGCCGTGGAGGACGACGTGCTTCCGGTCCTTGCCGAGGCCGAGCGGCGCGCCGGTGCGCCCGATGTCGTAGAAGTCGCCGTTGACTCCCGCCACCGAGCGGGCGGTGCGCTTGAGGATCTCAGGGACGGTCGCGACCCCGCGGACCGTCCCGGAGTCGGCGTAGTCGATCCGGAGGCCGGGAGTCTTCGGGTTGATCGCGAGCAGGTGCGCCTGGATCGGGCCGCGGGAGTCGATCTGCGTCCACTGCGTGAGCGTCACGCCCGGGGCGATCTCGTGCTCGGCGACGTCGATCCGTCGCGGCGCGGTGAAGCGGGCGTAGGGGCTGGTCGGCGGCGCGATCCAGCCGGGCTGACCGTCGGAGGTGTGCTCGGGGTGCAGATCGCGGCGTACGTCGTGCCGTGCCGACTGCTGGTCGGATGGCCTGCCGGCGTCCTCGGCCAGGGCGGGCGCACCCGCTACGAGGGCGCACGACAGCACCCCTACGACGATCGACCCCCGAGTACGCACCTGGCCGATAGTAGGTCGCGCTCGGCGAGGTTGGGGCATCACGGTGGCGCGTGTCTCTACTCTCAGCCTGTGGGCGAGGCGCAGAACGTGTTCGTCGAGGGCGACAACCTCGACGTGTTGCCGACGCTGCCGGTCCGCCTGGGGCGGCCGGTCGACCTGGTCTACATCGACCCGCCCTACAACACCGGCAACGACTTCGCCTACCACGACGACTTCCGCGCGGACGGTTCGCGCCGCAGCCGGCACCAGGCCTGGATCGCGATGATGGAGCCGCGTCTGGTGGCGGCGCGCGAGGTGCTCGCCGACACCGGTGCGATCTTCGTCAGCATCGACGACAACGAGGTCGCGCACCTGCGGCTGCTGATGGACGAGGTCTTCGGCGAGGACAACCTGCTCGCCCAGGTCGTGGTCAACCTCAACCCCAAGGGCCGCCAGCTCGGCCGGGGGTTCGCCACCAACCATGAGTACGTCCTCGTCTACGCCCGGGATGCCCGCCGTACCGTCCTCGACGCGAGCAGCTCCGACTCCGTCGACGAGCGCGACTTCAACCTGACCGCGCCCGACGGCCGGCGCTACCGGCTGCTGCCGCTGCGCAACACGAACAAGAAGTTCAACCCGCTCACCGCCCGGACCCTGCACTTCACCGTGTGGGGCGACCCGGAGAGCGGACGGGTGAGCACGACGCCGTACGACGGCGCGGTCGAGATCGAGCCGGTCTTCGGCGACGGCCGGCCCGCCGTGTGGCGGTGGAGCAGGCCGCTCATCGAGGAGCGGCCGGACGACGTGGTCTGCCGGGTGGTCAAGGGCAAGAACGGCGACCGGATCGACGTCTACCAGCGCGACTGGATGCTCCGGGACACCCCGGGCGGGCGGCGCAAGAAGCTGCGCACCATCTGGCTCGCCGAGGAGGTCGGGTCGACCGACACCGCGGTCGCCGAGCTCAAGGAGCTGGTCGGCCACGTCTTCGAGTCGCCGAAGCCGACCGGGCTGATCCGCCGGATCCTCGGGACCATGCCCGACGACGCGCTGGTGGTGGACTTCTTCGCCGGGAGCGGTACGACGGGGCACGCTGTCGCCCTCCAGAACGCCGCCGACGGCGGCTCGCGCCGCTGCGTGAGCATCAACTCCGCGGAGCCCACCCGCGCCGGGTCCAACGCCCACGCCGCCGGTCTGCTCACCGTCGCCGACATCACCCGGGCCCGGCTGCAGGCGGTCGCCGACACGGTCGGCGGCGGCTACGAGGAGCTGTCCGTCTAGGCCGGACCGCCGGTGGTCGAGCAGCGAGCGCCAGCGAGCGTCGTCGAGACCCCGCAGCCTGGACGTCGGCTTCGGCTGCCGGGGTCTCGACAAGCTCGACCAACGGGTCTCCGGGCGGGGACAACCAGGCTCAGGCGGTCAGTCGGTCCAGGACTGCCCGCAACGGCGGCCACCGATCGCGGCCGCGGCGGGTCACGGCGTACGCCCGCATGGTGACGAGTGGGTCGGTCAGCGGCAGCACGCGTACCCCGCGGCGCGAGGCACGCCCGCGGGGCAGCAGCCCGATGCCCCGACCGGCGACGATCAGGTCGTCGACCAGCTCCAGCGCATCGATGCGGTGCACGACGCGCGGCGTGAACCCGGCCATCGACGCGAGCATGCGCAGCACCTCCTCGTCGGCGGTGTTGCGGGAGTTCACGATCCAGTCGCGCTCGGCGTACGACGTGAACGGTGCGCGCCTCTCCCGGGCCGGAACTCCGAGCCCCCAGTCGACGCTCCAGAGGTCGGCGACGTCGTGGTCGCTGCGCCAGGACGAGGGAGCGAGGTTGTAGTCGTAGGTGAGCGCGAGATCGACGTCGTCGCGGGCGAGTAGGTCGAAGGCCTCCAACGGCTCGTACTCGTGCACCCGCACCTCGATCCCGGGGTGGGTGCGCGCCAGGTCGTCCATCGCGGGGAGCAGGGACCGACGGATCGCGGTCGCGAACCCCGCGACCCGCACCACTCCGGCGGGTTCGGCGGCCGGGTCGAGGTCGAGCCGCGCGGCCTCGACCGAGGCCAGGATGGCGACCGCGTGCTCGGCGAGTCGGTGCCCCGCCGGGGTGAGGCGGACCCGGCGGCCGTCTGGCTCGACAAGTGGCGTGCCGACCTCGCGAGCCAGGGCCGCGATGCCCTGGGACACGGCCGAGGTGGTGGTGCCGAGCTCGGCGGCGACCTCGTGCATCGAGCCCAGGCGGGAGAGCTCGAGGAGCAGCCGGAGGCGCCGTACGTCCATGGCAGCATCGTTCACGATCGCTGAACGATATGTCCAGCAAAGTCACGTGGACGTGGACGAATGTCCGGGTCTGTACTGGACGCATGAAGTCCCAGTCCCGTGCCGGAGCCTCGATGGCGATCGTCTCCATGCTCTGCGTCCAGCTCGGCCTGGCCGCCTCCGTCGGGCTGATCGACCAGATCGGCGCCGAGGGCGCCGCCTGGCTCCGGCTCGTGTGGGCCGGTGCGCTCATGCTGATGATCGTGCGCCCGCGACGGTCGGCGTTCAGCCGTGAGGCGCTGCGAGCCGGCATCGCGCTCGGCGTCGTCACGGCCGGCCTGACCATGCTGTTCATGGCGGCGGTCGCCCGGCTGCCTCTGGGTACGGCGAGTGCGCTGGAGTTCCTCGGCCCGCTGGGCGTGGCCGTGGTCCGCAGTCGCGGCACCGGCCGCCTCTGGGCGCTGCTCGCCGCAGCCGGAGTCGTCTTCCTGACCCAGCCGTGGGCGGGGACCGCCGATCCGGTCGGGGTGGCGTTCGCTCTCGGGGCAGCCGCCTGCTGGGCGGCGTACATCCTGCTCACCCAGCGGGTCGGCGACGAGGTCAGCGGCATCGCCGGGCTCGCGATCTCGATGCCGGTCGCGGCCCTGACTGCGACGGTGGTCGCCGGGCCGAGCGTCGTCGGCCGGTTGAGCCCCGAGCTGCTGCTGGTCGGTCTGGGACTGGCGATCCTGCTCCCGGTGGTCCCGTTCACCCTCGAGCTGCTCGCGCTGCGTCGATTGACGGCGGGTGCCTTCGGCACGCTGATGGCGCTGGAGCCGGCGTTCGCGCTGGTGATCGGGTTCGTCGCGCTGCACCAGGTGCCGAACCTGCTCGGCGTGCTGGGCGTCGGCCTCGTCGTCGCCGCGGGTGTCGGTGCCGAGCGCAGTGGCGCGCGAGAGGCCCTGCCGTCAGACCGGCCGTCAGACCCCGGCGGCTCGCTCCAGCGCGACCAGCTCGCGGTCGAGGTAGGTCAGTAGCCGCTGCAGGTGCGGCACCGTCCGGCGGCAGCCGATCAAGCCGAAGCCGAGGTTGCCGTCGTACGAGATGCAGGTGATGTTGAGAGCCATCCCGTTGATCGGGATCGACAGCGGGTAGTGGCCGACCATCCGGGCGCCGTTCCAGTACTGCGTGGTCCGGGGACCGGGGACGTTGCTGATGATCAGGTTGTACGGCGGCCGCACCAGGCCCGACATCCGCAGCATCGGTGCGGCGATCGCGGGCGCCTGGCCCAGCGCGCTCATCGCGATGATCTGCAGGGGCGTCATCGTCGACAGTGCCTGCTTGCCGTCCTGCATCGCGGTGTGGATCACCATCAGCCGGTCGACGGGGTCCTCGAGGTCGGTGCCGAGCTGGCACATCACCGACCCGACGGCGTTGCCGCCGTCGGTGGAGGCGAGGTGGGACTCCTTCGCCTTCAGGCCGATCGGCACCATCGCGACCAGCGGTGCCTCGGGGAGTGCGTCGAGCTCGAGCAGGTAGCGGCGTACGGCGCCGCCGCACATCGCGAGGACGACGTCGTTGATCGTCGTGCCGATCGCCTTGCCGATCGCCTGCAGCCGCTCGATCGGCCAGTCCTGCGCCGCGAACCGCCGCGACGCCGTGATCTTCTCGTTGAAGATCGTGCGCGGTGCGTAGAGCGAGACCGAGGAGGTCTCGTTGCGCACGCTCTTGCTGATGGTCTTGATCAGAGCGCTCGGCATGCCGGCCGCCTCTGCGGTGATGGCGAGGGCCGATCGCAGCACCTGGGTGGGGATCTCGGCGAGCCCGGTCTCGTCGCTGCTGCGCGGCGTCCGGGTGCGGCCGCGACGGGTCCGGGCGTCCCACGGCGGCGGCATCTCCCGCAGGTCGGGATCGTCGGTGAGCGTGCTCTGGACCAGCCGCATCGCGGCGACGCCGTCGACGAGGGAGTGATGAATCTTCGTGTAGAGCGCGACCCGGCCGTCGCGCAGTCCCTCGATGACGTGGGCCTCCCACAGCGGCCGCTCCCAGGCCAGCCGGGTGCTGTGCAACCGCCCGCTGAGGTCGAGCAGCTCGCGGATCCGGCCGGGCTTCGGCAGCGCGCTGTGCTGGATGTGGTGGTCGATGTCGAACTGCTCGTCCTCGACCCACGCGAGCTGGCCCGCGGTCGACAGGGAGCGGTGCGGGCGCTTGAGGAAGAGTGGTGCGATCTCCTCCACGTCACGCATCGACTCGTACATCTCGCGGCCGTAGCCGCGCCCGGCCCCCTCCGGCCTCTCGAAGAGCTGGAGTCCGCCGACGTGCATCGGCATGCTGCGGTTCTCGACGAGGAGGAACGACGCACCTGTCGGATCGATCAGTGAGACCACGCCGCCCCTTACGTTGGTGAGTCGTCCGAGTGTGGACCTCGGTGACCGTCGCCACAAGGATGTAACGCGTTCTGGTTCCTGGACGCTCTCCAGGGTGAGAGGCGCGGGACGCGCGCCGTCCGAGTGAGAGGTTGTCGCTGATGAAGCGCACCACCCTGGCCGGCGTCGCCGGTCTGGTCCTGTCCGGGTTGGCCGTGCTGCCGGCGTCGGCCGCACCCACCTGGGTCGACACCGACGACCTGGTCGACACCGGAGACCAGGTCACCCAGCTGCAGGTCGACACCTTTGTCGACCCGTCGACGCATGCGCAGGGGACTGTCCTCACCTGGGTCGACGCCGCCACCGACGACGTCGTGCTGGCCTACCGACGTCCGGGTGCCGCCTGGTCCGCGCCGATCACGCTTGCCGACCCCACGGGGGCGCCGCGCCTCGAGCAGCTGGCTGGACTCACCGTGTCCTACAGCGTCGGCAGCACCCTGAGCACGGTCGGCCTGCGCCCGAGCGACCTCGGGGCGACGCTGCCGACGGTCGTCGCCGACCACGTCGTCCCCGGCACCGTGACCACGGCCGGGGAGCACCTCGTCTGGGCCGAGGACCTCGGTGACGGGAAGCAGCGACTGGTCGCCCGCAACGGATCCTCGTTGGTCGAGGTGGCGCCCGCGGCAGAGGTGACGTTCGTCGAGACCGCCGGTGGCCTCGCGCCGTTCGACTTCCCGTACGTCGTGTGGGTGTCGCAGGCGCCTGACCGCAGCCAGCAGCTGCTGCTCAACATGGTGGGCAACCGATCCCCCCAGGCGCTCGGGCGGACCGGTTCGACGTACGCGGACCTCGCCTTCAGCGCATCGGGTGAGATCGCCTGGGTCGAGAAGGCGGGGTCCGCCGCCGCCGAGGTGCGGACCGCTCTGCTGGACCGGCTCGGGTCGTGGCAGGTCTTCGGCGTACCCGCCTCGGCAGGTAACGCAGCTGAGCCTTCCCTCGCCAAGTTCCTCGGACCGGGGGATCACGTGCTCGTCTGGCGGGAGCAGGACGACAGCACCTGGTCGGTGAAGTCGTCGGCGCTCGGGGTGTCGACCGCAGGCGCGTGGTCGGCACCCGTCACGCTGGACTCGGGCGCCGGCGTGCTCGGCGCGGACCAGTTCGCCGCCAGCGCCGGCCCGGGCGGGCAGGCCGTGTCGTGGTGCCGCCCGGACGCGGCGGGGTGCACCGTGCGCGCGGCCTTCCGGTCCGGTACGACGTGGGGACCGACCGCCACCCTCGGCACCGTTGCGACCGCGGCGGACGCCCGCCTCGCGACGCCCTCGCCCGCAGCCGTGGGAAGCCAGGACGGCGTGGCGCCCACGGCGTGGACCGACGGGGGCGACGACGTGCGGGTCAGCGCGAACGACCACGTCGGCCCCATGACGACGCCTCGGAACGTGTCCCGCGCGAACCTCGACAACCGGCTGATCGCCCGGTGGTCGGGACGAGACGACTGGAGCGGCGTCGCGTCGTACCGGCTCCAGGTCGCTGACTTCGGTCCGCGTCAGGGCAACGGCGACCTCCGGTGGCGCACCGCCGTCGGCGCCACCAGTCGGACCCAACGGGCGCTCCGGGTGGCGCCCGGTAGCACGCGTTGCTTCCAGGCCCGCGCGACGGACGGCGTCGGCAACGTCGGCGACGAGTCGCCCGTACGGTGCACGATGGCCCCGGTGGACGACCGTGGGCTGCACCGGTCGAAGGGATGGTCGCGGGTGCGCGACGCCAAGAGCTACCGGAACACCTTGCTGAGGAGCACCCGCAAGGGGGCGACGCTCACCTTCCGCAATTACCCCTTCACCTCGTTGATGCTCCTCGTGCGCCAGGTCCCGCGCGGCGGAAAGGTCGAGGTGCTGCTCGGCGGCCGGCGCATCCGCACGCTGAGCACGGCCGGGCCGGCCAAGCGAATGGTGCCGCTGCCGGCCGACCGCGACTCGCTCAGGTCCCAGAAGCGGACCCTGCAGCTCCGCGTGGTCTCGAGCGGTCGGCCGGTGCTGATTGACGGAGTGTTCCTCGGACAGTTCCTGCCGAACCCTCGAGAGGCCCGTGACCCGAGCTGAGTGCCTGGGGCCCTGAGCCCGCCGTACGGTGAACCCCTTGCGAACGGAGCGGTGAGCAAGGGGATTCACCGTTGCGCGGGGACGGGCTCTCGCGGTGAGGTCGAGGGGACCACCGTCGGCCTCGTCTCGGGAGATCCCTCATGCCTCACCGACCTGCCGGTGGCGAGCGAGGTGCGCACCGGCTACGACCGCGACCTCTTCACGCTGGGGGTCGACGCCGACGGCGACGGGTGCAACACCCGTCATGAGGTGATGATCGCGGAAGCCGAGGAGAGACCGTCGGTCGGGTCGGGCTGTGCACTGACCGGAGAGCGCTGGTTCTCGTACTACGACGGGGTCTCGCAACATACCCCCGGCCGATCTCGACATCGACCACATGGTGCCGCTCGCCGAGGCATGGGAGTGCGCTGACGTCGATCGCCGGCGGGTGCGACGACACCACGAATCTCGGTGGAGCTCGCTGGCTGAGCCCGCCTGCCGTCCACAGCGCGGCTCCCGACGCCGGTCTCCACAGGCGGTGGACGTCACGGCTCTCGACGTCCCCGTCCGCTCCTAACGTCGTCAGCGCACCGGATCGGCCGGTGCTCGACCTCCGGGAGCAGCCCATGAGACATCTGACCGCCTTGATCGTCGCCGGCATCGTCGCCACCCTCGGCTGTGGCTTCGGCGTGGTCGCCGTCGCCGCAGACGACTCGCCGCCCGGTGACACGATCGTCGAGGTCACCGGCGACGCGGCCAACGGCTTCGAGATCCGCCACTACGACGGCTCGGCGCTCTATCCGCCGACCGACTCGGAGGCACGCGCCGAGTGCGGTGAGTACGACGCCCGGGTCGATCGGGTGCGCTGCCGGACCGAGGTGCGCACCTGGTACCGCGACCTCGCCGACCTGCAACAGGCACTTGAGTGGGCGCACGCCGGATGAGTGACCGTCGCCGCTGCTCGCGCGTGGCAGGATCGGCCCCGTGGAGGCCGGACCGCTCGACCGCATGTGGCACGTCGGGCGGACGTCCGTCCGGACTCGGGTCAAGCGCTGGGAGGCGAAGCGCTGGCAGATCGCGCAGTGCGCGGTGGCGGCCGGCGTGGCCTGGTTCATCGCCTCCGACCTGCTCGGCCACCCGACGCCGTTCTTCGCCCCGGTCGCCGCCGTGGTCGCGCTCGGGACGTCGTACGGGCAGCGCCTGCGGCGGGTCGCCGAGGTCACCGTCGGCGTCGCGGTGGGCGTGTTCCTGGCGGATCTGCTGGTGGCCTGGCTGGGCTCGGGCGGGTGGCAGATCGCCCTGATCGTCGCGCTCGCGATGTCCGCGGCGTTCCTGCTCGACGGCGGGCAGCTCTTCGTCACCCAGGCGGCGGTGCAGTCGATCGTGGTCGCGTCGCTGGTGCCTGACCCGGGTGCGGCGTTCACGCGCTGGACCGATGCGGTGGTCGGAGGAGTGGTGGCTCTGGTGGCCGCCACGGTGGTGCCCGCCGCGCCGCTACGTCGGCCCCGAGAGCAGGCCGCGGTCGTGATGCGCAAGATCTCGACGCTCCTGCGAGCGGCGGGGGAGGTGATGACCGACGGCGAAGTGGAGCGGGCGATGGCCCTGCTGGCCGACGCACGGACGACGGACTCGCTGATCCGAGAGCTGAAGGACGCGGCCGACGAGGGATTGTCGGTCGTGGAGTCGTCGCCCTTCCGGGTCCGGCACAAGGGCGACCTGCGCAAGATGGTCGACCTGGTCGACCCGCTCGACCGCGCCCTGCGGAGCACCCGCGTCCTGGTCCGGCAGACGGCGGTGGCCGCCTACCACCGGCGTCCGGTGCCGGACTCCTACTCGCTGCTGGCGCTCGACCTCGCCGACGCCGCCGACATGGCGGCCGACGAGCTTGCCTCCGACCGGATGGCCGTCGCTGCCCGGGACGCGCTGCTGACGGTCGGCGACGCGACCGGCAAGGTGGAGCGCACCGAAGTGCTGGCCGCGGAGGCGGTGCTCGCCCAGATCCGTTCGGTCGTCGTCGACCTGCTGATGGTCACCGGCCTCGGGCAGCTCGAGTCCACGGACGCCCTGCCACCGCCACCACGATGAGCGGCCAGCCCTGGGTGCTGCACGTCGACCTCGACGAGTTCCTCGCCGCGGTCGAGGTGCTGCGGCACCCCGAGCTGGCCGGGCTGCCCGTCGTGGTCGGCGGACGGGGCGACCCGACGGAGCGGGGCGTCGTGTCGACGGCGTCGTACGCCGCCCGCGCCTTCGGGGTGGGCTCCGGGATGCCGCTGCGGGTGGCGGTGCGCAAGTGCCCGGAGGCGGTCTTCCTGCCGGTCGACCACGAGGCCTACAACGTCGCGTCCGAGGAGGTGATGGCCACGCTGCGGTCCCTGGAGTGGGGCGGAGTGCCGGTGGTCGTGCAGGTGCTCGGCTGGGACGAGGCGTTCCTCGCGGCAGGTCCAGGGCACGGAGACCTGGGCGACCCGCGGGTGTTCGCGGAGCACATCCGCGCGGAGGTGCTGGCGGCGACCGAGCTGCACTGCTCGGTCGGCATCGGTGACAACAAGCTCCGCGCCAAGATCGCGACCGACTTCGGCAAGCCGCGCGGGGTGTGGCAGCTGACGGCCGACAACTGGGAAGAGGTGATGGGGGACCGACCTACGACGGCGCTGTGGGGCATCGGTGGCAGGACAGGCAAGCGATTGGCCGCTCTCGGCATCGACACCGTCGACCAGCTCGCCCACTCCGACGTCCGGGTGCTCGCCGCCGAGGTCGGTCCGTCGACCGGGCCATGGCTGCACCGGCTCGGCCGGGGCGAGGACCCCAGCCTGGTGGACCCGACGCCGTGGGTGCCGCGCGCCCACGGACGGGAGGAGACGTTCCAGACAGACATCGAGGACTGGGACGAGGTCGCCGACGCCGTCCGCCGCATCACTCGGCGGGTGGTCGCCGACATCGACGGCGAGGGCCGTCCGGCGGCGCGGGTGGGACTGAAGATCCGGCTCAGGCCGTTCATCACCCTCTCGCGCAGCCTCACCCTCCCGGAGGCGACCAACGACCCGGAGGTGCTCGCGGCCGCGGCGGTCTCGCTGCTCGACCGGGTCGAGCACGACCGGGCGGTCCGGCTGCTCGGCGTGCGCCTGGAGATGGTGCCGCCACCAGAGGGCTACTGAGGCCGGGGCTAGAGCCCCTCTCTCAGCTCGCGGACGACCGAGTCGACGACGGCGACCAGGTCGCCCTCGTGCTCGGCGGCGACCATGCGTTGGCGCTGGTACGACGCACCGCGCTGCGGCAGCTCGATCACCGAGGCGAGCTCGGCGGAGCAGCCCAGCCGGTCAGCGACGGGGGAGAGGCGTTCGACGAGCTCGGCGAGGTCGTCGGTGACCAGGCGCTCGTTGGACGCGGCATCGGTGATGATGATCGCGTCGAGGCCGTAGCGCGCGGCGCGCCACTTGTTCTCCTGGACGTGCCAGGGCGGCAGCGTGGGGAGGTCCTCGCCGGCCGCGAGCCGGGTGTCGAGGTCGACGACCAGGCAGTGCGTGAGCGCGGTGAGGGCGGCCAGCTCGGGGAGCGTCGAGACGCCGTCGCAGATCCGGTTCTCGATGGTGCCCAGGTGGGCCGCCGGCCGGACGTCCCACCGGATCTCGTTGAGCTCGTCGATGACCCCGGTGGTCAGCTGGTCCTGCACGAAGGACTCGTACTCCGACCACTGCGCGAACTGGAACGGCAGCCCCGCCGTCGGCAGCTGCTGGAACATCAGGGCACGGTTGGAGGCGTAGCCGGTGTCGACGCCGGCCCAGATCGGCGACGAGGCAGAGAGCGCCTGCAGGTGGGGGTGGTAGTTGAGCAACGCCGACAGGACCGGCATCACCCGCTCCCGCGACGGCAGACCGACATGCACGTGCACGCCCCAGATCAGCATCTGCCGACCCCACCACTGGGTGCGGTTGATCAGCTCCTCGTAGCGATGTCCCTCGGACAGCTCCTGCACCGTCCACGACGCGAAGGGATGGGTGCCTGCGCCGAAGAGGTCGATGTCGAGCTCGTCGCCGGCCGGGATCACCGCCTCGAGCGTGCCGCGGACGTCGTCCATCGCCTCGCCGACCGTGTGGCAGATCCCGCTCACGATCTCGACCGTGTTGCGCAGCAGCTCCTTGTGCAGCTTGCCCGGGTCGGCGAGCCGGGGCTTGGCCCGGGCGAAGAGATGGGTGGCGTCGTTGCGCAGGTCGCGGGTACGCCTGTCGACCAGCGCGAGCTCCCACTCGACACCGAGCGTCGGCTCGGGAGATCCGTGGAAGTCGATGCGCACGTAGTACAGCGTTCCACAGGTCACGGCGCGAGCAGGTCCCCCAGTCGGGCGAGCCAGGCGGCGGCACTGTCACCGTCGTACGGCGGCCGCCGGTCCAGGACCTGTGCGTGCACGAGGTCGCACGACCTCATCGCCCCGCGGGAGACGTCGTCGGGGTAACCGAACCGGGCTCGGTGGTCGGCGAACTCGTCCTCGTCGTCGATCCACACCCGCCCGGTCGGTCCGCAGAGGACGTCGAGGTCGAGGTCGATCGCCCGCACCACCGCGCCGTCCCAGACCGGCGGCGAGGTGATGTCGACGTACACGCGCAGCGGCCCGCCGGCGTCGTGGAAGGTCGCGAGCCAGCCGCGTCCGACGTCGGGCCCGGGCGCGGGTACGAGGCCGAGCTGGTTCGTCCCCGCGACGTACGTCGCGCCCGGTCGGGTCATCGTGGTGCCCGCTGCGATGCCGAGCCAGTCGCCGTGGTCGTCACTGCCCAGGAAGCGGCAGTCGAACTCCCAGTGCGGCCGGTCGCCCCACTTGGTCATGACGACGCGGACGGCGTCGCCGGGGTTCGGTGGTGCCACGTGCGTTGTCTACCACGGGGCTGCCACGATGGCGCCCATGCTGGAAGCACGCGAGCTCAACCTGACCCTGGACTTCTGTCTCCGGGTCGGTGAGCTGCTGCTCTCGTCGGGAGCTGGCGCGGCGGACGTCACCGCCGCGATGCAGTCGCTGTCGTGGCAGCTCGGCGCCCGCAACCCGGAGGTCGACGTCACCTTCACCCAGCTGTCGATGAGCTATCAGGCCGATCCCGAGGAGCCGGCGTACGTGCTGATCCGGCAGGTGAAGCACCGCGACATCGACTACGAGGACCTGACGCTCGTCGACCACCTGACCCGCGACGTGCTCAACGGCGACTGCGACCTGAAGGAGGCGCGCAACCGTCTCGGTCGGATCGTGTCGTCGGGCCACATCCTGCCGCGCTGGGCGGTCAGCCTCGGCTGGGGCGTGATGTGCGCGGGCGTCGGACTGCAGCTCGGCGGCAACCTGCCGGTCGTCGCGATCGCCTTCGTCGCCGCGGTCAGCATCGACCGGCTGCAGCTGGTGATGTCGCGGCGTCGGCTGCCGGCGTTCTACCGGCAGGTCGCGGGCGGCGGCGTCGCGACCGCGATCGCGGTGCTCGCGGCGGCGGTCGCGGAGGCGACGCCGCTCGACCTGGACCCGTCGCTGGTCGTGACCGCCAACATCGTCATGCTGCTCGCCGGGATCGGCTTCATGGGCGCGCTCCAGGACGCGCTGTCCGGGTTCTACGTCACCGCGGGAGCACGGCTGACGGAGGCGCTGCTCGCCACCGCGGGCATCATCGCCGGCGTCAGCGGTGGCCTCACCTTCGGCCAGGTGATCGGCGTCGACGTCGGCCAGATCGACCCCGGTCTGGGCGGGGACCTCGAGGGCGTGCCGGTCATGGCGCTCGGCGCCGCCATCTGTGCCGCGGGCTTCGCGTTCGCGTCGTACGCGCCTCGGCGCAGCTTCGTCCCGATCGGCCTGATCGCCGCCGCAGCGATGACGATCACGCAGTCGATCACCATCGGCGGGTTCGGACGCACCTGGCCGACGGCGTTCGCGGCCGTCTTCGTCGGCTTCATCAGCTACGGCATCGCCGCCAGGCTGCGGATCCCGCCGCTGGTCATCGTGGTCTCCGCCGTCGTGCCGCTGCTGCCGGGACTTTCGATCTACCGCGGCCTCAGCCTGCTGACCGAGGGCGGCACGGAGACATCCGAGGGACTGCTGGCGCTGATCACCGCGGCGTCGGTCGCGACCGCGCTGTCGGCGGGCGTGATCCTCGGCGAGTACGTCGCGCAGCCGGTGCACCGCGAGGCGCAACGGCTCGAGAGCCGCCTGGCCGGTCCGCGCCTGGTCGGCCCGCTCCGGGGGCGTCCGACCCACGCCGGCCGGCGTGAGCGCCGCAAGCGCCAGGACTCCTAGACGATCTTCGTCGGCGCGATCTTCTTGGCGCGGTTGGCGAAGACGTCCTGGTAGCGCGAGCCGAGCAGCTTCGCGAGCTGGTGGACGGCGTGAGCGTCGATCCCGACCAGCACGCGGGCCTTGTCGGTCTCGACGCCCTTGAGGATGATCTCGGCCGCTCGTTCGGGAGCCATCCGGGCGAGCTTCTTGTCGAAGAACTTCGCGCTCTCGACGCCGTCCTCCTGGTCGGAGTAGCGGGCGTTGCGCGCGATCGCGGTCTTGATGCCGCCGGGGTGCACGACGGTCACCCCGACCGGGTGACCGGCCACGAGCATCTCCTCGCGGACCGCCTCGGACATCCCGCGTACGGCGTACTTCGCGGCGTTGTACATGCTCTGCCCGGGCATCGAGACCAGCCCGAAGAGCGACGAGATGTTGACCAGGTGGCCGTCGCCGGACGCGATCAGGTGCGGCAGGAACTCCTTGGTGCCGTGTACGACCCCCCAGAAGTTGATCCCCATGATCCAGTCCATGTCGGGGTACTCGAGGTCGACCAGGTCCCCGGCGAGCGCCACCCCTGCGTTGTTGACCACCAGATTGACCCGACCGAAGTGCTCGACGACCACGGCGGCGTACGCCGTGAACGCGGCGCGGTCGGCCACGTCGAGGTGGTCGGAGCGCACCTCACGAGCGCCGGCGTTCTTGACCAGGTCGACGGTCTGCGCCAGGCCGTCGTCGTTCACGTCAGACAGTGCGAGCCGTGCTCCCTTGCCGGCGAGGTTGACGGCCAGCGCGCGGCCGATGCCTGATCCGGCGCCGGTGATCACGGCGACCTTGCCGTCGAAGCTCTTCATGCGGGGACGTCCTCTCGGCTCGGGGCGTTGGTGCGACGTACGTCGTAGGCGTCGGCGTCGAACCTGGCGAGCTGGCGTCGGAAGGTGACGGTCGACTTGGGCCACAGGGTCGTGTTGCGACCGTGCTCGTCGAGGTACCAGCTCTGGCAGCCACCTCGGGTCCACACCGTGCGCTTCATCCGGCGCTGGAGATCGGCGTTCCACCGCTTGGCGGCGCGCGGCCGCGGCTCGACGGATGCCCAGCCCCGGGCGCGCATCGTGCGGATGGCGTCGCGGACGTAGGCGACCTGCGACTCGATGATGAAGACCATGCTGGTGTGGCCCTGGCCGGTGTTGGGGCCGACGAGCATGAAGAGGTTGGGGAAGCCGGGCACGGTCGTGCCCTTGTAGGCCGCCATGCCGCTCTCGCGCCAGGTGTCGGCGAGCGTGCGTCCACTCGTGCCCCTGATGTGCTCGGTCACGGGCAGCTCGGTCGTGTAGAAGCCGGTCGCCACGACAATCACGTCGACCGGTCGCTCCACACCGTCGGCGGTGACGATCGCGTCGCCGGTGACCTTCGCGATCCGGTCGGTCACGAGCTCGGTGTTGCCGGCCGCGAGCGCCGGGTAGTAGGTGTTGGACCGCAGCACCCGCTTGCAGCCGAATTCGAAGTACGGCGTGACCTGGGCGCGCAGCGCCGGGTCCTTGATGCCCTTGGCGATGTTGGCGGCGGCCGCCTTCTTCGCCGGTGCCGCCATCTTCGGCTCGATCGTGAACGCCGGCACGTAGCCCTCGTGGGCCCAGTAGATGCCGGTCCGGTAGAGCCTGCCGAGCATGGGGATCCGCCGCAGCGCTTGTCGCTCGAGCTTCCCGTAGACCCGGTCGTTGCGCGGGATCACCCACGGCGCGGTGCGCTGGTAGACGTCGAGGTGACCGCCAGTGGATTGCAGAGCCTGCTGCATCTCGGGCACGATCTGGATCGCTGAGGCGCCGGTGCCGATCACGGCGACCCGCTTGCCGGTCAGGTCGACGGAGTGATCCCAGCGGGCCGAGTGGAAGAGCTCTCCCTGGAAGTCCGCGATGCCCTCGAGGTCGGGGAGGCGCGGTTCGGAGAGGCCGCCGGCCCCGAGGATCAGGGTGGTGGCGGTCAGGGTGCGAGAGCCGGTCGGCCCGGTGACCTGCACGGTCCAGCGACCGGATGCCTCGTCCCAGGCGGCGTCGTCGAAGCTGGTGTCGAAGTGGAAGCGGTCCAGTGTCCCCGACCGCTCGGCTACTCCGCGGATGTACTCCTGGATCTCGGCGCCGGGGGAGTAGGAGCTGCTCCACTCCGGGTTGGGCGCGAACGAGAACGAGTAGAGCTGGCTCGGTACGTCGCAGGCCGCGCCCGGATAGGTGTTGTCGCGCCAGGTGCCGCCGACCTCGGCGGCCTTCTCGATGACGAGGAAGTCGCGCTCCCCGTCCTCCTGGAGCTTGATCGCGGCGCAAAGTCCCGCGAATCCGGCGCCGACGATGAGATGGTCGACGTGCTGGCCGACCTGCGCGCCAACCTGCGGTGCAGTCATGCGCCGACCGTACTTCCGTTATTGAACGACCGTCAATAGAGTGAGGACCGTGACCACCACCCCCCGCACCCGGCTCTCACCGGAGCAGCGTCGTGAGCAGCTGCTCGACCTCGGCGTGCGACTGCTGGCGCACCGCTCCCTGGACGAGCTGTCGATCGACCTGCTCGCCGAGGAGGCAGGCATTTCGCGTGGCCTGCTCTACCACTACTTCGGCAGCAAGCAGGCCTTCCACGAGGCCGTCGTACGTCACGCCGCTGACGACCTGATCGCGCAGACCACGCCGCCGACCGACGGTGAGCCGCTGGAGCGACTGCTCACGTCGGTGAGGGCGTACGTCGACTACGTGGTGGCCAACCACGAGGGCTACGTCTCCCTGGTCAAGGCCGCCGCCGGTGGCAACGAGAGCCTGCGGGCGATCTACGAAGAGGCCAGGGCAGCTCTCAACAGCCGGATCTTCCGCGAGGACGCCGTCGCGGATTCTGGGGAGGGCGAGATTGTCCCTGACACTCCGGCGACCCGCCTCGTCGTGCGCGGCTGGTCGGCGATGACCGAGGAGCTCGTGCTCGCCTGGATCGACGACCCTGGCGGCGTCACTCGCGACCAGCTGCTCGCGATCATCGCGGGCTCGCTGCGCGCCGTCGTCGAGGCGATTCCGGACTAGCTAGCCCGCCAACGTGACGTCCACCGTGGTGTCGCCGGGGACTGACCGGAGCGTCACCCGGCCGCCGTGCGCGGACACGATCGCGTCGACCAGCGCGAGCCCGAGGCCGACGCCCATCTCCTGGCCGCGGGTGCGAGCGGCGTCGCCGCGGGCGAACCGCTCGAAGGCGTGGTCTACCAGGTCCGGCGGGAAGCCCGGGCCGTCGTCGTGGACGGCGAACCCGCCGCGGCGTACCGACACCGTCACCGTGGTGCCGTCCGGCGTGTACTTGCGGGCGTTGGTGAGCAGGTTGGTGATGACCTGGTGCAGTCGCAGCTCGTCGCCGGTGACGAGGGCGGGGCAGTCGATGAGGTCGTCGGGGATGTCGACCCGCCACCGGTGGTCCGGGTCGATCACACGCGCGTCGGAGACCGCTTCCACCAGCAGGCGGGTGAGGTCGACGGGCTTGCGCTCGAGCGGGCGGCCGGCGTCGAGGCGGGCCAGCAGCAGCAGGTCCTCGACCAGCGAGGTCATCCGTCCCGACTCCTCCTCGACCTTGTCGAGGGCGGTCCCGAGCATCGCGGCGTCGTCCGGTCGCCGGCGGGCGAGCTCGGTGTAGCCGGCGATCGTCGCCAGTGGAGTGCGCAGCTCGTGCGAGGCATCGGCGACGAACTGCCGCACCTGCTGCTCGCTGCGGTGTCTTGCTGCCAGCGAGGTCTCGACGTGCTCGAGCAGGGTGTTGAGGGCCGAGCCCACCTGGCCGACCTCGGTGCGCTCGTCGGTGAGGTGGTCGGGGACTCGCTCGGTGAGGTCGATCTCGCCCTCCGCGAGCGGTAGTTCGGCGACGGTGTGCGCGGTCGCCGCGACCTCGCGCAAGGGACGCAGCTGGCGGCGTACGACGAGCAGGGCTGCGCCGGCGCTCGCCAGCACTGCCATGCCCGCGAGCAGGGCCTCCCACCAGATCAGGTTGGCGACGACGTCATCGACGTCGGCCGTCGGGAGTCCGGCGACGACGGTGCCCTGTTCGTTGACCAGCACGCGATAGCTGCCGACGCCGTCGAGGTCTACCTGCCGCGGCTCCTCGTCCGACGGGAGCGCCGCGAGCTCAGCGAGCGCGTCGTCCGACAGTTGGACGTCTCCGATCGTCCCGTCCTCCTGCTGGCGCGTCACCCAGCCGAACCACGGAGGGTCGTAGTCCTCGAAGTGGTAGGCCGTCAATCCACCCGGCGCGAAGCCTGGTCGCTCCTGGAACTGACGGGCGTTGCCGGCACCGTCAGGGGAGGGCAGGTTGCCTCCGATCGGCGGCCGCTCGGCGCGGACGAGCGCTGAGGCGACGTCATGGTCGAGCTGGTCCGTGAGATAGCTGCGGACCGCGAACGTAGTCGCGGTCCCGATGAGCACCGACACCACCAGGACCAACAGGACCGTCGTGACGACCAACCTGGAGGTCAGCGACGCGAAGCGGTCGCGGACCTTGGTCACGACGCCGGCTTCAGCACGTATCCCGCACCGCGCATGGTGTGGATCATCGGCTCGCGACCGGCGTCGATCTTCTTGCGCAGGTAGGAGATGTAGAGCTCGACGATGTTGGCCTGGCCGCCGAAGTCGTAGTTCCAGACCCGGTCGAGTATCTGGGCCTTGCTCAGCACCCGGCGCGGGTTGCGCATCAGGAATCGCAGCAGCTCGAACTCGGTCGCCGTCAGCATGATGTCCTGCCCGCCGCGGCGTACCTCGTGGCTGTCCTCGTCGAGCTCGAGGTCGCCGACGGTGAGGACGGACGACGTCACCGCCTGCTGGGCGCCGGCCCGGCGCATCAGGGCGCGCAGCCGGGCGACCAGCTCCTCGAGCGAGAACGGCTTGGTGACGTAGTCGTCGCCGCCGGCGGTCAGGCCGGCGATCCGGTCCTCGACGGCGTCGCGCGCGGTGAGGAAGACGACCGGGAGGTCGGGCTGGGTGGCGCGCATCCGGCGCAGCACCTCGAGCCCGTCGAAGTCCGGCAGCATCATGTCGAGCACCACGGCGTCGGGCCTCATGTCCTTGGCCGCGGCTACTGCCTTCGAGCCGGTGTGCGCCGCGCGCACGTCCCAGCCCTCGTAGCGCAGCGCCATCGACACCAGCTCGGCGATGTTGATCTCGTCGTCGACGACCAGCACGCGCAAGGGAGTGCCATCGGGGCGGGTCAGGTCCATGGCTGACACCTTGCCGACAGTACTTGTGCCTTTCCTGTGAGCTTCCTGTGGCGAGTTCACGACCTGCTCACCGCCCGCGCACAGGTCCAGCACAGGTCGTCCGGTCACCCTCGGGCCATGACCGAGCAGACCGTGCCTCTTGCGTCCGAGCCTCCGCTTCCGCCTCCGCCTGTCGAGCCGCCGGCGCCGAAGGTGCGCCGCACCCTCGGCCTCCCGGTGGTCGCCGCCATCGCCGTGGCCACGCTGCTGATCGGCGGTCTCGCCGGCGGCATCATCGGGTACGCGGTGCACTCCGACGGCCCCGACAACGACTTCCGTGACGGTGGGCCCGGCCAGCGGTTCCAGCATGGCGGTCCCGGCAACGGCAACGGGATGCCGCAGCCGCCCGCTGGCCAGCAGGGACAACAGCAGGACGACGACACCGACAGCTGATCGGTGGTTGAGGAGGCGGGCCGGTTGCGGGGTCTCGACGACACTCAGGCGCCAGGGCGCCTTCGCTGCTCGACCAGCGGGGCGACGCTCAGGCGGTGATGTCGCGCACGGCGAGCGACGCGAACACCATCGCCGAGCCGAGCGGGGCGCCCGGACCGGGGTAGACGCCGCCGAACACCGAGGCGGCCGAGTTCGACGAGGCGTAGAGCCCGGCGATCGCCGTGCCGTCCTCGCGCAGCACCCGGCCCGAGGCGTCGGTGACGAGGCCGCCCTTGGTGCCGAGGTCGGAGAGCACGAAGCGTGCCGCGAAGTACGGCGGCTGGTCGCATGCAGTGAGTGCTTTGTTGGGTCCGGTGCCGCCGGCGAAGAACGTGTCGTACTCGTCCTCGCCGCGACCGAAGTCCTCGTCGACGCCGGTCTTGCAGAAGCCGTTGTAGCGCTCGACGGTGGCGGCGAGCGCGTCGGTGGGTACGCCGGTCAGGTCGGCCAGCTCGGCGAGCGTGTCGGCCCGCACCCAGGTGCCGGCAGCGAGGTGCTCGGCCGGGTCACCCTCGGGCATCGCGATCGCCGGCAGCCGCCCGCCCTCGCGGGAGTCGAAGACGTACCAGGACGGGATCCGCTCCGGTGCCTTCGCCATCTCGCGGCCGAACCGGTCGTAGGGCAGGCACTCGTTGGCGTAGCGGTTGCCGCTCGCGTCGACCATCAGCCCGGACCGGAACCCGAGCGTGAACGAGCCCCTGCCGTCGGGCTGCTCCAGGCCGGGGCAGAACCAGCCCACGCCCCGGAAGTCGGCGGCCGCGCCGATCGCGATGCCGGCCTCGATCGGCTCGCCGGTGTTGGTCTGGCGAGGCGCCATCGTCCAGGCCACGTCGCCGGGCACCCCGTGCTCGGCACGCAGCGCCGCGTTGCCCTCGAATCCGCCCGCGGCGACCAGGACGCCGCGACGCGCCCGGATCTCGACCGGGCCTTCGGGCGTCATCGCCGCGACGCCGACGACGCGCTCGTCGTCGACGACCAGTCCGGTGACGGGCAGGTTGGTGCGGATCTCACCGCCGGCCGCGGCGTGCAGCGCGGCCAGCCGGGCGATCAGCGCCTGTCCGCCGCTGAGGGTGTTGCGGCCGCCCTCGCCGACCCGGTCGCGCTCGACCGGAGGCCGCACCAGCTCGGCGACCTCGGGAGGCAGCTCCCCACGCTTGATGCTGGCCGGCTGGATGGACCGGCCCATGGCGACCCGGCCGGGGGCGTCGTAGTACTCCGCGAACGGGAGCCACTCGAAGGGCAGCCCCGCCTCCTCGAGCTCGGCCACCAGCTCGGGGGAGTGCGCCAGGAACGCCTCGATCTTGGCGGCGTCCGGGTCCTCGAGGATCGCACCGAGGTAGTCGCGGGCACCTTCGGTCGAGTCGCCGATCCCGGCGCGCTGCTGCACCTGGCTGCCCGGGAGCCAGCAGGCGCCGCCGGAGTACGCCGAGGTGCCGCCGATGAGCGGCGTCTTCTCGACGACGACGGTCGACAGGCCGGCCTTCTGGGCGAGGAACGCCCCGGTCATGGCCCCGCCACCCGAACCCACCACGACGACGTCGTACTCGCGCTCCTCGGTCATGGTCGAATACTAGAACACGTTCTAACTGCAAACCCTGTGGACGGCCCGGGCAGAATGGAACCGCCATGACCGACGAGCTCCAGATCACGTATCCGCCGGAGCTGCCGGTCAGCCAGCGTCGCGACGACATCGCCGAGGCGATCCGAGACCACCAGGTCGTGATCGTGGCGGGCGAGACCGGGTCGGGGAAGACCACCCAGCTCCCGAAGATCTGCCTCGAGCTCGGCCGCGGCGTGCGCGGCAAGGACGGTGGCGGCCTGATCGGGCACACCCAGCCGCGACGGATCGCGGCACGTTCGGTGGCCGAGCGGATCGCGAGCGAGCTGGGCACCGAGCTGGGCGACCTGGTCGGCTACCAGGTCCGCTTCACCGACCGGACGTCGAGGTCGAGCCGGGTCAAGCTGATGACCGACGGCATCCTGCTCGCGGAGCTGCAGCGCGACCGGATGCTCAAGAAGTACGACACGATCATCATCGACGAGGCTCACGAGCGCAGCCTCAACATCGACTTCCTGCTCGGCTACCTCAAGCGGCTGCTGCCGCGGCGACCGGACCTGAAGCTGATCATCACCTCGGCGACCATCGATGTGGACCGGTTCGCCAAGCACTTCGACGCGCCCGTCATCGAGGTCTCCGGGCGCACCTACCCGGTCGAGGTGCGCTATCGACCGTTGATGGCCTTCGACGAGGAGGACGACGAGGGCGAGGTCGTCGTACGTGACCAGACCGAGGCGATCGTCGACGCGGTCAAGGAGCTCTCCGCCGAGGGGCCGGGTGACGTCCTGGTGTTCCTGCCCGGCGAGCGAGAGATCCGCGACACCGCCGACGCGATGAAGGACCTGGTGCGGACCGAGATCGTCCCCCTCTACTCGCGACTCTCGGCCGCCGAGCAGCACCGCGTGTTCTCCTCACACGGTGCGTCGGTACGCCGGGTCGTGCTCGCCACCAACGTGGCGGAGACCTCGCTGACCGTCCCGGGCATCCGGTACGTCGTGGACACCGGCGTCGCGCGGATCAGCCGCTACTCGGTGCGCACCAAGGTCCAGCGCCTGCCGATCGAGCCGATCAGCCAGGCCTCGGCCAACCAGCGCTCGGGCCGGTGCGGTCGCGTCGAGGCCGGCATCGCCGTACGTCTCTACTCGGAGGAGGACTTCGAGGGCCGCCCCGAGTTCACCGACCCGGAGATCCTGCGCACCAACCTGGCCAGCGTGATCCTGCAGATGACCTCGCTCGGGCTCGGCGACATCGCCAGGTTCCCGTTCGTGGAGCCGCCGGACAAGCGCAACGTGTCGGCCGGCGTGCAGCTGCTGGAGGAGCTCGGCGCGCTATCCACCGGAGACGCCCGGCTCACCAAGGTCGGACGCCGCCTGGCCCGGTTGCCGATCGACCCGCGGCTCGCGCGGATGATCCTCGAGGCCGAGCGGCTCGGCTGTGTGCGCGAGGTGATCGTGATCGCGGCTGCGCTGTCGCTGCAGGACCCGCGTGAGCGACCGGCGGAGTTCCAGGCGCAGGCAGACCAGCAGCACGCGCGCTTCAAGGCCGAGGGGAGCGACTTCCTGACCTGGCTCAACCTCTGGCGCTACCTCAAGGAGCAGCAGAAGGAGCTCTCCTCGTCGGCGTTCCGCCGGATGTGCAAGCGCGAGTACCTGAACTACCTCCGCGTCCGTGAGTGGCAGGACTTCGAGTCCCAGCTGCGCCAGGTCGCGAAGGAGATGAAGATCGACGTCGGGCACCCGGCAGACAACCCGGACGCGGACGGGATCCACCAGGCGCTGCTCTCGGGTCTGCTCTCCCACATCGGGCTGCTCGAGGAGCGGGTCTCGACAGGCTCGACCACCGGGAGCGGCGGTGGCCGGCGGCCGATGCGGGAGTACCTCGGCGCCCGGGGCGCGAAGTTCGCGATCTTCCCGGGCAGCGGGCTGGCTCGGAAGCAGCCGCAGTTCCTGATGGCGGGCGAGCTCGTCGAGACCAGCCGCCTCTGGGCCCGGCAGAACGCCGCGATCAAGCCCGAGTGGGCCGAGCGCCTCGCCGGCGACCTCGCCAAGCGCACCTACTCCGAGCCGCACTGGTCCAAGAAGCGCGCCTCCGTGATGGCCCACGAGCGCGTCACGCTGTACGGCGTACCGCTCGTCGCCGACCGTCTCGTCTCCTACGGCAAGGTCGACGTCCCCCTTGCCCGGGAGCTCTTCATCCGGCACGCACTGGTGTACGGCGAGTGGCACACCCGCCACCGCTTCACGGAGACCAATCGGCGCCTGCTGGAGGAGGCCGAGGAGCTCGAGCACCGCGCCCGCCGCCGCGACATCGTGGTCGACGAGCACACGCTCTTCGACTTCTACGACGCCCGGGTCGGCCCTGACGTGGTGAGTGGAGCGCACTTCGACCGGTGGTGGAAGGACGAACGACGGCAGCGTCCCGACCTGCTCGACTTCGACCCGTCGATGTTGACCCACGACGCGGCCGACCAGGTGACCGAGGCCGACTACCCCGAGCGGTGGGACGGAGGAGGCCTCACCTTCCCGATCAGCTACCACTTCGAGCCGGGTGCCGCGGACGACGGACTCACCATCGACGTGCCGGTCGCGACCCTCAACCGCGTCGAGGCCGACGACTTCTCCTGGAACGTCCCCGGCCTGCGCGAGGAGCTGGTCACCAGCCTGATCCGCAGCCTGCCGAAGAACCTCCGGGTCACGTTCGTGCCCGCGCCCAACAAGGCGCGGGAGTTCCTCGCGGCCGTGCCACCGGGGGAGGAGCCGCTGCTCGACGCCCTCGAGCGCTGGTGCCGCTCGACGACCGGCGTCGTCGTGCCCCGCGAGGCCTGGGACTGGTCCAAGATCCCCGAGCACCTGCGCCCGACGTACCGCGTCGTCGACGAGCACGGCCACGAGCAGGCACGCGGCAAGGACCTGGAGGCGTTGAAGGAGCCGCTGCGGCCGCAGTTCGCCGCCGCCATCGCGGAGGTCGCGACCGACAGCGGGCTGGCGCGCACCGGCGAGACGACGTGGGCCTTCGACACGATCGAGGCGTCCTTCGAGCAGGTGCGGGCCGGCCACCAGGTGCGGGTCTTCCCAGCCCTCGTCGACGAGGGCGCGACGGTCGGGCTGCAGGTCTTCGGGTCCGAGGACGAGCAGGAGGCGCGGCATCGGCTGGGCGTACGACGCCTGCTGCTCCTCGCCATCCCCTCGCCGGTGCCGGCGATCCTCCCTGACCTGACCAACGTGGAGAAGCTCGGCCTCGCCGGGTCGCCGTACCCGAACGTCTCCGAGCTGCTTGAGGACTGCCGCGCCGCGGTCGTGCAGGCCGTAGTGGATGCCCGACCGGTGGTGCACGACCGGGCGTCGTACGACGCTCTGCTGGCCGAGGCGCGGCGCGACCACGAGGCGCACCTACGCGCCACGATGGCCGACGTGATCCGCGTGCTCGGTGCATGGCGGCAGGCGGAGAAGGCGCTGAGCGGTCGCGCCGAGATGCTGATGCTGCCCGCCCTCACCGACATGCGCGCGCAGCTCGCTCGACTGGTGCACGCCGGGTTCGTGGGCGAAGCCGGCGCGACCCAGCTGCGGCGCTACCCGACGTACCTCACTGCGCTCGAGCAGCGCCGGGAGCGCCTCGACGGCCAGCTCAACCGCGACCGACAGCTGATGGACCAGGTCGCCGACCTCCAGGACGCCTATCTGCACCAGGTCGAGGCGCTCCCGGCCGGTCGGCCGCCGGGGGAGCAACTGCGCCAGGTGCGGTGGATGCTCGAGGAGTACCGGGTCTCGCTGTGGGCCCAGCAGCTCGGGACGCCGTACCCGGTGAGTGACCAACGCATCCGAGGTAGCCTCGCCACGTAGTGTGCAGAGCGTGAACGACCGCCCCCACCACCGCCCGATGACGCCCGGGGCCAACTACTTCGAGGCGCTGGTCGGCGGCACGGACCCGGCCCTGGTCAGCGAGGCGGCCGACCGCGCCGCGCAGCTCCTGGTGCGCGGCACGCGCGCAGCGGACGACGCCGAGGTGTCCGAGCGGCTGCTGCACCTCGCCGACACCGAGGGCATCGAGACCATCGCCGAGGTCTGGTCGGGCTCGCCCGCGGACTCGCTGGCCGGCTGCCTGTGGCGGCTCTACCTGCTGCGCTCGTGGGTGTACGCCGACCCGCTCGCCGTCTCGCGCCAGTTCGAGGCCGGGCAGCGCAGTGCCCAGGTCGCACGGGTGGTCGCGGGAGTGGCGGACCCGCCCGGACCGGAGCAGCTCAAGGCGATGATCGACCAGGTGCTCCGGGGGATCGCGGGAAGTGACTTCGCCGACGTGCTGCTGCGCGCGGCCGCCTTCGCGCGGGTCGTCGCGGCCGGTCGGGCCTCGTTGAGCGACCCCACCGACGCGGAGGTGCAGCGGATGCTGCTGCTCTCCGAGCAGCTCGAGGAAGCCGGACACCTCGAACTGGAACAAGGGCTGGCCTGACCCGGTTAGACTCTCTGAGTACGCCGGACCGCGGCAGCCCCGGGTCCCAAAATTAGCCGCCACGAGCGGCCACGCGCCGTGAGGCGCTCCCGGTCCGGCGTACTTCTTCTTCCGGCTCGCACATCCAGGTCCGAGTCCTACGCTTCGGGCATGCGACTGCTCCGGCGACTCTTCCGCCGCCCTGTCCCGTCCGCTCCCGCCTCGTCCGATCTCATCTCGTCGGATCCCGCTGGCGTCTCGTACGCGCCGCGCGCCGACGGCCGCCCCGACCCCGGTGAGGTCGTGTGGGGGTGGGTGCCGTTCGAGGACGACCCGCAGCAGGGCAAGGACCGGCCGGTGCTGCTGATCGGCGTCCAGGACGGTCAGTTCCTGGGCCTGATGCTCACCAGCAAGGACCACGACCGCGACGCGGCCGACGAGGCCCGGTGGGGTCGGCACTGGATGGATGTCGGCGCGGGCGGGTGGGACCGGCAGCGCCGGCCCAGCGAGGTCCGGCTCGATCGGCTGATCCGGCTCGACACGTCCGCCGTACGGCGTGAGGGTGCGGCGCTGGACCGTGTGACGTTCGACCGAGTGGTGGCTGCTGCGAGCCGGTTCCATCCGCTGGGTCGCTAGGGTGGGCGGCGCCCGGGACTGCCCGGGCGCGCCTATGAGTACGGGTCTGAGGAGGTCTGGTGAGGGTTACCCGGGGACTGCTGGCGTGCGTTGCCGTGGCGTCGGTGTTGGCCACCGCCGCCTGCACGGACGACTCGCCGGACGACCCGACTCCTCCCACCCCGAGCCCGAGCTCGACGGCACCTCCGGACAAGCTCGTGTTCGGTGTCGTGGGGCCGCGCGACGTCCAGCGGGCGTTCCGGGCCACCGTCGATGCCTGGAACCTCGACCCCGACTCCACCGACGTCACCATTGAGAGCTGGCCGACCCAGGCCGCGATGCGCGCCGACATCGAGGGTGGCGCGGCCGTCCCCGACATCTTCATGTCGTCGCGGTCCGACCTGTCGTGGCTGCTCGAGAACGGCTACACCCAGCCGGTCGACGAGCTGCTCGACGAGCGCGGTGTCGAGTTCGGCGACACCTACTCGCGCGACGCCCTGCAGGCGCTCAGCACCGACGACCACCTGCAGTGCATGCCGTACGGCGTTACGCCGAAGGTCATCTACTACAACAAGCGGCTGGTCAACTTCGACCGGATGCGCAACCGCGGCCTGGACGCGCCCGACGAGGAAGCGACCAGCTGGTCCTTCGACCAGTTCACCGCCGCGGCGGAGTTCGCCAGCCGGCCGGCCCGCGGGTCCAAGGGCGTGCACATCGCGCCGACGATCGACGGACTGTCGCCTTTCATCCTCTCCGGTGGTGGCACTGTCTTCGACGAAGCCGACCCGCCGACGTCGCTCGCGTTCTCCAGTGACAGCAGCAAGGACGCACTCGAACGCACCCTCGAGCTGCTCCGCAACCCGCAGGTGACGCTCGACGAGTCCCAGCTCGACCAGGCGGCGGCCTTGCGGTGGTTCCTGCGTGGCAAGCTCGGCATGATCGCCGGCGACCGCTCACTGACGCCGATCCTGCGCCAGAAGAACAACCTCGACTTCGACGTGATGCCGATGCCGAAGCTCGACGGCGCCGCGACCGTCGGCGACGTGACCGCCTTGTGCATGTCGGCGCAGACGGCGAGCCCTGCCATCGCCGCGGACTTCATCGTCCACGAGGTCTCCTCCGACTGGGTCGGCCTGGTCGCGAGTACCGGCTACCTGCAGCCCGCCAACGTCGAGGTCGCGCTCGCCGACGACTTCCTGCAGCCCGGCCGCCGCCCCGAGCACGCCACGTTCTTCAACTCCAGCGTCCGCTCGATGGTGGAGCCGCCACTGATCGACACCATGCCGGAGCTCGAGGAGACCGTCGCTCCGAGCCTGGAGCAGATGGTCTATGGCGTCGGTGTCCTCGACCTCGACGCGATCACGACCCAGATCGATGACGAGTCCAAGCCGGTCCTCGACCCCGAGTCGGCCGCGGACGCCCCCAGCCCGTCGGAGTCACCTTCGGAGTAAGCACCCGGTGGTTGAGGTGTGAGGGCCGCCAGGCCCGCGGTGAGTGTCGGGGTGTGCTGGTTCGTCGTCCTTCCGTACGGCGCCATGGTGCGGCTTCCGCCGGTGGGGTCAAGGGTTCGCTTCGCCGCTTCGCGCCCTTGACCCCACCGTCTCCAGCCGAGAAGAGCGCGCCTATCGGATGGACGCCGGCCCCCTGGTCGGACCGGTGTGCCGCGTTTGGGCCACGGTGGTTGAGGTGTGAGGGCCGCCGGGCCCGAGCCTCGAAGCCACCACCACCCGGGCCACTTGTCGTCCACAACGCTGCTTGCGGCAGCGTTGTCCACGGGCCGACGGCGCCGGGATGCGGACATCGGTGGGAACGGGTTGGCTGGACCCATGACCGCGATGACCACACCTCGCCACCAGGTGGCCTCGGCGACCGCGCACCTGCGCCACATCGTCGACACCCTGGTCGACGCGTCGGTGTGGTCGATGGATGCTGCCGAGACCGCATCGACTTTGGTGGAGCTGACCCGCCTCGAAGCGCAGGTCGCCGAACTGCGGTCCCGGGTCGCGGCGCACGCCGACGAGCTGCAGGTCGGCCAGGAGGTGGGTGCCACGTCGACGGCGAACTGGCTCGCGCACACGGTGAAGGAGACCCGCCCGGCGGCTGCGCGGACGGTGCGGTTGGGCTACGACCTGGCCACGCACGACCTGGTCCGTGCCGCGTTGGCGCGCGGGGATCTGCGGGTCGAGCAGGCCCAGGTGATCATCCGCGCGGTCAAGGACCTGCCCGAGGACCTGGACCCGGACCTGGTGATCAGAGCCGAGCGGCACCTGGTCGCCGCGGCGCAGGAGCACGACGCCCGCACCCTGAGGATCCTCGGCCACCGGCTGCTCGAGGTGGTGGCACCCGAGCTGGCCGATGCCCACGAGGCCGACCTCCTCGAGAGGGAAGAGGCCAAGGCGGCCCTGGCGGCCCGGTTGACGATGACCGACGACGGGCACGGCAAGACCTACGGACGGTTCACCCTGCCCACGGCGCAGGCCGCCAGGTTGCGGAAGATGCTGCTGGCGATCGCCGCCCCCAAGCACCAGGCCGCGACCCACGGTGCGGGCGCAGGTGTGGAACGCCGGCCGGGGCCGGAGCGGCTGGGGAGGGCGTTGGCCGAGCTCATCGAACGCATCACCGCCAAGCACCTGCCGAAGGTCGGCGGCACCGACGCCACCATCGTCGTGACCATCGACCTCGACACCCTCACCGGGAAGCTGGCGAAGGCCGGTCTCCTCGACACCGGCGACCGGATCAGCCCGAGGGAAGCACGCCGGCTCGCCTGCACCGCCCGGATCATCCCCGTCGTCCTCGACGGCGACTCCCAGGTCCTCGATGTCGGACGTGCCCGCCGCCTGTTCAGCAAGGCCCAGCTGCTCGCGATGGCCCTCCGCGACGGCGGCTGTGTCGCCGAGGGCTGTGACTGGCCACCCTGGATGTGTCACGCACACCACTGGCAGCGATGGGCCGACGGTGGCGCAACGGACCTCCACAACGGCGGACTCCTCTGCCCGAGACACCACGCCCGAGCCCACGACCCCACCTACGAGCTGACCCGACACCCAGGACGCAAGGTCAGCTTCCACCGACGGCCCTAGAGCTCAGTCGACCCTCGGCGCAGCTCGACCGTCGTGCAGGAAGCGAGCCCGCCCCATGCTGTCGGTGTCGATGAACTCGACGACGCCCGCCATCTCGCCTTCACGGTCGAGCCGCGCGAACCGCCCGCCTTCGACCCTCCGCAGCTCGAAGGTCTCCGGTCGGGAGTCAATGCCAGCGAGCATAGACATCCAGGCTGCTTCGTTGCGCTCCTCTTGGGTGAGCCACAGGCGCCGCTGATCGTCGGTGGAGACCTCGGCGACCCGGTTGCGGAGCTCGTACCTCCCGCAGTAGCGGTCCGGGTCATCGACAGCTGTCTGGTGCGGCACCGAGCCGAGCACCCGCGGTGCGACGCCGGCCAGTTCGCTGAGCAGCTCGTCGCACAATGTACTCACCAGGCCGGTCATGTCGCCGCCATTGCCCAACACTGCGACAGCGACCTGCCGATCCGGCACCAGTCGCAGCATCGCTGCGCATCCTGGGGCGTCGCCGCCGTGCTCAGCCACGCGCCCCGCGGCCGTGAGTCGCCACCCCAGACCCTGGTCCACGGGTCCGCCGAAGGTCGCCGGTACGGCGACTTGAGGCGTCCGCATCATCCGGGCACTCTCAGCCGAGAGCAGCCGGGCTCCCCGCGGTGCCCGACCGTCAGCCAGGTGCATCTGAGCGAACTCGATCAGACCGCGTGCCGGCATGGCGAGCTGGTTGCCGGCGGCAGGGTTGGACAGCGGCAGCACGGCCCAGGTCGGCAGCGTTCTCAACGGCTCGCCCGGTCCGGGACGGACATGGCCGATCGCGGTGCGGAAGCCCATCGCCTCACCAGCATCGAAGGCCACCTCGTCGACGCCGAGTGGATCGGTCAGGTAGCGACGCAGGGCCACGGCGTACGTCGTGCCGCGGAGCGCCTCGACCAGCCGTCCCAGCACTCCGAGACCCGCGCTGCAGTAGGAGTAGGCGCGACCCGGCTCGAGGTACTGGGTGGCACGTGAGACGTGCTCGTCGACGAAGAGCTTCAGTGCGTCGTCATCGGTGGTCGTCGCAGCCCAGAGGTCACCCTCGAAGCCGCCGGTGTGCGTGAGCAGGTGGCGGACCGTGATGCCTGCGCTCGCCGGCCGGTCGGCGGTCCGGAAGCCGGGCAGGTATCGGGTGATGGGTTCGTCCAGGGCGACGAGGTCCTCGTCGACCAGCTGCATCACGAGGGTCGCGGTCCACACCTTCGTGATCGACTGGATCATGAACGGCGAATCGGGCCGCACCTCGACGCCAGTCCGGAGGTTGACCGTCCCCACGGCCGCGTCGACGACCTCACCGTCGGCGAACACCGAGACCGACGCACCCGGGACATCGTGGGCTTCGGCGAGTTCGGCCAGTCGGTGCCGCACTCGAAGGACACTGGTTGCGGCCATGGTGCCCTCCTGGTGCGGATCGCGCTCTCAGGAGCATGCCATCAGACGTCACGTCCACCGACGCTGCTCATCCGATGTCACCCAGCTCGCGACCCGCGTCACCGCCGTGCGCTCACCTGACCGGGCCTAGCCCGATCCACACCTGGCTTGGCTCCCTCCACGCTGCGCTTCCGTCCTCGGGAGGAGACGAGGCGGACCTCGCCGCGCACGGCTTCCAGGTCGACGAGGTGCGCGATGCTCCGGAGCGGCCCGGGAAGGAACTGGTCTTCCTCGCTCGCCGAGTCCAGACCTGACGTTCAGTCGTCGGTCAGGGCGGCGGGAGGTACGACGACTTCGGGCTCGGCGTCGGCGGTGAGGATCGCGTCGACCAGGACCGGGCCGGCGAGCTCGACCTGCCACGGGCGCGCGCCGTACCCGGCGAGCTGGTCCGCGACGGCGGCGGCGAGCGCCTCGGGCTCGCGCGCCTTCGGTGGAGTCCAGAGCGTGCGGCGCAGGTAGTCGGGGGTGAGGACGTTCTCGACGGGGAGGTGGTGCTCCTCGGCGACGGCGGTCAGCGCCTCGCGAGCCAGCACGAGCCGGCGGGCGGCGACGGGGTCCTTCTCTGCCCAGGCGCGCGGCAGCGGTGGCCCGTCACCGCGGGGGGTGCGGGTCGGCAGGTCCTCCTCGTCCATCTGGGCGGCGCGGTTGAGAGCGGCGACCCAGCGGGAGGCGTAGCGGTCGGCACCGCGGCCGTGGAAGCCCTTCGTGGCCATCAGGGCGTCGCGGTCGGTCGGCAGTGCGGTGGCGGCGACCACGATCGCGGCGTCGGGGAGGATCCGGCCGGGCGTCACGTCGCGCTGCTCGGCGATCTCGTTGCGGGTCTCCCAGAGCTCGCGTACGGCGGCCAGCGCGCGTCGACCGCGCACCCGATGCACCCCGGACGTCCGGCGCCAGGCATCGGTGCGTACGGCGGGGACGAAGCTGCGCAGGTAGTCGAACTCCTGGCGGGCCCACTCGTCCTTGCCGGTCTCGATGAGCTCGGCGGCCAGCAGGTCACGCAGCTCGACCAGCACCTCGACGTCGAGCGCGGCGTACTCCAGCCACGGCAACGGCAGCGGTCGGGTCGACCAGTCGACGGCGGAGTGCTCCTTGGCCAGGCGGAAGCCGAGCAGCGTCTCGACCAGGGTGGCCAGGCCGACGCGAGGATAGCCGAGCAGACGGCCGGCGAGCTCGGTGTCGAAGAGTGCGGTGGGGTAGAGCCCGACCTCGTTGAGGCACGGCAGGTCCTGGGTCGCGGCGTGCAGGATCCACTCGGTGCCCTCGAGCGTGCGATGCAGCGGTTCGAGCGACTCGAAGCCGATCGGGTCGACCATGAACGACCCGGAGCCCTCGCGGCGCAGCTGGATCAGGTAGGCCCGCGAGGAGTAGCGGTAGCCGGACGCGCGCTCGGCGTCGATGGCGACCGGCCCGGTGCCTGCAGCGAGCAGCTCGCACATCTCGGCGAGGGCCGGTGGCGTCTCGACCAGCGGCGGCATGCCGTCGCGCAGGGTGAGCATCGGCGGCGGCGCCGTCTCAGGTGTCGTTTCCGAGGGTGGAGCGGGGGTGGTGCCTACTTCTTCGTCGGACATCAGGTCAGCGTCCGCCGCCCCGTTGGCCGCGGCGGCTGGGCATCAGGGCCACGCCGTCGGGCACGGGAGGAAGTCCGGCCGAGGTGCACAGGAGCTCGCCCCAGGCCTCGACGTGGGGAGCGAGGTCGAGCGGCGCCAGATCGGGGGCGTCATCGGGCGTCACCGGCGTCCAGGAGGCGCGGATCTCGATCTGGGCGGTCCCACCTTCGTCGGCCATCCCGCCGAAGCTCTCGGTCGCGACCCGGGTGACTGTGCCCGAGGCGGCGAGGTACGCCGCGCCGTGCTCGTCCAGTGCCTCTGTCAGCCAGGTCCAGCCGACCATCGCCAGCATCGGGTCGGTGATCAGCTCGAGGTCGACCTCGGCGCGGGCGTAGGCGACGCAGCGGAAGGTGCCCGACCACGCCTCGTTGCCGGCGGGGTCGTGCAGCAGGATGATCCGGCCGGTCCCGACGTCGACGCCGTCGACGGTGACGTCGGCGGACAGCGCCGACGCCCACGGGGCGATTCGCTGTGGCGCCGGCATCTCCTCGCAGAGGATCTCCGGGCGCAACCGGGCAGCGTGCATCGTGGCCACGGCCTCACGGAACTCGACCGGAGCCGCGCTCGCACCCGTCGCCGGGTGTGTCTCCTGACCGACCACCATGTGTTCACAGTAGGTCGGTCCGCGCGCTGCGGATGTGCGAACACGCCGACTGACCTGCGAGGCTTCGGTCATGCCCGACCCGCATGACGACCTCGCGAGCAGCGCCTTCCTCAAGGCGGTCCGCGGCCAACCGGTGCCGCACACGCCGGTCTGGTTCATGCGCCAGGCGGGTCGGTCGCTGCCGGAGTACCTCGCCGTCCGCGAGGGCGTGGGCATGCTGGAGTCCTGCATGGACCCCGCCCTGGTGGTGGAGATAACCCTCCAGCCGGTCCGCCGGTACGGCGTCGACGCCGCCATCTTCTTCTCCGACATCGTGCTGCCGCTCAAGGCCATCGGCGTCGATCTCGACATCAAGCCCGGCATCGGCCCGGTCGTCGCGAGCCCGGTGCGCACCCTCACCGACGTCGCGGCGATCCCTGACCTCACGCCTGAGCAGGTGCCGTTCATCACCGCCGCCGTGCGCGAGCTGGTCGGAGAGCTCGGTGGCACGCCGCTGATCGGGTTCGCGGGTGCGCCGTTCACGGTCGCGTCGTACCTCGTCGAGGGCGGTCCCTCGAAGGACCACGCGAAGACCAAGGCGATGATGTTCGGCGCCCCCGACGTCTGGGACGCGCTGATGCGCAAGATCGCCGGCATCTCGGCGGCCTACCTCGAGGTGCAGGTCGAGGCGGGGGCCTCGGCGATCCAGCTCTTCGACTCGTGGGCCGGCGCGCTCACCCCCCGCGACTACCGCGAGCACGTGATGCCGCACTCCGCCCGGGTGCTCGCGCGCGCCGGGGAGCTCGGCGTGCCGCGCATCCACTTCGGCGTAGGTACGTCGAACCTGCTCGGCCTGATGGGGGAGGCCGGCGCCGACGTGGTCGGTGTCGACTGGCGCACGCCCCTCGATGACGCCATCGCCCGGGTCGGCGACCGCTCGGTGCAGGGCAACCTCGACCCGACCCTCGTCTTCGCCCCGACCGAGGTGATGACCGCCCGCGCCGGCGAGATCATCGAGGCGGGGCGCGCCGCTCGCGGCCACGTGTTCAACCTGGGCCACGGCGTGCTCCCCGCGACGAACCCCGACCAGCTCAAGCGGCTGACCGAGTTCGTCCAGGGCTACTCGCTCGACTAGTCGGTCGGCGGCGCCGCCTCGGCGGCGGCGGGAGTCGGCGTACGACGTCGCAGCGACCGCACCAGCAGCAGGGTCGGGACGCCGACCAGCCCGAGCACGACCAGCCATGGCAGCAGCGCTCCGACGGCGGTGGCCAGGCCGACGGCGAAGGTCGACAGGGCGCCCCAACCGGCGCTGAGCCCGGCCACGAACCCGGCGTCGTCCTCGTCCTTCGGCTCCGCCTTCTTGTCCGGGATCAGGTCGATGCTGACCACGATCGTGGACAGCGAGGTCTGGTTGGCGAGGTACGCCGCCTGCTGCTCGAGCGCCTCGAGGTCCGCCTGCCGCTGCGAGAGCTCCGACTCGATCGCCATGATGTCGCGGATGTTCTGCGCCCGCTGGAAGAGCACCGAGATCCGCGCGATGCTGCGCTTCTGCACCTTCAGCCGGGTCTGCACGTCGATCACCTCGGAGGTGACGTCGTCCTGGTTGGTGGTGGCCGACTCCAGCTCGCCGATCTCCTTGAGCTCCTCGACCGCCTTCGGGAAGTCCTCCGAGGGGACCCGCAGGACCATCCTGGTGAACGCCGCCTTGCCGTCGTCGTCGGACTGTGACTTCTCGTCGGTGACCTGCCCGGCATGCTTGTCGACGACCTTCTGCACCTCGATCTGCGCCCTCCCGACGTCGTCGGCGCGCAGCGCCACGTTGCCCTTGCGGATCAGCGCCTGCTCCGGGGCGGTGTAGGTGTCGGACTTCGCGGCGGACTCGGCGGGCTTCCCGGCCGAGTCGCTGTCGGCGGCGGCCTCGTCGGCGAGCTCGGCGTCGACGTCCCCCTCCAAAGCGTTGGCGAGCTCTCGCTGCTGGGACGCGGGGGCCGGGGCGTCGGGGACGCCGGCGCTCGACCCGCCGTCGTCCGAGTCGTCGTTGCCGGAGGCACAGCCGGTCAGGGCGAGCGCCGCGACGAGCAGCGCCGGGATCAGGATGCGGGCGGGTGTCAGGGTCATGTCCGCTCGGACGTCACCGGCTCCCGTTCGGTTCCGACCGATCCGTTCCAGTAGAGCCGTTCCGATGCGCCCGCGCCAGGCTGAGGAGCGCGGTCTCGAGGTCGCGCACCGCCCGCGGCACGTGCTGCTGGCGGCGTTGCCGCAGCACCAGGCTGACCGACGTGCGGTCACCGGCGAGCGGGCGGTAGGTGATCAGCCCGGCGCGCTCCATCGGGTCTCCGACGACGCTGTAGTCCGGCAGTACGGTCGGGCCGAGTCCCTCGGCGACCATGATCTTGCCGAGCTCGGCGCCGTCGGTCGTGTACGAGACCGACGGCATGTCCTGCCCGAAGAGCCGGTGGACGAAGCGGTGCATCAGATAGCCCGCGCGCATCGCAACGAACGGCTCGGCGCGCAGCTGGTCGGGGGTGACCTCGTCGTACGCCGTCAGCGGGTGCCCGGCCGACAGCACCGCGACCGGCCGGCCGTGCACGAGGGTGGTGCTGACGAGGTCGGTCGGCGGGTCGTCGCCGGCGAGCGTGTTGACCAGGCCGAGGTCGAGGATGCCCTCCCGCAAGCCCTGGTCGATCTCGGCCTGCTGAAGGTTGAGGACCTCGACGGTGCTGCCGCTGTGGGTGCCACGGAACTCCCGCACCGCCGGCACCAGCAGGGTCGACGTCGCCGTGCTCACGGTGCCGATGCGGACCACCGGGTGCCCGGCCTGCTGGTCGCCCGCGGCGGTGCGCAGGCGGTCGACGGCCTCGAGCACCTCGACCATGTACTGCTGGAGCTCGCCACCGCGCTGACTGATTCGCGCTCCGGAGCGGCGCCGGTCCAGGAGGGTGACCCCGAGCTCGCGCTCGAGCTTCGTGACCGCCTCGCTGAGCGCCGGCTGCGAGATGTGCAGCTGCTCGCTCGCGCGGCGCAGCGACCCGTGCTGGGTCACCGCCGCGAGGTACTCCAGCTGTTCGATACGCACCCGGTCTCCTCCTGTTGGGGCGTTGTGGAAGGCACTGCCTGTCACCCTCTCGACGGAACCGTCGGCACGGTGACCCGCCTGGCCTTGCATTCCGACTATAAGTCAAGCAATCTGATAGACATAAGCGATCGGCCGGGGAGGAAGTCATGATGAGCGCAGCGACGACGTTCGACGAGCTCGACCACGCCGTACCCGTGCTCGACGCGGCGTCGGCGGTGTCGGCCGCGGCTGCCGTCTCCGCCGAGCTCGCCGTGGGTGCCGCCGAGCGGGACGCTCTCCGGATCCTGCCGGTCGAGCAGCTGGCGGTGCTGTCGGCGTCCGGTCTCCTGGGCATCACCGTCCCGTGCGAGTACGGCGGCGCCGACCTGCCCGCCGGTGCCGTCGCCGAGGTGTTCCGGCTGCTCGCGATCGGCGACCCCAACGTCGCACAGATCCCGCACAGCCACTTCGTCTACGTCAACGCGATGCGCCACCGGGGCACCCGCTCCCAGCAGGCGTTCTTCTTCGGGGAGGCGCTGGAGGGCAGGCGGTTCGGCAACGCGCAGTCCGAGGTGGGCACCAAGCACGTGCGTGACTACCGCACCACGCTGCGCCCGGCCGGCGAGGACCTGTGGCGCCTCGACGGTGACAAGGGCTACAGCACCGGCGCCCTCTTCGCGGACTGGATCCCGGTCCTCGCCCACCTCGGTGAGGACGGGCCGATGCACGTGGCGTGGGTCGACCGGCGTGCCGACGGCGTCACCGTGGTCGACGATTGGGACGGCATGGGCCAGCGGACCACCGCCAGTGGCTCCGTGCAGCTGCGCAACGTCGCCGTGCACACGTCGCGGATCACGCCGTACCACCACACCTTCGAGGGCCCGCAGACGTACGGCGCGTTCGCGCAGCTGCTGCACGCCGCGATCGATGCCGGCATCGCCCGGGCCGCGCTCGACGAGGCCGCGGCGTTCGTGACCACCAAGAGCCGCCGCTATCCGGACGCCGGGGTTCGGCACTCGCTCCGCGCTGGGCTCGCTGAACCTCGACCGCCACTGGCGCAACGCACGCACGCACACCCTGCACGACCCCGCGTTGTGGAAGGTTCAGCACCTCGGGCGGTACGCCGTCGACGGGACGCTGCCCCCCAACCACGGCCAGCTGTGATCCCGGTGATCGAGCTTGTCGAGACCCGCAAGACGAAAGGCAACCCATGTTGAAGTTCCACTGGTTCCTGCCCACCAACGGCGGCGACGGCCGTCAGGTCGTCGGCGGCGGCCACGGTGTCGAGGCCGGCCCCTCTGGTCGCCCGGCGTCCGTGCCCTACCTCGGCCAGATCGCGCGCAGCGCCGAGCAGCTGGGCTTCGAGGCTGCGCTGACTCCGACCGGTGCCTGGTGCGAAGACGCCTGGGTGTCCACGGCGATGCTGAGCCAGGTCTCCGAGCGGCTCAAGTTCCTGGTGGCGTTCCGTCCCGGCCTGACCTCGCCCCTCATCGCGGCCCAGATGGCCGGGACCTTCCAGAACCTCTCCGGCGGGCGGCTCGCGCTCAACGTCGTCACCGGCGGGGAGAGCCACGAGCAGCGGATGTTCGGCGACTTCCTCGACAAGGACGGCCGCTACGAGCGGTGCGACGAGTTCCTCACGATCGTGCGCAAGCTCTGGACCGGCGAGCCGGTGACCTTCGAGGGCGAGCACCTGCACGTCGAGGAGGCCGTGCTCAGCCAGATCCCCGACCCGCTGCCCGAGATCTACTTCGGTGGCTCGTCGCCGGCGGCCGGGAAGGTCGCGGCCAAGCACGTCGACGTCTACCTCACCTGGGGCGAGCCGCCGGCGGCCGTGGCCGAGAAGGTCGAGTGGATCCGCAAGCTCGCGGCCGACGAGGGGCGTGAGGGCCAGATCCGCTTCGGCATCCGGCTGCACACCATCGCGCGCGACACCTCCGAAGCCGCCTGGGCCGAGGCGGATCGACTGCTCGCCGGGATCTCCGACGAGGACGTCGCCCGGGTCCAGGCCGGCCTGAAGAAGAGCGAGTCCGTCGGCCAGGCCCGGATGCTCGAGCTCAACCAGGGCTGCAAGGACGGGCTCGAGATCCACCCCAACCTCTGGGCCGGCATCGGTCTGGTCCGCGGTGGCGCGGGCACCGCGATGGTCGGCAGCGACGCGGAGATCGCCGACCTGATCGAGCAGTACCAGGCGGTCGGCATCGACGAGTTCGTGCTGTCCGGCTATCCGCACCTGGAGGAGTCCTACTGGTTCGGCGAGGGCGTGCTGCCCGAGCTGGCTCGGCGCGGTCTCTGGGAGCATCCGGAGCCGCAGCAGTCGACCACGGCCGCCGTGCCGTTCGGCTCGTCGAAGGCTGCCGCGTCGTGACCCGCACGGGAGCCCTCGAGGTGGCGGTGGTGGTGGGCAACCCCAAGCCGAAGAGCCGCACGCTCGACGCAGCGACGTACGTCGCCACCGAGCTGTCCGGCCAGGCGCCGGAGCTCGTCGTCGACCTCGCCGACCTCGGCGCGGCGATCCTCGACTGGAAGGACGAGACAGTGGCCGGGCTGGTCGCCGCTGTCGGGTCCGCCGACCTCGTGGTCTTCGCGTCGCCGACGTACAAGGGGACCTACACCGGGCTGCTCAAGCTCTTCCTCGACCGGTTCGCGACCGATGGGCTGCGTGGCGTCGCCGTGCCCCTCATGCTCGGCGCCGGCCCGGGCCACGCGCTCGCGCCGGAGCTGTCGCTGCGCCCGGTGCTCACCGAGATCGGCGGCGTGGTCGCGACCAAGGGCCTCTACGTCGTGGACTCGGCGTACGACGACCCGGCGGCGTACGCCCACTGGCTCGAGATCTCGAAGCCCGCGGTCACCGCGCTGCTCGGGAGCAGGACCGGGGGCTCGGCATGACCACCCCAGCGCCTGTCGACACCGTGTTGACCACCAACCAGGACCTCGACGCGGTGCGGCTCCGCGAGGCCTTCGGCGTCTTCCCGAGCGGCGTGGTCGCCGTGGCCTCCGAGGTCGACGGGCAGCTGGTCGGGCTCGCCGCGAGCTCCTTCACCTCCGTGAGTCTCGAGCCGGCACTGGTGTCGTTCTCGGTCGCCAACACCTCGAAGACCTGGCCGACCCTGCGGCAGGCGGCGCACCTCGGCGTCACGATCCTCGCCGACCACCACGGCGCGGTCTGCCGCCAGCTGGCCGGCCCCGTCGAGCACCGCTTCGACGGGATCGCCGTCACCGCGACCGGCGACGGCGCCGTCACGCTGGACGACGGCCTCGCGATGTTCGACTGCTCGGTCTACCGCGAGGTCGAGGCCGGCGACCACACCATCGTGCTGCTCCAGCTGCACGCGATCGAGCACGCCGACACAGCACGGCCACTCGTCTTCCACCGCAGCGCGTTCGGCACTCTCGCCGACTCCGCGTGACCGCGGTGGGTTGAACCCCCGGGCCGTGGCGGCCGCACCCGTCGCCGCGGTCCGGGCTGGCCTTTGGCAGAGTGAGGGCATGGGCACAGTCGTGGTGGTCGGCGCCGGAGTCGCCGGGCTGACCGCGGCCCGCGACCTGGTCGCCGCCGGCCACGACGTGCTCGTGCTCGAGTCGTCGGCGCGCGTCGGCGGCAAGCTGCTGCGGGCCACCGTCGGCGGAGTGAGCGTCGACGTCGGCGCCGAGGCGATGCTCAACCGCCGGCCCGAAGGGATCCAGCTGGCGCGCTCGCTCGGCCTGCCGATCGTGCACCCGACCTCCGCCTCGTCGCGCATCTGGACCGGCGGCTCGCTCCGTCCGCTGCCACGCTCGCTGATGGGTGTCCCGCTCGACCTCGACCAGCTCGCCGCGTCGGGCGTGCTCTCGCCCGAGGGCCTGGAGCGGGTCCGTCGCGAGCCGGGACTCCCGCCGGAGCCGCTGGTCGACGACGTCTCCGTCGGTGCACTGGTCGACCGGCGCTTCGGCCCGGAGGTCACCGACCGGCTCGTCGAGCCGCTGCTCGGTGGGGTGTACGCCGGCAACGCCCGGCTGATCTCCGCCCGGGCCGCCGTACCCCAGCTGGTCGCGTACGCCGGCCGCGGGTCGGTGCTGGAGCAGGGGGCCGCCGTACCCGTCTCCGACGCGCCGGTCTTCGCCGGCATCCCCGGTGGCATGGGGCAGCTGCCGACGGCGCTGGCCGATGGGCTGGATGTCCGGGTCGATGCCACCGTGCGCGAGCTGGTCCGCACCGCCGCGGGCTTCTCCCTGACGATCGGGTCGACGACCTCGCCGGAGCTGGTCACCGCGGACGCCGTCGTACTGGCGACCCCGGCGGCACCGACTGCCCGGCTCCTCGGCTCGGTCGCGCCGGTGGCCGCGGTCGAGCTCGCCGGGATCGGGTACGCGTCGATGGCGGTGGTGACCTTCGCCTTCGACGCGTCGTCGGTGCCCGAGCTCGCCGCCACCGACTCCTCCGGCTTCCTGGTCCCGCCGCTCGAGCGGCACCGGATCAAGGCGGCGACCTTCTCCTTCGCCAAGTGGGGCTGGGTGCGTGAGGCGGGCGACGGGCTGCTCCTGCTGCGCACCTCGTTGGGCCGGTACGGCGAGGAGACCGCGCTCCAGACCTCCGACGAGGATCTGGTCGCCTGGTCGCTCGCCGACCTGCGCGACGCTGCGGGGGTCCGGGCCGCGCCCGTCGACACCCATGTGCAGCGCTGGGGCGGCGGGCTCCCGCAGTACGCCGTCGGCCACCTCGACCGGGTCGCCCGGATCCGCGCGGCTGTCGCCGCCGTACCCGGCCTCGCCCTCTGCGGTGCCGCCTACGACGGTGTCGGCATCCCCGCTGTGATCGCGTCGGCGCACCTGGCTGCCGCCAGGATCGTCGAGTGACGCGAATTCGCCCCAACAAGGCTCGAGTGAGGGCGATCTCGCGTCACTCGACGGGAGATCAGACCACCGGGGTCCCCTCGACAGTCGTGCGCTCGGCGTAGGCCGCGACGAGCTTGGCGACGTACAGCCCGAGCCGTTCCCCGACCTCACCGACCGGGAGCGCGACGTGTTGCGGCTGCTCGCGGTCGGCAAGTCTAACGACGCCATCGCGGGGGAGCTCTACGTCTCCAACAGACCGTGCGCAACGCCGTCTCGGGCATCTACGCCAAGCCGCACGCCGCCGGCCGGGCCGAGGCGATCATCCCGGCCCGGGAGGAGGCGGGCTACGGCCGCGAGTGAGGGCGCGTCACAATGGACGCATGAGCTCCAAGGCACAGCAGGCCCGCGACATCAACGACACCATCCGCTACACGATGTGGTCGGTGTTCCGCCTCGACATCACTCTCTCGGACGACGAGGACGCCGACCGGGCGGCCGAGGCTGCCGAGGTCGAGAAGCTCTTCGCCGAGCTCGCCGAGGCCGACGTCGTCGTCCGCGGCGTGTACGACGTCAGCGGCATCCGTGCCGACGCCGACCTGATGGTCTGGTGGCACGCCACCACGTCCGAGGAGCTGCAGGCCGCCTACAACCGCTTCCGCCGTACGGCGTTCGGCATGCGACTCTCCCCGGTGTGGTCGCAGATGGCGCTGCACCGCCCGGCGGAGTTCAACAAGAGCCACGTGCCGGCGTTCCTGAGCGACGAGGAGCCGAAGAAGCACGTCTCGGTCTACCCCTTCGTACGGTCCTACGAGTGGTACCTCCTCGAGGACTCCGAGCGCCGCCGGATGCTCGCCGACCACGGCAAGATGGCCCGTGACTACAAGGACGTCCGCGCCAACACGGTCGCCAGCTTCTCGCTCGGCGACTACGAGTGGATCCTGGCGTTCGAGGCCGACGACCTCTCCCGCATCGTGGACCTGATGCGGCACCTGCGCGGCTCCGAGGCTCGTCGGCACGTCCGTGAGGAGGTGCCGTTCTACACCGGCGCCCGGGTCGAGATCGCCGAGCTGGTCGACCGCCTGCCCTGATCTGAGGTCTGCACCGGAACCAGACCTCGGGCGAACGCGTCGTACCGGCATGAAGACCGCCCTTGCCGGTGCTGCCCTGCTCCTGACCGCCGCGCTGTTCGCCGCGTGCGGAAGCGACGGCGACGCCACCGCGACGGACCCGGCAGCACCGCGACCGAGCGCCGGTCGCCCGACCGCGGTGCCGGCCGCTCCCGGCCCGGTCCACACCGCCGGCCTCGTGACGGTCATGGACACCGGGACCCCCGAGGTGTGCCTCGGTCCGGTCGCCGAGTCGTACCCGCCACAGTGCAGTGGACCCGAGCTGCTCGGCTGGGATTGGGGTGATCACGACGGCATGTTCGAGGAGCAGGGCGACGTCCGCTGGGGACAGTTCGCCCTCACCGGGACCTGGGACGGCAAGCGCCTGACCTCGACGCAGGCCGTCCCGGCTCCGCTCTACGACGCGCTGCCGGTCGAGGGACCGGCGTACCCCGCGCCGGCTGCGCGCCTCGACGGGGCCGAGCTCGAGGTCGTCCGCGGCGAGGTCGCGGACCTGCCCGGTGCCCAGGGCGCGTACGTCGATGGTCCGCGGGTGCTCGTCGATGTCACGTACGACGACGGCACGCTGCAGGACTGGGCGGACACGACGTACGGAGAGAGCGTCGTGGTCGTCCATTCGATGTTAGTCAGTTGAGTTAGTCGCTTTTGCTGCGGAGACAAGGCCCCGCTGACTAGGGTGCTGCCCCTGACGATTGGACCCTGAAGCCGGGCCAGGTGGGCAAGCGGGTCAGCGTACGGGTGGAGGCGTCGGCGACGGCGTACCAGACCTTCGTCCGGACGTCGCTGCGGACGAAGGTGGTCCGGCGGCGCTAGCCGGGATCGTTACCTGTCGGCCGGCTCGAGGGTCAGGCTGATCGAGTTGATGCAGTAGCGGTCGCCGGTCGGGGTGCCGTAGCCGTCGGGGAAGACATGTCCGAGGTGCGAGCCGCAGTTGGCGCAGCGGACCTCGACCCGCTTCATCCCGTGGGTGTTGTCCTCGATGTACTCGATCGTGTCCGAGATCGGCTGGTAGAACGACGGCCAGCCGCACCCCGAGTGGAACTTGGTGTCGGACTCGAAGAGCTTGGCCTGGCATGCCTTGCAGCGGTAGATGCCGTTCGTCTCGGTGTCGGTGTACTCGCCGACGAACGCCCGCTCGGTGCCGGCCTGGCGGAGTACGGCGTACTCCTCCGGCGAGAGCTCCTCGCGCCACTCTTCGTCGGTCTTCGCCACGTTGTAAGCCATGCCCCCAATCTAATCGGTCGGCAAAGCCCTCCGAGAAAGGTTGACGCCGAGTGTAAACGAGTGCTGTAGATCGGGTCGTCCGCCTCTCGGCTAGCTATAGGTGCTCCTCAGGCGGACGACCCGGCTAGCGTGGGTCCATGCCGAAGACACCTGCTGCCGAGGTCGACGCGGGCGGCCGCGCTGTACGCGTCTCCAGCCCGGACCGGGTGATCTACGAGGCCACCGACAGCACGCCCGAGGTCACCAAGCTGATGGTCGCGGAGTACTTCGCGAGCGTCGACGACGGCCTGATGCGGGCGCTCCGGGATCGGCCGACCGCCCTTGAGCGCTGGACGTCCGGCGTACGCGAGGGCATGCGGCTGGCCACCGGGCCGCAGGACAAGGATGCCGACGCGTTCTACCAGAAGAGGGTGCCCAAGGGCGCTCCCGACTACCTCGAGACGGTGCAGATCACCTTCCCGTCCGGCCGGACCGCAGAGGAGATCTGCCCGACCGAGATCGCCGTCCCGGTCTGGTGCGCGCACATGGGCACCCTGGTCTTCCATCCCTGGCCGGTACGCCGCGCCGATGTCGACCACCCCGATGAGCTCCGGATCGACCTCGACCCGCAGCCGGGCACGACGTTCGCCGACGCCGTGCGCGTGGCCGGGGTCGCGCGCGAGCTGCTCGAGGAGCTCGGCATCACGGGCTACCCGAAGACCTCCGGCAACAGAGGCGTCCACATCTTCGTGCGGGTCAAGCCCGAGTGGGAGTTCACCGACCTCCGGCACGCCGCGATCGGCTTCGGACGCGAGCTCGCCCGCCGCGACGACGGCGTGACCGTCGAATGGTGGAAGGAGGAGCGCGGCGAGCGGATCTTCGTCGACTTCAACCAGAACAACCGCGACCGCACGATCGCCTCGGCGTACTCCCTGCGCCCGCTGCCCGGCGCTCCGGTCTCGACGCCGATGACCTGGGACGAGCTGGCCGGCGTCACGGACCCGCGCGACTACAACCTCTTCACGGTCCCGGACCGGGTGGCCGACGGCGACCCGTGGGCGGGCATCGACGACACGGCGCACTCGCTCGAGCCGCTGCTGAAGCTCTGGGAGGAGCTCCCCGGTGGCGAGCTGAACTTCCCGCCGGACTACCCCAAGATGCCGGGGGAGCCGCCGCGCGTGCAGCCGAGCAAGAAGGTCGAGTCGCACTGGGACGAGGACGGCAACCGGATCGAGGACTGAAACCGGCCGAGATGCGCAAGGCCCCCGCTGCCACCTTCTCGGACCGACCTGGGGGAGTCAGTCCGAGCGCGTGGCAGCTGGGGCTTTTGCGAATGAACTCATCGGACGGGTGTCGCCGGAGCTGAGGCCGGTCCAGACAGCTTTCTCACTACGCTCGAGCGGTGATCGACGGCCAACGGATGGACCGCGACGACTTCGAGCCGGACAAGCACGGCGCGGCCGGTGCGCCGCGCTGGACGGCGTACCTCGACTGGGTCCGGGCGGATCTGGCTGCGGCCGTGCTCGCGCTTCCGGCCGACGAGCAGCGCACCGGCAGCGTGCCGAGCGGATGGACGCCGATCGAGCTGCTCAGCCACGCGCTGCACATGGAGCAGCGTTGGTTCGTCTGGGGCTTCCTGGGCGAGGTGGTGGACGAGCCGTGGGGCGACTGGACCGTCGACGAGCCGTGGCACCAGGAAGAGGGCCGCTGGGCGGTTGCCGCCGACGACGTGCCGGCGGAGTACGCGCGGCACGCCGGCCAGCTCGACGTGGCTCTGGAAGTCCGGAAATAGACAGAAGACCCGTCCGCCTTCAGGGCCGAAGCCAAGCGCGCGGAGCGGGTCTTCCGGAATCGGCCGAGGCACTCCCCCCAGAGCCCGCGGATCCCCACGTCCCGCGACGGCCGTTGTTACATCCAGAACACTATGACCCCGATTCTCACAGGCGGGCAACAAGAGATCCACAGGACGGCAAGGGTTCGTCCACACGTTAGGTTCGTGGCGTGCTCCTCGCCTTCGACACCGCCTCTCCGCTGGTCTCCGTGGCTCTGTACGACGCCGACGCAGATTCCGACGGTGTGATCCGCGGGGTGGTCACCGAGCACCTCGCCGAGCGCCCGATGAAGCACGCCGAACAGCTCGCCCCGCTCATCGAGCTCGCGATGACGACAGCGGGCATCGTCCGCCAGGACCTCACGGCGATCGCGGTCGGCACCGGACCAGGCCCGTTCACGGGCCTGCGGGTCGGCCTGGTCACGGCGCGGACGCTGGCGTTCGTCCTCGACATTCCCGTGTACGGCGTCTGCTCGCTCGACGCGCTCGCGATCGAGGCTGCCGACACCGGCGCAGTCACCGAGGACTTCGTGGTCGCCACCGACGCCCGCCGCAAGGAGGTCTACCTCGCGCGGTACGACGCCGCCGGCGTGCGCGTCGACGGCCCGCTGGTCGACAAGCCGGCGGCGCTCGCGACCGACGCACCGGTGGTGGGCCAGGGTGCCGTGCTCTATCCGGAGGCGTTCCCGCGCCGGGTCGGGCCAGAGGGGCCCAGCGCCGGGTGGCTGGCGCGCTGCGTGGCCGAGGAGCGCGCCGAGCTGACCGACCCGGAGCCGCTCTACCTGCGCCGTCCCGACGCGGTGGCCGCGCACGCCGCCAAGCCGGTCTCGTGACGGTCCGGCCGGCAACCGCGGCCGACGTGCCCGCCATCGCCGACCTCGAGCTCGACAACCTCGGCGTCGACGCCTGGTCGGAGGGCCTGGTGCGCGAGGGCGTCGTCGGCAACCTGCCGACGATCAGCTACCTGGTGGCCGAGGTCGACGGAGCCGTCGTAGGGCACGCGACCGCCAGCGTGGTCGCCGACATCGCCGAGCTCCAGCGGATCGCGGTCGACCCCGGCCACCGGCGTACCGGCGTGGCCTCCGAGCTCCTCGACGCCGTCGTCGCCCTCGCCCGCGAGGGAGGAGCCGACCGGCTCCTGCTCGAGGTGCGCGAGGACAACGACGGCGCGATTGCGTTCTACGCCGCGCGCGAGTTCGTCGAGGTCGACCGGCGCCGCCGCTACTACCGCGACGGCGCCACGGCCGTAGTGCTGCGCCGCGGACTGGTCCGCGGCTGTGGTGGGGCTCAGGGCAGGTAGTACGTCGGGTTCGGCAGCTTGTAGGCGCGCTCGGCCTGACCACCCTTGAGGTCGCTGAACTGGTCGCCGAAGTTGGCCAGGATCTTCAGGCCCAGGTCGCGCTGGACGTGCTTGCGCGTCTGCGACTTGTAGGCGGCCGTCGTGCACGGAGTCGTCTTGCAGGTGATGTACGACGGCTGCTGGCTCTTGCCGGTGCCGGTCCACTTCGTGAAGTAGAGGCGGGGCTTGAACGTGCCGGCGCCGTACTGCGCGTTGAGGTTGTCGATCGTCGCCTTCCGCTGACTGTCGTTGCGGCCGGTGAGGCCTACGATCTGGCAGCCACCGCGCTTCGCCGCCCGGACCACGCGCTTCATCAGAGGCGTCGCCACGAAGCGCCTCTGCTGCACCCACTCGTTCTGGAGTGTGGGGTCGAAGCTGAAGTGCATCGCCGCGTCCTCCATGTCGTAGGTCCACAGCGTCGTGTCGTCGGCATCGAGGACGATCGCGGCCTTGCGGTGCTTGCCGTGGTGCTTCGGGCGGGTGTACGTCGCACAGGAGGTCTTGACCTGCCGCGCCCACCCGGTCGTGAGCTGGTCCATGTGGGAGATGTACGGCGAGCTCGTCTTGTCGGCGATGCCGTCGGTCGCGTCGTAGTACGTGCGGATCGTGGACTTCACCGAGTCGATGTTGGGGATGCCCTCACCACCCTGGGTGCGTCCGCTCGAGCCGGAGGGGCGCATCGAGAAGCGGGTGCGCGGCGTCATCGCGGCGTCGCTCGCCGGCGCTCCGGCGATGTTGGGGCTGGGCAGGTAGTACGTCGGGTTGGGCAGCTTGAGCGTCGCGTCGGCGTACCCGCCCTGGAGGTCGGACCACTGGTCGCCGACGTTGAGCGCGATGTCGTAGCCGAGGTCCTGCTCGATGTTCTTGCGGGTGTTGGCCTTGTACTCCACCGTCGTGCACTTCGCCGCCGCGCAGGTGACATAGGACGGCTGGTCGGCCGGGGCGACCCACTTGGTGAAGAAGTTGGCGTTGGTGAAGCCGGTGTAGCCGAGAGTGCTCAGGTTGGCCAGGGTCGCGTCCTCCTGGGCCGAGTTGCGTCCGGTCAGGCCGAAGACGGCGTATCCCTTGGCCTGCACGGCGTTGACGTACGCGACCATCGACGGCGTCGCCGGGAAGCGCTTCTCCTGCACCCACACGTCCTGGAGCGCGGGGTCGAAGTTGAACTTCATCGCCGCGTCCTCCATGTCGTAGGTCCACAGCGTGGTGTCGTCGGCGTCCAGCACGATGGCCTTCTTGGCGGCCGGGTCCACGGTCGGGAGGCCGGCCAGGGACTTCGCCGTGATCTTGGCCATCTCGCTGATGTACGGCGAGGTCGTCTTGTCGGCGATGCCGTCCTTGGCGTTGTAGTAGGCGCGGATCGTGGACTTCACCGAGTCGATGTTGGGGATCCGCTCGCCACCGACCTTGGCGCCGGTGGAGCCGTCGGCGGCCATCGTGAAGGTGGTGCGTGGCGCTAGGGCGGCCCGCGCTGATCGGTCGGATGGTCGGTCGGCTGATGCGTTGGCTTGGGCGGCCGGCACGGCGCCGCCGGCGATGAGGGCCACGGCGGTCGTGGCGACGAGCGAGCGAGCAACGATGCGTCCCGAGACGGGCATGGACTCTCCTGCTGGTGAAGTGGTCTGGACCAGGTCAACCTACGTCGATCCCGTCAGGGATGCAGCACCGCACCCTTGAGGATCTTGTCGACGGCGTTGCGAGGCGCGTGCACCGCGATCCCGACGAGGTCGAGGTCGTCGCGTCGCACGGCGGCGACGGCGGCGCGGTTGTCCTCGTCGTTGCCGGTGCGGAAGAGGTCGCTCGTGAAGACGCCGATGGTCTCGCCCCGGCGTACCGCTCGCTCGTGGGCCGTCCGCAGCATCGCCGCGTCGCCCTGGAAGACCATCACCGGCTGCCCGAGCATCGCGAGGTACGGCGTGCCGTCGGCGTCGCCGTACGCCTCACCGACGAGCTGGGGGTACGCCGCGGTCACGCCGCTGACGAGGAACGCGGTCGCATTGAGCTCTTGCCACGTCTCGAGGTCGTCGCGGAGCAGCACCGCGATCTTGGTGTCGAAGGCCATGGGTCCACGGTGCCGGTCGGCGTACGGCGTCGTCTTGTACGTTCCTGACATGCCTCCGCGGCCGACCGTCCGTGCCTGGCGCCCGCGGGTCGCCGGGGTGTCGGAGGTGCTGCACGCGCACTTCGTCGAGCACGCCTACCCGGCTCACACGCACGGCACCTGGACCCTCCTGCTCGTGGACACGGGGACGGTCCGCTACGACCTCGACCGGCACCAGCACGGTGCGCTCGGCGACCGGGTGACGCTGCTGCCGCCGCACGTCGCCCACGACGGGCGATCCGTCGAGGCGACCGGCTTTCGCAAGCGCGTGGTCTATCTCGACGAGGACGTCCTCGACGTCGCCCGGATCGGCGCTGCGGTCGACCACCCTGGCTGGGCCGACCCGGCGCTGCGGGGCTCGGTCCACGGGCTGCTCGGCGCCCTCGGCCGAGAGGGGGACGAGCTGGAGGCGGAGGTCCGACTGCAGCTCGTCGCCGACGCTCTCGGGCAGCGCTTGGCGGGCGCGACCGCCCCGGCCGGCGTACGACGGGATCCGCGGCTCGCCCACCGCCTCCGGGACCTCCTCGACGCCGACGTGGTCGAGGGCGTCTCGCTGTCCGTCGCGGCCCGGGCGCTCGGCGCGCACCCGACCCACCTGGTGCGGGCGTTCGGGGCCGAGTTCGGCATCCCGCCGCATCGCTACCTCACCGGCCGCCGGCTCGACCGGGCCCGGCAGCTGCTGCTGGCGGGGGAGCGGGCCGCCGACGTCGCGGTCGCCGTCGGGTTCCACGACCAGGCGCATCTGACCCGGCACTTCCGTCGTCTGCTGGGGGTCACTCCCACGGCGTACGCCCGGTCGGCACAATGAGCCTGTGACTGAGCCGCTGATCCTCGGGATCGAGACCTCCTGCGACGAGACCGGCGTCGGGATCGTCAGCGGCCACACCCTGCTCGCCGACGCCGTCGCGAGCAGCGTCGACGAACACGCCCGCTTCGGTGGTGTGGTGCCAGAGGTCGCCAGCCGAGCTCACCTCGAGGCGATGGTGCCGACCATCGATCGCGCCTGCGAGACCGCCGGCATCCAGCTGTCCGACGTCGATGCGATCGCGGTGACCAGCGGACCCGGCCTGGCCGGCGCCCTGATGGTCGGGGTCGCCGCGGCCAAGGCCCTCGCCATCGGGCTGGGCAAGCCGATCTATGGCGTCAACCACCTCGCTGCGCACGTCGCCGTCGACCAGCTCGAGCACGGCCCGCTGCCGGAGCCGTGCCTGGCGATGCTCGTCAGCGGCGGCCACTCGAGCCTGCTGCGCGTCGAGGACGTCACCGTGGGCGTCGACCCGATGGGGTCGACGATCGACGACGCGGCGGGCGAGGCATTCGACAAGGTCGCGCGGCTGCTGGGACTGCCGTTCCCGGGTGGCCCGCACATCGACCGCGTGGCGCGTGACGGGGACAGCGTCTACATCGACTTCCCGCGCGGGCTGACCGCCCGGCGCGACCTGGAGCGGCATCGGTTCGACTACTCGTTCTCCGGGCTCAAGACCGCAGTCGCCCGCTGGGTCGAGGCGCGCGAACGGTCGGGGGAGCCGGTGCCCGTCGCCGACGTGGCGGCGAGCTTCCAGGAGGCCGTCTGCGACGTGCTCACCCGCAAGGCGATCGACGCCGCGTCCAGCGAGGGCATCGAGGACATCCTGATCGGCGGCGGCGTCGCCGCGAACTCACGACTCCGGGCGATGGCCGAGGAGCGCGCCACCGCGGCCGGCATCCGAGTGCGGGTCCCGCGCCCCGGCCTGTGCACCGACAACGGCGCGATGGTCGCCGCGCTCGGCGCTGAGATGGTCGCCCGCGGGCGTACCCCGTCCCTCCTCGACCTCCCCGCCGACTCCTCCCAGCCGGTGACGACCGTCCTGGTGTAGCAACAAGGCTCCGTTGGGCTACCCACGGACGAAATGGCTGTTCTCAGGGTGTCCTGACGACCATTCCGTCCGTGGGTACGCCGCCGTTACTGACCGACCGGCACGTCCTCGGAGGACGGCGACTCGTCGACGAGCTCCTTGGGAGCCTTCTTGTCACCGTGGCCGGGCCACCAGGCGGCGTGCCCGATCAGCGCGGTGAGGGCGGGGGTGAAGAACATCGCCATCACGAACGCCGCGATGAAGATGCCGAAGGAGAGCGCGAAGCCCATCGACATCATCAGGCTGTTGCCGCTGAGCATCAGCGAGGCGAACGTGCCGGCCAGGATGACGCCCGCCGCGGCGATGGTCGGGCCGGCATGCTTGAGAGCCTCGGCGGCCGCGGGACGCGGCTCCTTGCCCTCGCGGGCCTCCTCGCGCAACCGGGCGATCATCAGGATGTTGTAGTCCGTGCCGAGCGCTGTCACGAAGAGGTAGATGTAGATCGGCAGCATGAAGATCAGGCCGTCGTCGCCCCCGATGTACTGGAAGACGATGACCGTCGCACCGAGCGTGGCGGCGAAGCTGAGCCCGACCGCGGCCATCAGGTAGAGCGGCGCCACCAGGCTGCGCAGCAGGAGGGCGAGGATCAGCATGATCACGAGGGCCGCGACCGGGAAGACGACCTTGTAGTCGCGCACCATCGCCGACTGCAAGTCGGCGAAGATGCCCGGCGTACCGCCGACGAACGCCTCGGCGCCGTCAGGCGCGGCGTCGTGCGCCGCGTCCCGGATCGGACCCTTGACGTCCTGCAGCGCTTGGTCGGAGACCGGGTCGCTGTCGAGCACGATGCTGACCTGAGCGGTCGTGCCGTCGTCGGACAGCGTGGCGGGATAGACCTGGGCGACCCCGTCGGCCTTGCTCAGGGCGTCACCGAACGTCTGCAGCTCGGCCTCGTCGAGCTTGCCGTCCTCGGCCTGCACGATCACCGGCACGGGCTCGCTCGCACCGGCGGCGAAGTGATCCTGGAACGTGTGCAGGGCCTCCGTCGACTCGACGTCGTCGGGCAGGCTCGAGTTGAAGTCGAACGACGGGTTGAAGCCGAACGCGAAGACCGCGAGCACCGCCAGGAGCAGGCCGGAGGCGGCGGCGAAGACGCCGGGACGACGGCCGAGGTTCTCACCGATCCTGCCGAAACGGGCAGACTTGGGCTCCTGGCGCCACTTCTTCGACGGCCAGAAGAGCCCACGGCCGAGCACCGTCACGACGGCCGGCACGAGGGTGAGCGCCGCCAGCAGGGTCACGGCGACGGCGATCGCCAGAGCGGGACCGATGGCCTTGAAGATGCCGAGCGAGCTGAGCAGCAGCGCGAGGAACGCGACGATCACGGCGCCACCCGCCGAGGCGATCGCCTCGCCGGCGCGCTCGAGAGCGTGGACGACGGCCGTCTTGGTGTCCTCACCGAGGCGCAGCCGCTCGCGGTAGCGGAAGAGGAAGAACAGGATGTAGTCGGTGCCGATGCCGTACAGGACGACGACCAGGATGGTCTGGATCGAGGAGTCCGCCTTGAGGTCGAACGCCTCGTTGGCCCAGCCGATCAGGCCGGTCGCCACGAACGAGACGATGGTGACGATGACGATCGGCATCAGGCAGATGATGACGCTGCGGAAGATGATCGCGAGCAGCAGCACGATGAGGACGACGGTCGCGATGCCGACGATGGCCAGCGCCTGCTCACTGGACTCCTGGGAGTCCAGGCCCTGCGGCACGGAGCCGGTGGTCGTCACCTTGAGGTCGGTGCCGTCGTTGAGGTCCGCGATGTCGTCACGCATCGCCTTGGCGTCGTCGAAGGCCTGGGTGTCGAAGCCGGTCGAGCCGTCGGCGAGCCCGACGACACCGAGCAGGATCTTGCCGTCCTCGGAGATGTTGGGCTTGCCGTCGGGACCGACCGTCGCGACCTGCTGGACGAAGGTGTCCTTGCCGAGCTTCGGGCCGAGGTCCTTGGAGATCTGGTCGACCGTCGCCTGGTCGTCGGCGGTCAGCGCGGCGCCGTCCTCGCGCTCGAAGATGATCAGCGCGGCCGGCGTCGTGGCGCCCGGGAACTTCTCCTCCTGGATCTTCGCTGCCTGGACCGACTCGTAGTGGTCGGGCAGGAACTCGGACTCTTCTTGCGTGGTTGTCAGGGCCGGGGCCAAGGAGACGACGGCGATCGCCAGCACCACCCATGCGGCGATGACGAACCAGGGACGACGAGAGGCCAGACGGCCGAGAGATGCGAACACAGTCCGAAACTCTAGCGACGATCGGTGTCCGGTTGCCTCCGACTTTTGGCTACATCGGGAGGTCCCTACGTGAACGGAAGGATGATCGGCGGTGACAGGTCGTCGCCGCTGGTCGTGAAGCCGTCGAGCACTGTCTCCGGGGGACCGTCGAGCCCGATCCGCTGGAGCGACGTGGAGCCGTCGTCCTCCACCACGACGACAAGCAGGTGCGTTGCGTCTTCCCAAGCGGTGCTGGCGATCCGGCTGCCGCCGAGCTCGGCGATGGTCGCGCCGCTGCGAGCGTCTCGGATGCGTACGGCGGTGGGGCCGAGTCCCTCGCCGAAGGAGGTCGCCACCAGCGCCCCGTCCGGCGAGAACTGGAAGACGTTGTGCTCGCACCCGTCCCAGACGTAGTCACCGACCCCGACGTCGTACATGCCGCCGCAGACATGGATGCCGTCTTCGTCGACGGAGTCGAAGCCCGCGATGAGCGAGCCGTTCGGTGACACGGCGGCGACCGCGGGTACGCCGGCCGGGCCGGTGGTGACGTCACCGTCCGAGGTGACCACGACGGTCCCGCCGAGATCACCGCCCCTGGCGGTGCGGACGGCGACCGTGCACACGTCGGCGCAGTCGCCGGTGATCGCCGTCGTCTGGGTCGGTCGGACGTCGCCCAGGGCGATGATGCTCGGTGCGTCGGAACCCGCCACGAGCAGGTGCAGCGTCCGGTCAGGGGCGATCCACGCGACCGAGGTCCCGTCCGGTGTGGCGGTGATCCCGCTGTAGAGCGGGAACCGGTCCACCTGCCGGCCGGCCTCGTCGACCAGGGTCGCTTCCCGTTCGCCGTCCGGTGCGGGCGAGGTGACGACGTAGCGGTCGGTCCCGAGGACGGCGAAGCCGTCGGCGGTCTGACGGAGTTCGCCCGGCAGTGGGATCCGCGGGCCGTCCGCGTAGATGATGACGCCGTCCTGCAGGGTCGGGACACCGGTGTTGGGGTCGACGGCCCGGGTCGGGCTGGGCTTCGCCGGGTCCGGATCGGAGCTGTCGCCGCCGGCTCCGCTGAGCAGTGCGACGGGCAGCGCGACCGCCGCGACGAGGGCGAGACCGCCGGCTGCGGCAGCGGCGCGGCGCCGGCGGATCTGCCGGGCGCGTCCTCGTACGTCTCCGAGCGTCAGCGGCCGGCCGTCGACGCCGTCGGCGTGCTCGTGCAGCGTGCGGCCGAGCCGCTCCTCCGTGCTCATCGCTCCTCCTCCCCGAGTCCGATGGTCTGGTCGTCGGCGACCCGCTCCCGGAGGGTCGCGAGCGCGCGGCTTGCCTGGGACTTCACGGTGCCGACCGCGATGCCGAGCACCTCGGCCGTCTCCGCCTCGGTCAGCTCCTCGTAGTAGCGGAGCACCAGCACCGCTCGCGCTTTGCGCGGCAGGGTCTGGACCGCCGCCCACAGAGCGGCGCCGGCCCCGTCGTCGTACGCCGGTGACTCCGGCGGCAGCTCCGGGACCACATCGGTCGGGTGCTCGCGGCGACGCCAGCCGCGGCGCCAGAGCGAGTTGTTCTCATTCACCATGATCCGGCGGACGTAGGCGTCGACCGACTCGCGGTCGTGCACCCGGTCCCACGCCAGGTAGAGCTTGGCCAGCGAGGTCTGCAGGAGGTCCTCGGCCTGGTGCTGGTCACCGGTGAGCAGGTACGCCGTACGCAGCAGTCGACCCTGACGGGCCTGGAGGTACGCCGTGAAGTCGGCGTCCCGATCCGTCATCGCTGCTCCCATCTCCGCCACCGTCACACGCCCTAGACGCAAGTCGGTTGCGAATGGTTGCAATTCTCGCTCAGCGACCTGGCCCGAGCACGTAGCCTGGCCCGGCGCCGCTGATCGGCACGGGGCTGGTCGCGAGCTCGAGGTGGCCGTCGAGCCGCTGGAGGGTGGGCTCCCGGGCGACGAGCCAGGACTCGAAGTCCGTCATCGCACCGCTCCTCGTACGCGTCTCCTGCACACCCCCTACACGAGGCGGGCGCGCATACGGTTGCATGGACCCAGACGAGACGATGAGAGGGATCAACATGCAGCAGGTCAAGGCCGTGGTCGCCCGTGCCAAGGGTCAGCCGGTCGAGCTCACGACCATCAACGTCCCGGACCCCGGTCCGGGCGAGGCGCTGGTGCAGGTGCAGGCCTGCGGGGTCTGCCACACCGACCTGCACTACCGCGAGGGTGGCATCAACGACGACTTCCCGTTCCTGCTCGGCCACGAGGCCGCGGGAGTGGTCGAGGCCGTGGGACCTGATGTCACCGCGATCGCGCCCGGCGACTTCGTGATCCTCAACTGGCGTGCGGTCTGCGGCGAGTGCCGGGCCTGCAAGCGCGGCGACCTGCAGTACTGCTTCAACACCCACAATGCGACCCAGAAGATGACGCTGGCTGAGGGTCCGGACGCCGGCACCGAGCTGTCGCCCGCTCTCGGCATCGGCGCGTTCGCCGAGAAGACGCTGGTCGCGGCCGGCCAGTGCACCAAGGTTGACCCTTCGGCCCGGGCCGCGGCCGTCGGCCTGCTCGGCTGCGGCGTGATGGCTGGCATCGGTGCCGCGATCAACACCGGTGCGGTCACCCGTGGCAAGTCGGTGGCGGTCATCGGCTGCGGTGGTGTCGGCGTCGCCGCGATCGCCGGTTCGGCACTGGCCGGTGCGTCGCCGATCATCGCCGTCGACATCGACGCCAAGAAGCTCGAAGCGGCGAAGAAGCTCGGCGCCACGCACACGGTCGACTCCTCGAAGGTCGACCCGATCGAGGAGATCAAGCGGATCTGTGCGCAGACGTACGCCGGCGCCGACGGCGCCGACGTGGTCATCGAGGCAGTCGGTCGACCCGAGACCTGGAAGCAGGCGTTCTACGCCCGTGACCTCGCCGGCACGGTCGTCCTGGTCGGCGTACCCACCCCGGACATGAAGGTCCCGGACCTGCCGCTCATCGACGTCTTCGGCCGTGGTGGTGCGCTCAAGTCCAGCTGGTACGGCGACTGCCTGCCCGACCGCGACTTCCCGATGCTGGTCGATCTCTACCAGCAGGGCCGGCTCGACTTGGACGCGTTCGTCACCGAGGAGATCGGCATCGGCGACATCGAGGCCGCGTTCGAGAAGATGCACGAGGGCGGCGTGCTGCGGTCGGTCGTGATCCTGTGACGGCCCGCGTCGACCACGCCGTCTCGAGCGGCACGTTCAGCCTCGACGGCGAGACCCACGAGGTCGACAACAACATCTGGGTCGTCGGGGACGACACCGAGTGCGTCGTGATCGACGCGCCGCACAGCGTGTCCGACATCCTCGCCGTCGTGGGCGATCGCAAGGTCAAGGCGATCGTCTGCACCCACGCCCACGACGACCACGTGCGGGTCGCGCCGGCGCTGCGCGAGGAGGTCGTCGCGCCGATCATGCTGCACCCCGACGACAAGGTGCTGTGGGAGCTCACCCACACCGACTACCTGTGGGACCTCGACCTCGCCGATGGAGTGACCATCGAGGTGGGCGGCACGACACTGCAGGTGCTGCACACCCCCGGCCACGCCCCGGGTGCGGTCTGCCTCTACGCGCCCGACCTCGGCTGCGTCTTCACCGGCGACACCCTCTTCCAGGGCGGGCCCGGCGCCACGGGCCGGTCGTACTCCGACAGCGACCTCATCAAGGAGTCGATCCGGGCGAAGCTCTTCGCCCTGCCCGACGACACGGTCGTCCACACCGGCCACGGTGACGACACGACGATCGGTGCCGAGAAGGCCGCTCTCGACTAGCAGCTCGGCTGACACCAGGGGGTTGTCAGCCGAAACCCGCCGACACGCCGTTGCGGCAACGGCGTGTCGGCGGGTTTCCCCGGGCAGCCGGGGAAACCCGCGGCCTCAGAACGGCGCCACGTGGAGGACCACGCCCGACCCGGCGACCCGGGTCAGCACGATCGTGGCCTCTTGCTCGCCGTGCAGGTCGAGGCGCTTACGCAGCTGCTCGGGCACGATGTCGACGCCGCGCTTCTTGATGGTCAGGCGACCGACGCCGCGCTCGCGCAGCGCCGCGCGCAGCTGCTTCTCCCGGTAGGGGAGCTCCTCGATGACGCGGTAGCCGCGGGCGAACGGCGTACGGAACGACTCGTCGGAGGTCACGTAGGCGATGTGCTCGTCGACGAGCCCGCCGTTGACCCCGGCGGCGACGGCGGTGACGAGCCCGGCGCGGATCACCGCGCCGTCGGGCTCGTAGAGGTACTCACCCACCGGGCGTACGTCGCCGCCAGGGTCGTCCTCGTCGGTGATCGTCGCCAGCCCGGACTCGCCGATCACGGTCGCCCGGCGGCCCGTGGTCGCGAGCCGCCCGGACCACAGTGCGGCCTCCTTGACCTCGCCGTGGTGGCTGACCCACTCGGCCTCTACGCCAGGGGGGACCAGCTCGTGGGGGATGCCGGGCGCGACCTTCACGCACGCGTCGCGGGTGAGGAGTCGTTCGACGAAGGGCCACGGCGGCGTCCAGTCGTCGACGTCGAAGCTGCGGCCGCGCGCGCTCCGTCGGGCGGGGTCGGCGAAGGCCACGTCGAACGGTGTCGGGTCGACCGTCGTCGCGTCCGCAACCTCGACGGCACCCGGGAGCCCGAGGGCGGCGAGGTTGGCCCGGGCGACCTCGACGCGCACCGGGTCCAGGTCGACACCGGCGCAGATGAGCCCGGCTCGGGCGCTGGCGATCAGGTCGCCGCCGATCCCGCAGCCGAGGTCGATCATGGTCTGCGCGGAGGACGCGACTAGGCGCGCGGCCCGGTGCTCGCCGACTCGCAGCCGCGTGGCTTGCTCGAGGCCCTCGGACGTGAAGTACATCCGGTCAGCCAGCTCGCCGAACTTCGCGCGCCCCTTGACCCGCAGGGTGGCCTGGGTCAGCGCGACGGCGACCTGCGCCGGCTTCGCCGTCCGCCGCAGCCGGGTCTGCGTGGCCAGGGAGTCGTCACCCGCATCGACTGCGGCGGCGAGCAGCTGTTGTCCGTCGTCGGTCAGCAGCCACCGGAAGGCGTCGAGGTCCACGGTCCGATCCTGTCAGGACGGGGGTGCTCTGGCACTCCGTTGGGGAGAGTGCTAGTTTCTGAACTGGCACTCTCCCCGCGAGTGTGCCAGCGCCTGCGTCCCGGTGCGACCCCCGCGACGGCGTACCAGAACCGCAGGCGCCAGACGTGCATCACCCACCATCGAAGTGCCAGAAAGTGGAGGTCGACATCGTGTCGGTCAACATCAAGCCTCTCGAGGACCGGATCGTTGTCAAGGCCCTCGAGGCCGAGCAGACCACGGCTTCCGGCCTGGTCATCCCGGACACCGCCAAGGAGAAGCCCCAGGAGGGCGAGGTCCTGAGCGTTGGTCCCGGTCGCATCGACGACAACGGCAACCGCGTCCCGCTCGACGTCAGCGTCGGCGACAAGGTCATCTACAGCAAGTACGGCGGCACCGAGGTCAAGTACGCCGGCGAGGAGTACCTCATCCTCTCGGCCCGCGACGTCCTCGCGATCGTTTCCTGATTTCCCGGGTCGTGAGTCCCAGCGAGCGCTGACGCGCCCGCTGGGACTCACGACCCGAACTCGTTCTAGAGGAGAGCAATGCCCAAGATCCTGGAGTTCGACGAGAACGCCCGCCGCAGCCTCGAGCGCGGCGTGGACAAGCTCGCCAACGCCGTCAAGGTGACGCTCGGCCCCAAGGGCCGCTACGTCGTCCTCGACAAGAAGTGGGGCGCGCCGACCATCACGAACGACGGTGTGACCGTCGCCCGTGAGATCGAGCTCGACGACCCCTTCGAGAACCTCGGCGCGCAGCTGTGCAAGGAGGTGGCCACCAAGACCAACGACATCGCTGGTGACGGCACCACCACCGCCACCGTGCTCGCCCAGGCGATGGTCCACGAGGGCCTCCGGGCCGTGGCCGCGGGTGCCAACCCGATGGGCCTCAAGCGGGGCATGGACGCCGCGGCCGAGGCCGTCGGCGACGCGCTCAAGGAGGCCGCCCGCGAGGTCGAGTCGGTGGAGGACATGGCGTCCGTCGCCACCATCTCCAGCCGCGACAGCGTGATCGGCGACCTGCTCTCGCAGGCCTTCGACAAGGTGGGCAAGGACGGTGTCATCACCGTCGAGGAGTCCAACTCGATGGGCACCGAGCTCGAGTTCACCGAGGGCATGCAGTTCGACAAGGGCTACATCAGCCAGTACTTCGTGTCCGACCCGGAGCGGATGGAGGCCGTCCTCGACGACCCGTACATCCTGCTGCACCAGGGCAAGATCTCGTCGGTCTCAGAGCTGCTCCCGCTGCTCGAGAAGGTCATCGCCGCCGGCAAGCCGCTCTTCATCCTGGCCGAGGACGTCGACGGCGAAGCGCTGTCGACCCTGGTGGTCAACAAGATCCGCGGCACGTTCAACGCCGTCGCGGTGAAGGCTCCGGCCTTCGGTGACCGTCGCAAGGCGATGATGCAGGACATCGCGACCCTGACCGGTGGTCAGATCGTCGCTCCTGAGGTCGGCCTCAAGCTCGACCAGGTGGGTCTCGAGGTGCTGGGCCAGGCCCGGCGCGTCGTGATCACCAAGGACGACACCACGATCGTCGACGGTGCTGGCGACAGCGCCGAGGTCGACGGTCGCGTCAACCAGATCAAGGCCGAGATCGAGTCGACCGACTCCGACTGGGACCGCGAGAAGCTCCAGGAGCGCCTCGCGAAGCTCGCCGGGGGCGTCTGCGTGATCAAGGTCGGCGCCGCCACCGAGGTGGAGCTCAAGGAGAAGAAGCACCGCATCGAGGACGCCGTCTCCGCGACGCGCGCCGCGATCGAGGAGGGCATCGTCCCCGGCGGTGGCTCCGCGCTCATCCACGCGGTGTCGGTCCTCTCCGACGACCTCGGCCTGACGGGCGACGAGGCGGCGGGCGTGCGCATCGTGCGCAAGTCGGCCGACGAGCCGCTGCGCTGGATCGCCGAGAACGGCGGCGTCAACGGCTACGTCGTGACCACCAAGGTCCGCGAGCTCGGCCTCGGCAACGGCTACAACGCCGCCACCGAGGAGTACGGCGACCTGGTCGCCCAGGGTGTCCTGGACCCGGTCAAGGTCACCCGCTCCGCGCTGGTCAACGCCACCTCGATCGCGGGCATGCTGCTCACGACCGAGACGCTGATCGTCGAGAAGCCCGAGGAAGAGGACGACGCCCCGGCCGCAGGCCACGGGCACGGCCACGGCCACTGATCAACCGCCGAGTCGGCGCTGATTGACCCACGAGTCGGCGCAAAGTGACCTCACCAGGTGTCACTTTGCGCCGACTCGGCATTTCAGCAGGCGGGCGTGACCTCCGGGCGGTCGACGCCGCGGAGCAGGTAGATCGGCTTGCCGTTGCAGGTGGTGCCGACCTCGACGTAGTGCTCGTCGATCGCCCGGCGCAGCTCGGGCACGCCGGCGTCGGCCCAGGCATCGAGGTCGACCCACTCGACCAGCCACGTCGGGGCCTCGCTGCTCCCGAGGAGCGCCGTGAGGTCGGCGTACTCCGGGTCCCGGGTGCGCATCGGGAGGCTCCAGAGATAGGGGTACGGCGAGTCGAGGCCGCTGACCCGCTGGAGGTCGGCGCGGCCGCCGAAGACCACGAGCGTGTCGCCCGGCTCGGCGGACTCGGCGATCGCCTCGCCGGTGCGGACCTCGTCGAACTCCTGGTGTCCGGTGGCGTTCCAGACCAGCCAGAAGGCCATCGCCAGCACGGCCGAGACGATCGCGGCGACGACGAGCCCGCGCATGGTGCGACCGGTGCGCCCGTCGCGGCCGGCGAGCAGGGCGGTGCACAGCGCGGCGCCGGGGACGAGCGGGAGCAGGTAGTCCTGCCAGAAGCTGCCGCCGGCCGCGAGCGAGGCCACGTCGACCGCCACGACGGCGATGGTGGCCGCCGTGACCGGCGGGTCGTCGCGCCACAGCTCGCGCAGCCGGGCGAACGGTCCGGCGAGCACCAGCAGCAGCCCGGTGCCGAGCGCGATCGCGAGCAGGATCCAGGCCCGGCGCTCGGGGGCGTCGGTCGTGCCGTCGGCGATCACCCGCGCGGCGTCCGCGCGGAACCCATAGACGGTGTCCCAGAGTGTCGACAGCCGCACGCCCGCGGCCTCCGCCCAGGCGATGGTGGCGAGCACGGGCACCGCGGCACCGGCCAGCCCGGCCGCCGCGAGCGCGGCCGTGGAGCGGCCGGGGATCGATCCGGTTCGCCACCCGACGAGCAGCAGCACGCCGGCGAAGACCAGCCCGGTCGCGAGGTTCTGCTTGAGGCCGATGGCGAGGGCGGCCGCGACCCCGGCCACGAACGCGAGCGGCCAGGCTCGCCGTCGTACGGCGAGCAGCGTCAGCAGGATGCTGCCGAGCACGCAGGGGAGGGCGAGGAGCTCGCCCTTGACCGCGACCACGTCGATCATCGGGTTGGAGAGCAGGGCCGCGACGAGAGCGGCGGTCCACACGGTCGCCCGGGGTCCGCTCACGGTCCCCGCCACGGCCGCGGCAAGCAGCACCGTGAGCCCGGCGATCACCGCGCCCAGCAGACGCAGCGTGGTCACGCCGCCGATTGCATCGACCGCGCCGAAGACGGCGATCAGCGGTGGCGGCCGGTCCACCCAGTACGCCCCGAACAGGCTGTCGGTCTGCGGGCTCCATGCCCGTGCTACGAGCAGGAAGCCGGCCTCGTCGGCGCGGACCGGCCGAGTCAGTGCGGGTAGCCGGGCCACCACGGTCAGCACGACCGCGATCGCCACCGCGTGCCGCTGGCAGAAGTCGCTCAGGGAGGCTCTGCTGGTGCCTGGGTTCATCTGGCGGTCAGTCGCGTCCGCGCAGCAGCGAGACGCGCATCTCCCGCAGCTCTCCGGTGACCACGCCACGGGAGATCGCCGGATCGGACTCCATCACCCGGCGCGCTGCGGCCTCGTCCTCGGCCTCGAAGACCGCGATGCCGGTGTTGGTCTCGCCGAGGGTGGGACCGGCCAGCACCAGCACGCCGTCTGCCAGCAGCCGCTGGAGGTGGTCGAAGTGCTCGGCGAAGGCCGCCGACTCCTCGGCGGTCATCGTTGCCGCGAAGTCCGGCCGGGGTGGGTGGAGGAAGTAGATCCAGCTGGGCACGGACCCCAGCCTCTCAGGTCCACCACTGCGGACGTGGCACGCAGGACGTAGCACTCCGGAAACGTGCAGGTTGCTATCCGGCAACGTCGCTCGCGCACGCTGGAAGCATGCTGTGGAGGGTTCGTACGACGCTGCCCGACCGACCGGGCGCACTGGCCATGCTCGCGGCCACCTGTGGCGAGGCCGGCGTCAACATCCTGGGTCTCCAGATCTTCCCGGGTGTGGAGTCGGTGACCGACGAGCTCGTGCTCAGCACCCCCGACGACTGGACGGCGGCCGACCTCGCCGACCTGGTCGGCCGCTCCGGCGGCCTCTCGGTCAGCGCCGGGCCGTGCACGGAGGCCGCGCTGACCGACCAGCCGACCCGCTACGTGCAGGCGGCCCGCACGATCCTGGCCCAGCCCGCGTCGTTCCCGGAGGTGGTCGCCCGCCTCTTCGACGCCGAGTCCGACCCGGCCGCAGGCCCGGACAGCAGCGTCGACGTGATGGACATGACCGTCGGCGACGTCCAGGTGCAGGTGCGCCGTACGGCGCCCTTCACCGCCACCGAGCACACCCGAGGCGCGGCGATCGCCGACCTGGTCACGGATGTCCTCGAGCGCACCCGCGAGAGCGCGTTGGCGCCGAGCATGGGGCGCCGCGTCGGCGGCGGTGCCGCACCCGACTACGTCGCGGACGACGACTCGGTCTCGGCCATGATCGACGGTCAGGCCGTCGGTCTTGCCGTGGTCCGGCCCGCGGCCGAGGAGCCCGACGTACGGCCGGTCACGCTGCGGGTCGACCCGGCCTGGCAGCGCCGAGGCATCGGCACCCGGCTGCTCGTCGACGCGGCCCGGCTCGCCAACTCGCTCGGCGCCACCGAGATCCTGCTGACCGCCCGCTCGGACAACCAGGCGGTGCTCCCGATGGTGATGGCCGCCGGCCTCCGGGGCCGGATCCGGATGGCGTCGGACACACTCACCGTGCGGGTGCCCGTCCGCGACCTCAAGCCGCTTCGTCTGTAGGGGGGAGGCGCCGGTAGGCTGGGGGAGTGGAGCTGCCGGAGAAGTTCGCCCCGCTGGGCCTGACCTACGACGACGTCCTGCTGCTGCCGGGTCACTCCGACCTGGCACCCACGGACATCGACATGACCTCGCGGCTGACGCGCGAGATCTCGCTGCGGGTGCCGCTGGTCAGCGCCGCGATGGACACCGTCACCGAGTCGCGGATGGCGATCGCCATGGCCCGCCAGGGCGGCCTCGGCGTGCTGCACCGCAACCTGTCGATCGAGGACCAGGCCTACCAGGTCGACCTCGTGAAGCGGACCCAGACCGGCATCATCTCCAACCCGGTCACGATCTCCCGCGACGCGACGCTCGAGCAGCTCGACAAGCTCGCCGGCGAGTACCGGATCTCCGGCTTCCCCGTCGTCGACGCCGACAACCGGCTGATCGGCATGATCACCAACCGCGACCTGCGCTTCACCCCGGTCGCCGAGTGGGCGACCACCAAGGTCGACGAGGTGATGACGCCGATGCCGCTCATCACCGGGCCCTCCGACATCAGCCGCGAGGACGCCACGGTCCTGCTGCGCCAACACAAGCGCGAGCGGCTCCCGCTCATCGACGACGCGGGCCACCTCACCGGGTTGATCACGGTCAAGGACTTCGTCAAGGGCGAGCAGTTCCCCAACGCGTCGTACGACGGGGCCGGCCGGCTGATGGTCGGTGCGGCGATCGGCTACTTCGGCGACGCCTGGCAGCGCGCCACCACCCTCATCGACGCCGGCGTCGACGTGCTGGTCGCCGACACCGCCCACGGCAACGTCCGGATGCTGCTCGACATGGTCCAGCGCCTCAAGACCGACCCGGCCACGAAACACGTGCAGGTGATCGGCGGCAACGTCGCGACGCGCGAGGGCGCTCAGGCGTTCGTCGACGCGGGCTCCGACGCGGTCAAGGTCGGCGTCGGACCGGGCTCGATCTGCACCACGCGCGTGGTCACCGGGGTCGGCGTCCCGCAGGTCACCGCCGTCTACGAGGCCTCGCTGGCGTGCAAGCCCGCGGGCGTGCCCGTGATCGCCGACGGCGGGATGAAGTACTCCGGCGAGATCGCCAAGGCGCTGGTCGCCGGGGCCGACACCGTGATGCTCGGCTCCCTGCTCGCGGGCTGCGAGGAGTCGCCGGGAGAGCTGGTGTTCGTCAACGGCAAGCAGTTCAAGTCCTACCGCGGCATGGGCTCGCTGGGCGCGATGTCGAGCCGGGGCAAGAAGTCCTACTCCAAGGACCGCTACTTCCAGGCCGAGGTTGCCAGCGACGACAAGATTGTCCCCGAGGGCATCGAGGGCCAGGTCGCCTTCCGCGGCCCGCTCGCCGCCGTCGCCCACCAGCTCATCGGCGGCCTCACCCAGTCGATGTTCTACGTCGGCGCGGCGACCGTCCCCGAGCTGCAGGAGAAGGGCCGGTTCGTCCGGATCACCCAGGCCTCGCTCCAGGAGAGCCACCCGCACGGTGTGCAGATGACCGTCGAAGCCCCCAACTACTCAGGACGCTGATCACGTGACGGACATCGAGATCGGCCGGGCCAAGCGCGCGCGCCGTGCCTACTCCTTCGACGACATCGCGATCGTGCCCTCGCGGCGCACCCGCGACCCCGAGGAGGTCAGCACCGCCTGGCAGATCGACGCCTATCGGTTCGAGATCCCCGTGCTGGCCGCGCCGATGGACTCGGTGATGTCGCCGGCGACCGCGATCACGCTGGGCAACTTCGGCGGGCTCGGCGTGCTCAACCTCGAGGGCCTGTGGACGCGGTACGACGACCCGGACCCGCTGCTCGAGGAGGTCGCCGGGCTCCAGGGTGTGGACGCGACCCGGCGGATGCAGGAGATCTACACGGAGCCGATCAAGTCCGAGCTGATCACCGAGCGGCTGCGACAGATCCGAGACGCGGGCGTCACCGTCGCCGGCTCGCTGTCACCGCAGCGCACCAAGGAGTTCGCCAAGGCGGTCGTCGACGCCGGTGTCGACATGTTCGTCATCCGCGGTACCACGGTCTCGGCTGAGCACGTGTCGTCGCAGGCGGAGCCGCTGAACCTCAAGGAGTTCATCTACGAGCTCGACGTCCCGGTCATCGTCGGTGGCTGCGCCACCCATCAGGCCGCGCTGCACCTGATGCGCACCGGCGCGGCCGGCGTACTCGTCGGGTTCGGCGGGGGCGCGGCCCACACGACGCGGACCGTGCTCGGCGTCGCCGTGCCGATGGCGTCGGCGGTCGCCGACGTTGCGGCCGCGCGCCGCGACTATCTCGACGAGTCCGGTGGTCGCTATGTCCACGTGATCGCCGACGGCTCGATCGGCAAGTCCGGCGATGTCGCGAAGGCCATCGCCTGTGGCGCCGACGCGGTGATGGTGGGCTCGCCATTCGCGCGCGCCACCGACGCACCAGGTCGCGGGTTCCACTGGGGCACCGAGGCGCACCACCACGACCTGCCGCGCGGGCAGCGGGTGCAGTTCGAGACCGTCGGCACGCTCGAGGAGATCCTCTTCGGCCCGTCGCGGGTCGCCGACGGCACCATGAACCTCGTCGGCGCGCTGCGTCGGTCGATGGCCACCACCGGCTACACGGAGGTCAAGGAGTTCCAGCGGGTCGAGGTCGTCGTCGAGTGACAGACGAGGCTCCCGTCACCATCCACACCGACGGTGCCTGCATCCCCAACCCCGGGCCTGGCGGCTGGGGTGCGCTGCTGCGGTACGGCGACCGCGAGCTCGAGCTGTGCGGCGGCGAGGCCGGCGAGACCACCAACAACCGGATGGAGCTGACCGCGCCGATCAAGGCGTTGGGCGTGCTCAACCGCCGCTCGGTGGTGCACATCTACACCGACAGCACCTACGTCCGCAGCGGCATCATGAAGTGGTGCGCCGGCTGGGCCAAGAACGGCTGGAAGACGTCGGCCAAGCAGCCGGTCAAGAACGTCGACCTCTGGCAGGAGCTGGTCGCCGCGTGCGAGAAGCACGACGTCGAGTGGCACTGGGTCAAGGGCCACGCAGGCGACGAGGGCAACGAGCGCGCCGATCGGCTTGCGGCGCGCGGGCTCACCGAGGCGGTCGAGGCGGCCCGGACGTGACGCGCCTTCTCGTCGCCGCCGGCCAGGCGGCGTCCGTCTCGGGCGACGTTGGTGCCAACGTCGCGACGGCGGCCCGGCTGACGGCGCTCGCGGCGACCCAGGACGTGCGCCTGCTGGTGTTGCCCGAGGCCTTCCTGACCGGGTACGACGTGGCCGCGTTCGACCGGGCGCTGCCGGACGCCGTCGACCTCGGTCCGTGGCTCGACCCGGTCCGGGAGGCCGCGGCCGCCGGCGTCACCGTCGTGGCTGGTACGGCGCTGCGCCGCGGCGGCGCCCGCCGGCTGTCGCAGGTCGTCGTCCGTCCGGACGGCACCGCCACGGCGCCGTACGACAAGCAGCACCTCGACGGCGTCGAGAAGCAGCTCTTCACGGCCGGCGACCACGGTGCCTCGATCACCGTCGACGGCGTCGAGCTCGGGTTGTCGATCTGCTACGACGGCTGCTTCCCCGAGCACGCGCAGGCGGCTGCGCGTGACGGAGCGATGGGCTACCTGAGCTCGTCGGCGTACTTCCCGGGCGGCGCGCACCGCCGCGACCTCTACTACGCGGCCCGCGCCGTCGAGAACGGCATGTACGTCGTGTTCGCCGGACTCACCGGCCGGTGCGGCGACTACGAGTTCATCGGCGGCTCGGCGGTCTACGACCCCGAGGGTCGGCCGATCGCGCGCCTCGGCGAGGAGGAGGGCCTGGCGATCGCCGAGCTCGACACCGACGTCGTCGAGCAGACCCGCGCCACGCACACGATGGTCCACGACCACCGGGCGACGCTTGGCGCGCGCGTCTACGACTGAGTCAGCTTCTCCTCGCGCAGCCCGCGGTTGTGACCGACGCCGTTGACGGCTCTGCGGACCGAGTCGAGGTGGGACCCGGCGGCGTCCACGATCCGGATCGGGTGGCCGGACCTGTAGTGGTTCCACTGCGTCGGCACGTAGGCGGCGCGGGTGACCAGCCACCCGCCGTCCGGCCGCTCGGTGAACTCGAAGTCGATGGCGATGCCCTCGTACGCGTCGGGCCGCTTGACCTCGTTCTGCGCGACCATGTTGCCGAAGCCGTAGACGACCCATTTGCCGTTGACCTGGGTGATCGGCTGGACGACGTGGGCGTGCTCGCCGAGCACGAGGTCGACGTTCGGCGAGGCAGTGAGGGCATCGGCCAGGGCAAGCTGGTCGGCGTTGGGGAGGTGGTCGTACTCCGTGCCCCAGTGCACGTGCGCGATCACGATGTCGGCGCCGGCGGCCCGGGCGCGGGCGGCCTGGTCGAGCAGGTCGTCGCGGACCTCGGTGGTCTGCGAGACCGCCCACCACTGGTCGTCCGGCGTCACGAAGCCGTTGAGGCCGTACGTCGCCGCGACGACGCCCACCTCGACCCCGTCAGCCGTCGTCAGGATCACCGGCTGATCGCGCTCGGCCTCGTTGCGGAACGTGCCGATGTAGGGAATGTCGTTGGCCTCGAACAGCTTGGCCGTCGTGGTCACGCCGTCGAAGCCTTGGTCCCAGCTGTGGTTGGAGGCAGTGGTGCAGGCGTCCCAGCCCATGCTCGCGACCCACGGTGCGATGGACCTCGGTGCGGCGAAGACCGGGTAGTTCTTCGGCGCCGCACCCGGGGCGGCGAAGGGCACTTCGGAATGGCAGATCGCGAGGTCCGCCGACTCGATGAGCGGCTTGAGCGCGGCGAACATCGGGTCCCAGTCGTAGCGGGCGCCGCGTCCGGTGCTGTGGTGGTCCTCCGCCGCGGAGTGCCAGACGGTGTTGTGCCACAGCAGGTCGCCACCCATGACGACGGACGCCGTACGCGGCCCCGGCTCCTCGGTCACGTCCTCGGACGGCTCGACGACGGCCGGGCTGGTCGGTGCCGCGCCCTCGGCCGGACCGCCGATCCCGTCCACGATCCCGTTCGCGTCGGAGCATGCAGACGCGAGGAGCGCCACGAGCACCGCGACGCCCACCATCGCCAGGCAGCGTCGGACGTTCACGCGGCCAGTGTGGACGGTCGCGCGCGTCGGCGGGTCACAATGCAGACATACGGGTTTGCAAGACTGCACGCATGACCCGCTCCGGTGCGCTCGGTCCAGAAGCCCGCGAACAGGCGCTCGCCTCGATGGCGGGCGTCGGCGGCCAGGGCGAGCTCGACGTCCTGGTCGTCGGCGGCGGGATTGTCGGGGTGGGCACCGCCCTGGACGCCGTGACCCGCGGCCTGAGCACCGGGCTCCTCGAGCAGCGCGACATCGCGAGCGGCACCAGCAGCCGGAGCAGCAAGCTGATCCACGGTGGTCTGCGCTACCTGGAGATGCTCGACTTCGGACTGGTCCGCGAGGCGCTGCAGGAACGCGGGCTGCTGCTCACCCGGCTGGCGCCGCACCTGGTCCGGCCGGTGCCGTTCCTCTACCCGCTGACGCACCGCGGGTGGGAGCGGCCGTACGTCGGCGCCGGGCTCGCGCTGTACGACGGCATGGCGATGATCGGGGCTCTGTCGATTTCTGGGCGCGAGATGGGGGTGCCGCGGCACCGGCACCTCTTCCGGCGCCAGGTCGCCCGGATCGCGCCCGACTTCAAGACCGAGACGATCAGCGGGGCGATCAAGTACTACGACTGCCAGGTCGACGACGCCCGTCTCGCGCTCACGATCGCCCGCACGGCCGCCGCCCACGGCGCGCACGTCGCGACGCGGGTCAAAGTGATCGGCTTCCTGCGCGAGGGTGAGCGCGTCGTCGGCGTACGCGCGCGTGACCTGGAGGCCGGTCCGGACAGCCCCGAGATCGAGATCCGCGCCCGGGTCGTGGTGAACGCCGCCGGTGTCTGGACCGACGAGATCCAGGAGATGGTCGGCGGTCGCGGCTCGCTGCACGTGCAGGCGTCCAAGGGCATCCACCTGGTCGTCCCGCGCGACCGGATCCGCTCCGAGGCGGGCTTCATCGTGCGCACCGAGAAGTCGGTGCTGTTCGTGATCCCGTGGGGCCGGCACTGGATCATCGGCACCACGGACACGCCGTGGAGCCTCGACAAGGCGCACCCCGCGGCCTCGAAGGCCGACATCGACTACATCCTCGAGCACGTCAACGCGATCCTCCGCGAGCCGCTCGACCACGAGGACGTCGAGGGTGTGTACGCCGGGCTGCGGCCACTGCTCTCCGGAGAGTCGGAGCCGACCTCCCGGATCTCGCGCGAGCACACGGTCGTCACGCCGGTGCCCGGCCTCGTCATGATCGCCGGCGGCAAGCTCACGACGTACCGCGTGATGGGTCGCGACGCGGTCGATGCGGCCGCGCACTCGCTCTCGGCAACGCTGGGTCTGCGGGTGCGCGACTCGATCACCGACCGGGTGCCCCTGCTCGGGGCCGCCGACTGGGAGACCCGCTCCAACCAGCGGGTGCTGTTGGCCCGTCGATCCGGGCTGCACGTCGCCCGGATCGACCACCTGCTCGGCCGGTACGGCGGCCTGGTGGACGACCTGCTCTCGCTCGTCGAGTCCCGGCGGTCCCTGGCGCTGCCGTTGGAGGGGGCCGAGGACTACCTCGCCGCGGAGGTCGTCTACGCCGTCACCCACGAGGGCGCCCGGCACCTCGACGACGTCCTCACCCGCCGTACCCGCATCTCGATCGAGACCTTCGACCGCGGCGTCGGTGCCGCCCCCGCCGCCGCCCGCCTGATGGCCGCCGAGCTCGGCTGGGACTCCGCCCGGACCGAGGACGAGGTCGACCACTACCTCCGCCGGGTCGAGGCCGAGCGGCAGTCGCAGCTGAAGCTCACCGACCAGGAGGCCGACGAGGCCCGGGTGAAGGTCGCCGACATCGTGTGACCGGGGCCCGGCGGGGTTTCCCCGGCCGCCCGGGGAAACCCGCCAACACGCCGTTGCTGCAACGGCGCGTCCGCAGGTTTTGGCTGACGACTCCGGGCTCACGCGGCCCAGGGGAGACCGTCCAGGGTCGCCCTGATCCGGGCAGCCGTGCGCTCGGCATGATGCAGGTCGGCCCAGATGATGCGGATGCACCGCCATCCAGTCAGCCCGCAGATCAGCTCCTCGCGTCGCTTCTCCCGGAGCACCACCTGCTCGATCGACTCACCAGGTCGTCGCAGGCGCAGGTACTTCACGTTGCCGTCGAACTCCGCGAACACCCCGAGCTCTGGCCATGCGAAGTCCACCCGCGCCACCACTTTGCCGCTGCCGTTGCGGATCTCGACCTGCGGGATCGGCATCGGCAGCCGGTGTCGCCGACACAGGCAGAAGGTCCGGGTCTCTCCCGCAGACTCGCAGCGGCCATCCGCGAGGCCTAGGACAACCGGTGCGTTGAGAGTGTGTGGGTCGTAGGTCATCGACTCGAGCCGGCGCTGGATGAGCTCGATGGAAGTCTCTTTGGCATGCAGCAATCCGTTCACCGTCACGAGGGCGTGTTCGGTGTCGGCCAGCGCGATCATGTCGACGGCCGTGCGTGTTCCGCTGGTGACCGGGATGCCGTTCCTGATGGTGAGGTCCTCGCAGACGGTGTGGCCGCGGTGCTCGACCCGCCCTGCTTCGCGCCTGCCGGCCTTGCCGTCCAGGCGCGCGAGATGGACCTCCTCGCCCATCTGCCAGACGGGAACGCCGAACACGTCCGCCGCGCTCGGGCCCGCGAGCGCGACGGGTGCTCGCGCATTCAACAACACCGCGTGAGCGACGAGCATGCGCTTCTCGACCTCGTCGAGCTCGTTCCAATGGGCGGCGTAGGTGTAGGCGCCATGTCGGACCCGGTGCAGCACGTCGGCCTGGAGCATGGCGGCGATGCTCTTGTCGGTCTGACCGGCGGCCAGGAGCTCGCGGGTCGGGAACAGGTTGTCGTGTCGGAGGTCGATACCAGAGATGGAGTTCATGGCAGATCGATCGCCGTTCGGGTTCACGCTCACCCCGCAGGCCCCGCCGACTGTGGAGAACGACGCTGCTGAGCTGCCTGTGGACGGTTGTCGGCTCGATCCGTGCGGTCCTTGAGGTCACAAAGACGGGTCGTCAGCCGGAAACTGCGGACGCGCCGTGCCGCTGGCGGCGTGTTGGCAGGTTTCCCCGGGCAGCCGGGGAAACCGGCGGTTCCCGTTGACAACTAGAACACGTTCCACCGATGCTGACAGTCACGTGTGAGATCGAGGTCACACGCAGATCCTGGGAGGGACACGTGACGCAGGCGCCACCGCCAGCCGACTTGAAGATGCAGCGCTCGAGCCGAGATGCGAGCACGCTGCCCGCGCGACTGGCCGAGTGGCTGGCGACCGAGCTGCCCGAGGGCGCCGACCCGGTCGTCACGCTGCACAGCGGTATCGACACCAACGGGATGTCGTCGGAGACCCTGATCCTCGACGCCGCCTGGACCGAGGGCGGCGAGGCCCGTTCCGGGAAGTACGTCGCGCGCGTGGCACCGTCGGCGGAGGACTTGCCCGTCTTCCCCAACTACGCGCTGCAGGACCAGTACGACGCCATGCGGATCGTCGGTGAGCAGACCGACGTACCGGTGCCGGCCGTGCGCTGGATGGAGCCGACCGGTGAGGTGCTGGGCACGCCGTTCTTCCTGATGGACCGCATCGAGGGGGTCGTGCCGCAGGACGTGCTGCCCTACAACTTCGGCGACAACTGGCTGCACGACGCGTCCCTCGAGGACCAGCGCCGCCTGCAGGACGCGAGCGTCGAGGTGCTCGCCAAGCTGCACGCGATCCCGGACGCCGCGACGACGTTCGGGTTCCTCGAGCCGCACCATGCGGGCTCGACGCTGCTCGAGAAGAACCTCGCCCGCACCCGCGCCTGGTACGACTTCGCCGTCCCCGACATCGGCCGCTCGCCGATGATCGAGCGAGCGCTCGCGTGGTTGGAGGCCAACCTCCCCGAGACCGGCGAGACCGTCTTGTGCTGGGGCGACTCCCGGATCGGCAACGTGATGTACGCCGACTTCGAGCCGGTCGCGGTGCTCGACTGGGAGATGGCGGCGATCGGGCCGCGCGAGCTCGACGTCAGCTGGATCCTCTTCGCGCACCAGGTCTTCGAGTCCATCACCGGCATGCTCGAGATGCCCGGCATGCCGCACTTCCTGGCCGAGGCGGACGTGGTGGCGACGTACGAGGAGATCGCGGGCGTCGAGCTCGGTGACCTGCACTGGTACCACGTCTACAACGGCGTCCAGTGGGCGATCGTGTTCATGCGCACCGGCGCCCGCCAGATCCACTTCGGCGAGATCGAGCGTCCCGAGGACGTCGAGTCGCTCTTCCACCACAAGCCGCTCCTCGAGCGGCTCCTCAGCGAAGCAGGAGCGTGACGACGTGAGTGGCATCGGCCCGCTGGACGAGTTCCCGCTGCACCAGGCACCGCTACCACTCGCGTGGGCCAACAGCAGCGACCGCAACTTCTACGACCGGTCGTACTTCAACGCCCACGACCGCACCGGCGAGATCATGGTGATCAGCGGCCTCGGCTACTACCCCAACCTCGGCACCAAGGACGCCTTCATCCTGGTCGCGCGCAACGGCAAGCAGACCGCGGTCCACCTGTCCGACCTGATCGACCAGGACCGGATGAACCCCCGTGTCGGCAACTACCGCATCGAGGTCCCCGACCCGCTCAAGAAGGTCCGGATCGTCCTCGAGGAGACCGAGGGCATGTCCGCGGACCTGACGTGGGAGGGCACCTGCCCCATCGTCCAGGAGCAGCCGCACGTGCTGCGCTCGGGCAGCCGGGTCACGCTCGACGCCCAGCGCTTCGCCCAGCTGGGCACCTGGAGCGGCACCATCGTGGTCGACGGCGAGGAGATCACCGTCGACCCGGCCACCTGGCTCGGGAGCCGGGACCGTTCCTGGGGGATCCGCCCCGTGGGGGAGGCGGAACCTCCGGGAGCGCCGGCCGATCCGCCGTTCGAGGGCATGTGGTGGCTCTACGTCCCGATGCAGTTCGAGGACTTCGCGGTCGTGATCATCGTCCAGGAGGACCCCGACGGCTTCCGCACGCTCAACGACTGCACCCGTATGTGGAAGGACGGCCGGGTCGAGCAGCTCGGCTGGCCGTTGATCGACATCCACTACGCCTCGGGCACCCGGATCCCCACCGGCGCGACCATCACGGCTGCGACGCCCGAGGGCAAGCCGGTCGTGATCGAGGTCGAGTCGCGCCTCGCCGTACCTCTCCACGTCGGCGGCGGGTACGGCGGCGACCCCGACTGGACCCACGGCATGTGGAAGGGCGAGAGCTTCACCGAGCGGGTCACGTACGACATGGCCGACCAGGCCGTGCAGGGACGCTTCATGTTCGGCTGCGTCGACCACGTCGGACGGGCGACCCTCGACGGCGCCGAGGGCTTCGGCCTCTTCGAGCACTTCTGCATCGGTCGCCACGACCCCTCGGGCTTCACCGACTTCTTCACCCTCGCCCCCTGACCGCCTTCACAGCACCGAACCCAGGAGATCGCAATGAGCCTCGACCGCAGCACGTTCTTCATCGACGGCGATTGGGCCGCGCCCGCCACCGGCGACACCATCCAGGTCGTCTCGCCCCACTCCGAGCAGGTCGTCGCGACCGTGCCCGAGGGCAGCAAAGCGGACATCGACGCCGCCGTCGTAGCCGCCCGTCGTGCCTTCGACTCCGGCCCCTGGCCGCGGCTGAGCCCGCAGGAACGCATCGACGTCGTGCAGAACTTCTCGAACCTGTACGCCGGCAAGCTCGGCGACATGGCCGAGATCATCTCGACCGAGATGGGCGCGCCGCTGTCCTTCTCCAACCTCGCCCAGGCGCCGGCGCCGTGGATGCAGATCGAGGCGTTCCTGAACATCGCGCGCGCCTTCCCCTGGGAGGAGGCCCGCGCCGGCTCGCTCGGCGAGGTCATCGTCCGGCACGAGCCTGTCGGGGTCGTCGCGGCCATCCCGCCGTGGAACGTCCCACAGTTCACGATCACGTCCAAGCTGATCCCGGCGCTGCTCGCGGGCTGCACGATCGTGGTCAAGCCTGCCCCGGAGACCCCTCTCGACACCTACCTGATGGCCGAGCTGTTGCAGGAGGCCGGCGTACCCGCTGGTGTCGTCAACATCGTGACCGCGGGTCGTGAGGTCGGCGAGCACCTGGTGGCGCACCCGGGCATCGACAAGGTCGCGTTCACCGGCTCGACCGCCGCCGGCCGCAAGATCGGTGCGGTCTGCGGCGAGCAGCTGAAGCGGGTCTCGCTCGAGCTCGGCGGCAAGTCGGCGGCCATCGTCCTCGACGACGCCGACCTCGACGCGACGGTGGAGGGCCTCAAGTTCACCGCCCTGATGAACTCCGGGCAGGCCTGCGTCGCGCAGACCCGGATTCTGGCCTCGCGCGCCAACTACGACAACGTCGTCGATGCGCTCGCGGCGGGCGTGGGCGCCATGCAGGTCGGCGACCCGCTCGACCCCGCCACCGAGATCGGCCCGATGGTCGCGCAGCGCCAGCAGGAGCGCGTCGAGAAGTACATCGCGCTCGGCCAGGAGGAGGGCGCCCGCGTGGTCCTCGGCGGCAACGGCATGCCCGACGGACTGTCGTCCGGCTGGTACGTGCGGCCGACGATCTTCGCCGACGTCAACAACGGGATGCGGATCGCGCAGGAGGAGATCTTCGGACCGGTCCTCTCGGTGATCCCCTTCGACGACGTGGACGACGCGGTCCGGATCGCCAACGACTCGGAGTACGGCCTCGCCGGCACCGTGTGGACCGGCGACGTCGAGGCCGGTCTCGACGTGGCCCGCCAGGTGCGTGCCGGCACGTACGGCGTGAACACGTACACGATGGACTTCGCTGCCCCCTTCGGCGGCTTCAAGAACTCCGGCATCGGCCGCGAGTTCGGCCCCGAGGGCCTGTCGCAGTACACAGAGCTGAAGTCGATCTACAAGCCCTGACACCGGGACTTGTCAGCCGAAACCCGCGCGACACGCCGCCCCCGTCGGTGTGTCGCGCGGGTTTCCCCGGTCGGCCGGGGAAACCCGCATTGCGCGAGGCTTGACACTCTGCGGCGATGTGTAAGACCCCACAGGAACCTACCGATAGGTAGTGCGGGAGATCCGGGTCACATACCCTCAGCACCATGAGCGCCCAGAACCCGAACCCCGCTGGCGATCCGGCCCTCGACGGGCCGCCCGACCCCGAGCACGACCCGCGGGCGTCGTACGCGCTGGAGCCGGAGTACGTCGCAGCGCTCACCGCCCGCCTCGTCGCGACCAGCGGCACGACAGCCGAGGTGCGGTCGCCGCTCAACGACGCCCCGCTGGCGCACATCCCGCAGTCGACGCCGCGAGACGTCGCCGAGGCGTTCGCGCGGGCGCGTCCGGCTCAGGTCGCCTGGGCGCGCACGCCTGTCGACGTACGGGCCGCGATGCTGCTGCGCCTGCACGACATCGTGCTCGACCGCCAGGACGAGATCGTCGACCTGATCGTGTGGGAGAACGGCAAGGCCCGCAAGCACGCCTTCGACGAGCCGCTGCACGTCGCGCTGACCGCCCGCTACTACGGCCGTACGGCGAGCCGCCACCTCGGCACCCGCCGCGTCCCCGGCGTGTTCCCCGTGCTCACCCGAGCCGAGATCAGCCGGGTGCCCAAGGGTGTCGTCGGGATCATCTCGCCCTGGAACTACCCCTTCGACCTCGCGCTCATCGACGGCCTGGCCGCGATCGTCGCCGGCAACGCCGTCGTCACGAAGCCCGACGCCCAGACGATGCTGTCCGCGCTGCTGGGTGCCGAGCTGCTCGAGGAGGCCGGGTTCCCGAAGGACATCTGGCAGGTCGTGGCCGGCTCCGGACCGGAGATCGGCGGCGCGATCATCGAGCGCGCCGACTACGTCTGCTTCACCGGCTCCACCGCGACCGGCCGCGTCGTCGCGAAGGCGTGTGCGGACCGGCTGATCGGCAGCTCCCTCGAGCTGGGTGGCAAGAACCCCCTGCTCGTGCTGCGAGACGCCGACCTGGAGAAGGCGGCCGAGGGCGCGGTGCGTGCGTCGTTCTCCAGCTCCGGCCAGCTCTGCGTGTCGACCGAGCGGATGTTCGTCGCCGACCAGGTCTACGACCGGTTCGTCGAGCGCTTCGTGGCCCGCACCCAGGCGATGACCCTGGGTGCGACCCTCGACTGGGGCAACGACATGGGCACGCTCATCTCCCAGGCGCAGCTCGACACCGTCGTCGCGCACGTCGAGGACGCCGTCGCCAAGGGCGCCCGGGTGCTCACCGGCGGCAACCACCGTCCGGACCTCGGTCCCTACTACTTCGAGCCCACGATCCTCGAGGGCGTCACGCCCGACATGACCTGCTTCGGCAAGGAGACCTTCGGCCCGGTCGTGTCGCTCTACCGGTTCCACGACGAGGCCGACGCGGTCGCGCGCGCCAACGGCGGCGAGTACGGGCTGAACGCCTCGATCTACAGCCAGGACGGCGCCCGCGCCCGCATCATTGCCCGCCACATCAAGTGCGGCACGGTCAACATCAACGAGGCCTTCGGCGCCACCTTCGCCAGCCTCGACACCCCGATGGGTGGCATGCGCGAGTCCGGCACCGGCCGGCGCCAGGGCGCGGAGGGGGTGCTGCGGTTCACGGAGACGCAGTCGGTCGCGACCCAGCGGGTGATGCCTCTCGGGCCGCAGCTCGGCATGTCCGACGAGCTCTACGCGAAGGTGATGACCTTCAACCTGCGCCTGCTCAAGAAGCTCGGTCGGGCCTGACGTGGCGGAGTGCGACTTCGACGTCCTGGTCATCGGCTCGGGCTTCGGCGGCTCGGTCACGGCCCTGCGGCTCACCGAGAAGGGCTACCGGGTCGGCGTGATCGAGGCCGGCGCCCGGTTCGAGGACGGGGACCTGCCCGAGACGTCGTTCGAGGTCTCGAAGTATCTCTTCCGTCCCGAGGTCGGCTGCTACGGCATCCAGCGCATCGACGCGCTCCGCGACTGCCTGATCGTCTCCGGCGCGGGAGTGGGCGGCGGCTCGCTGGTCTACGCCAACACGCTCTACGAACCGATGTCGCCGTTCTACGACGACGCGCAGTGGAGCCACATCACCGACTGGCGCGACGAGCTCGCGCCGTACTACGACCAGGCCAAGCGGATGCTCGGCGTGGTCGAGAATCCCCTCCGCACTCCGTCCGACGACGTGATGGAGAAGGTCGCGACCGAGATGGGCGTGGCCGACACGTTCCATCCGACCCCGGTCGGCGTCTACTTCGGCGACGAGGGCACCGGCATGGGTCAGACGGTCGACGACCCGTTCTTCGGCGGTGCGGGGCCCGCGCGCAAGACCTGCATCGGCTGCGGCTCCTGCATGACGGGCTGCCGCCACAACGCGAAGAACACCCTGGTCAAGAACTACCTCCACCTCGCTGAGAGCAACGGCGCGAAGGTGCTGCCGCTCACCACGGTCACCCGGGTGGCGCCCCGTCAGAGCGGTGGGTACGACGTGCACGTCCGCTACACGAAGGCCAAGATCAACCGGCGTACGGCGAGGCGCGTGCTCACCGCGGAGCAGGTCGTGTTCGCGGCGTCCGCGCTCGGCACGCAGCGGCTGCTGCACCAGATGAAGGACGAGGGGCACCTGCCGCAGGTCTCCGACCGGATCGGCTACCTCTCGCGCACCAACTCGGAGTCCATCGGCGGGGTCATCGCACCTCGCGGCACCGACGTCGACTACAGCCAGGGCATCGCGATCACCTCGAGCTTCCACCCCGACGCCAACACGCACATCGAGCCGGTCCGCTACGGGCCCGGCAGCAACCTGATGTCCCTGCTGCAGTCGGTGCTCACCGACGGCGACGGCGACGAGCCGCGCTGGCGCACCTGGCTGCGGGAGATGTGGGCGCAGCGGCGCGACATCGCCAACCTCTACGACATGAAGCACTGGTCGGAGCGCACCGTCATCGCCCTGGTGATGCAGAGCCTCGACAACTCGATCACGACGTACACGAAGCGGATCCCCCTCACCCGCAAGCGGTACGTCACCTCGAAGCAGGGTCACGGCGTGCCCAACCCGACCTGGATCCCCGCGGGCAACGAGGCCATCCGGACGATGGCCAAGATCATGAACGGCTTCCCCGGCAGCGCGGTCGGCGACGCCTTCAACAAGCCGCTGACCGCGCACTTCATCGGTGGCTGCGCGATCGGTGACTCGCCCGCGACCGGTGTGGTCGACCCCTACCAGCGGCTCTACGGCCACCCCGGGCTGCACGTCGCCGATGGCTCCGCGGTGACCGCCAACCTGGGGGTCAACCCCTCGCTGACGATCACTGCCCAAGCTGAGCGGGCGATGGCGTTCTGGCCCAACAAGGGCGACTCCGATCGGCGCCCCGACCTGGGGTCGCCGTACACCCGGATCAATCCGGTCCGTCCGGTCTCGCCGGTCGTCCCGGACCACGCGCCGGGGGCGCTTCGCCTGCCGATCGTCGGCGTCAGCTGAGCGTCGGCCCGACGCTCGACGAGAGCCATGCCAAAAAAGGGGCCGTGGCTCCCGTGACCCGGGTCTTTACCTCTCGTTGAGCCAGCGGACCCGGCAAGCATGCTCCCTCCCACCGCCGGGTCCCATGTCCAGGCGCTGTTCCGCAGTTGCAGGGACGGTCAGGGCCCGGCCATCCCTCCCTCCCCGGCCGGGTCCTGGCGGGGAGGATCGATAGGCTTCGCACATGACGGCGGCTGAGCATGACCTGGTCCTGGTGGTCGACTTCGGGGCGCAGTACGCCCAGCTGATCGCGCGCCGCGTGCGCGAGGCGCGGGTCTACTCCGAGATCGTGCCGCACACGATGCCCGTCTCCGAGATGCTGGCGCGCAACCCCAAGGCGATCGTCCTGTCCGGCGGACCGTCGTCGGTGTACGCCGAGGGCGCCCCGGGGATCGACACGGCGGTCTTCACGGCGGGCACCCCCGTCTTCGGCATGTGCTACGGCTTCCAGCTGATGGCGCGCGGTCTCGGCGGCGAGGTGGCCCCCACGGGCGCCCGCGAGTACGGCCGCACCGCGGTCACGGTCAGCGAGGGTGGCACCCTCCTCGGCGACATTCCGTCCGCGCACACCGTGTGGATGTCCCACGGCGACTCGGTGGTCGCGGCTCCGGCGGGCTTCGACGTGCTGGCCTCGACGAACGTCACGCCGGTCGCGGCGTTCGAGGACGTCGAGCGTGGCCTCGCGGGCGTGCAGTGGCATCCGGAGGTGCTGCACACCGAGCACGGTCAGAAGGTGCTCGAGCACTTCCTGGTCGACATCGCCCACTGCCGCCAGACCTGGACCATGGTCAACATCGTCGACGAGCAGATCGAGAAGATCCGCACCCAGATCGGCGAGCGCGGCAAGGCGATCTGCGGCCTGTCCGGCGGCGTCGACTCGGCGGTGGCCGCGGCGATCGTGCAGCGCGCGATCGGCGACCGGCTGACCTGCGTGTACGTCGACCACGGGCTGATGCGCAAGGGTGAGACCGAGCAGATCGAGCGCGACTTCGTCGCCGCGACCGGTGCCGAGCTGGTCGTCGTCGACGCGGAGAAGCAGTTCCTCGACGCGCTCGCCGGGGTCACCGACCCCGAGGAGAAGCGCAAGATCATCGGCCGCGAGTTCATCCGCACCTTCGAGGCCGCCGAGGCCGAGGTCCTTGCCCCGGAAATCGAGCAGAGTGCCGTCACGGGCGACGGCGCCGAAAAGGTCGCGTTCCTGGTGCAGGGCACGCTCTACCCCGACGTCGTCGAGTCGGGCGGGGGAGCGGGTACCTCCAACATCAAGTCCCACCACAACGTCGGCGGACTCCCGGACGACCTCGAGTTCGAGCTGGTCGAGCCGCTGCGGACGCTCTTCAAGGACGAGGTCCGGCTGGTCGGCGAGCAGCTCGGCCTCCCGGGCGAGATCGTCTGGCGGCACCCGTTCCCGGGACCGGGCCTGGGCATCCGGATCATCGGCGAGGTGACCCGTGAGCGTCTCGACATCCTGCGCGAGGCCGACGCGATCGCCCGCGAGGAGCTGACCCGCTCGGGCCTGGACCGCGACATCTGGCAGATGCCGGTCGTGCTGCTGGCCGACGTACGCTCCGTCGGCGTCCAGGGCGACGGCCGCACCTACGGGCACCCGGTCGTGCTGCGTCCGGTCACCTCCGAGGATGCGATGACGGCAGACTGGGCGCGGCTGCCCTACGACCTGATGGAGCGGATCTCGACTCGCATCACCAACGAGGTCCGCGAGATCAACCGGGTGACCGTCGACATCACCTCGAAGCCGCCGGGGACCATCGAGTGGGAGTGACCCGACGGGATCCGTCGGTTCGCAGGAGTTTTCTCAAGATTTCTGCAAGTAGGCGGACAACCGGGGTCCGAGCCCATAGAGTTGTCACGAACCGCCGGGGACCCGAGACCCCGGCGGTTCTTTCCATTTCCGGACCTGGTCGCGGTCGTGCGTGTGAGTCGCCAGCGCGGGGTACTGGACGGTCCATGGCGACCAACACGCGGCGGATCCAGGCGACACCGGAGCAGGTCTGGGACGTGCTCGCCGATGGCTGGCTCTACCCCCTCTGGGTGGTCGGAGCGTCCCGGATGCGGGAGGTCGACGACCGCTGGCCCGCGGTCGGCGCCAAGCTCCACCACTCGGTCGGCAGCTGGCCGCTGCTCCTGGACGACACCACCGAGGTGGTCGACCTGGTGCCGGGCTCGATGCTGCGGCTGCACGCCCGCTCCCGTCCGGCCGGGACGGCCGAGGTCACGATCCGGCTGGAGCCGATCGGCACCGAGACGAACGTCGTCATCGAGGAGGACGTCATCTCCGGGCCGAGCCGGCTGGTGCCGAAGGTGCTGCGCACCCCGCCGCTGACCTGGCGCAACGTCGAGACGCTGCGGCGCCTGGCGTACGTCGCCGAGCGTCGCTCTGCGGCCTGAGGCCGACTACCCGTTCAGCGGCCGCAGTACGTCGGCGGCGAACCGCTCCATCGCCTCGAGCTTCTGCTCCAGGGTGGCGCCGAGGTCGAAGTAGTAGGCCCACGGCATGGTCCAGCAGTCGGTGACGCCACCGGACCGGGCCTGCTCGAAGTGCTCGGGCAGGAAGGCGTCGTTGAGCGCGGTGATCACCGAGAAGTCGCCCTCCGCGCCGATCTCGGCCCGTGCTGCTGCCAGCCTGCCGGCGATCGACGTCGCCTCCTCGACCGAGTAGAGGTCGCCGACCCAGCCGTCATGGCGCGCGGCGCGGCGGAAGGCGATGTCGGACAGTCCGCCGACGATGATCGGGATCGGCTCGCTCGGGGTCGGCTCCATGACCATTCGCGGGGCGGTGTAGAACGTGCCCTCGAACTCCGTCCAGCCCGGCTTCCAGAGCTCGACCATCAGGGCCAGCGCCTCGTCGGTGCGCTTCCCGCGCGTCGAGAAGTCCTGCCCGAGCAGCTCGAACTCCTCGCGACACCAGCCGATCCCGACCCCCAGGCTGACCCGGTTGCCCGACAGCACGGCAGCCGTGCCGACGCTCTTGGCGACCTGGAAAGGGTTGCGGATGGCCGGCACATAGACCGAGGTGAGGAAGCGCAGCCGGGTCGTCACGGCGGACAGGGAGCCGATCAACACCCATGGGTCGGGCCACGCGGCGTCGTGGTCCCAGCGACGGGCGCCGTCCGACGTGTAGGGGTACGGCGTCGCCAGCTCCTCGAGGTCGACCACGTGGTCGGGCACGGCGATCGAGTGGTAGCCGAGCTCGTCGGCCGCGCGGGCCAGGGGGATCAGGTGGTCGACCGGCTGGAAGGCGGTGCTGATGGCGAAGCGCACGACCCCACCCTAGGGCCAAGGTAGAACGTGTTCTAGCAACGTGGCCGGTCGGGTGGGGTCGTTGCACTACTTGGAGAAGATGCTGACACCACCGGGTCCGACGAGCAGGCCGACGATGATCAGCACGATCCCGAACAGCAGCTGGCCGCGGAAGAGCTGGACGATGCCGCCGACAACGAGAATGACGGCCAGGATCCACAACAGGAACAGCACGGTTTTCCCTCCCTTGGCAGCGGAGTCTCCGCGCCGGAAGGTCTGTACCCCGGTGCGACGAGTCTCAGTCCCCGGTCAGGGCAGGATGCTGTCGACGTACCCGCCGTCGACCCGGAGCGCGCCGCCGGTCGTGGCCGAAGACAGCGGCGAGCTGAGGTAGGTCACCAGGTGGGCGATCTCCTCCGGTTCGATCAGGCGCTGGATCAGCGACTGCGGGCGGTGCTTGCGCATGAACTCGCGCTGCGCCTCGTCCCACGGCAGGTCACGGTCGACGAGCTGGTAGACGAACTCCTCGACGCCACCGGTGTGCGTGGGGCCGGCGATCACCGAGTTCACGGTCACGCCGGTGCCCGCCGCTTCCTTGGCGAAGCCGCGGGAGACCGCGAGCAGGGCCGTCTTGGACATGCCGTAGTGGATCATCTCCGCGGGGATCACCACGGCGGAGTCGCTTGCGATGTAGAGGATCCGGCCCCAGCCGCGGCCGGCCATCCGGGGGAGGTGGTGCCGCGTCAGGCGTACGGCGGCCAGCACGTTGACCTCGAAGAACCGCCGCCACTCGTCATCGGTGATCTCCAGCGCCGGCCGGGACTCGAAGATGCCGAGGTTGTTGACCAGCACGTCCACCGCGGGCAGTGCCGCGACGGCGGCCTCGAAGCCGTCCTCGGACGCCACGTCGGCGACCACCGGGACCAGGTCGGCGTCCGGGAGCTCGCCGTGGAGCTCTGCGATCGCATGCTCGACCGAGGCGGTCGAGCGGCCGTTGACCCCGACGCGAGCGCCGGCCTCGGCCAGCCCGCGCGCGATGGCCAGGCCGATGCCCTGGGTCGAGCCGGTGACGAGCGCGGTCCGCCCCTGGAGGTCGATCCGCACGACGTCAGTCGCCCTCGGTGTAGTCCTCGACCACGTGCATCGCGGCCTCCTCGGCCGAAGCCGCGCCGTCGTCGATCCCGACGTCGTCGCCGACCAGGTCCTTCTCCTCGTCCTCGCCGAGGCCCTGGTCGGTGTCCACCAACCGTCCGGCCCGCTTGTCGCCGACCTCGGCGTCGTCCAGGAAGTCGTCGTCGCCCGTCTCGGCGTACGGGTCGATGTCGGGGTCCTCCTGGGCGATGCGCTGGTCGATCCCCTCGCGGTGCTCCTCCTCCCAGGGCGTGTTGCCGTAGCCCTGGCCGGCGGAGTACTTCTCCGGCGGGGAGTAGCCGCGGTCGAGCTCGTCGGCGACCGAAGGGTCGCCGAGGTCGTCGATGTTGCCGGGCTGGTCCTCGTCGTCGACGCTGTAGCCGCCGTAGATCTCCTGGTCGCCGTTGTCCGAGCTGCTCACCGTCGTATCCCTTCGCCGTACGTCGTCGTGCGTTCGCGGACGGGCCGGCCGATGCCGGCTCCGATCTCGACGAGCTCCTCGACGGTCTTCGCGGAGCCGTGCTCCGAGCCCGCCATCCGGGAGATCGTCTCCTCCATCAGGGTGCCACCGACGTCGTTGGCGCCCGATTGGAGCATGGCGCGGGTGCCGTCGACGCCGAGCTTGACCCAGGACGTCTGGATGTTGTGGATCCGGCCGTGCAGCATGATCCGCGCCATCGCGTGGACGGCGAGGTTGTCGCGCAGCGTCGGGCCCGGCCGGGCCACGCCGGCGAGGTAGATCGGCGCCGAGGTGTGGACGAACGGGAGCGGCACGAACTCGGTGAAGCTCGCGGCACCCGCCTCGAAGGCGGCGTCCTGCATCCGGGCGAGCACCTTGAGGTGGCCGACCCAGTGGCGGGGGTGGTCGACGTGGCCGTACATCATCGTCGAGGTCGTCGGCAGCCCCACCCGGTGGGCGGTGGAGACGATCTCGACCCAGGTGCGGGTGGGGAGCTTGCCCTTGGTGAGGACCCAGCGGACCTCGTCGTCGAGGATCTCGGCGGCGGTGCCGGGCAGCGAGCCGAGGCCGGCCTCGCGGGCCTTGATCAGGAAGTCCTCGATCGAGAGGCCGGTGCGGGCGGTGCCGTTGACGATCTCCATGGGTGAGAAGGCGTGCACGTGCATCTGCGGGACCCGCTGCTTCACGGCGGAGGCCAGGTCGAAGTACGCCGTCGCGGGCAGCTCGGGGTCGATGCCGCCCTGCATGCAGACCTCGGTGGCGCCGAGCTCCCAGGCCTCCTGGGCGCGGTCGGCGACCTCGTCGAGGGACAGCGAGTAGGCGTCGGCGTCGGTGCGCCGCTGCGCGAAAGCGCAGAACCTGCAGCCGACGTAACAGACGTTGGTGAAGTTGATGTTGCGGTTGACGACGTAGGTCACGTCGTCGCCGACGGTCTCGCGGCGCAGGTCGTCGGCGAGGCGGCAGACCTCGCGCAGCAGGTCGCCCTCGGCGGTCATCAGGGTCAGGGCGTGCTCGTCGGAGAGGTTGCCGGGGTCCTTCTCGGCTGCCTTCAGTGCCTCGCCGCCCTCGGCGTGCAGCACGGCCGGTCCGCCACTGTGCTCGGCGGTGCGGTCGGCCGCGTGCTGGACCTCGTCCCAGTCGCCGTAGACGTTGGCGAAGTCCGAGCGCCGGTCGTCGGTGCGGCCCCCACCGGGTCCTTCCCGGTCGACGGCCTCGAAGAGGTCGGTGCGGCCGGTGCTGGTCTGCAGCGACGCGAACCCGCCGTCGGGCTCCTGCCAGGGCAGGCCGACGGGGCGTACGCCGGGCCGGGCGAGCCCGTCCTCGGTCGCGAGCGCGGCCACGTGGGCCGAGACCCGCGGGTCCAGCCACGGGCTGCCACCTGCGAGGGCCGCTCGGACGTACTCGGGGTGCACGGTCAACCGGGCGGTGAGCTCGAAGCCGCACTGCGCGGTCAGGTCGCGCAGCCGCTCGAGCGAGGGCCACGGCCGCTCGGGGTTGACGTGGTCGGGGGT